>JAQXIE010000036.1 GCA_029007645.1 Bacteroidales bacterium
CCTGTGGAGATTCGCAATCAACGTCATGTCGGTCGACCCCGTCGGGAAAACCACCGAACAGATCATTGCCGAAGGCATCGGCCTGCTCAAGGACTTCTACCACGACCTGGGCCTGACCACCAATCTGCGCGAACTCGTCGGCAAGGATCCCGATATCGATATTATGGTCAAGTCCCTCCAGCGCAACATGGGAGATACTTTGGGAGCGTATGTTCCGTTATCTATGCAGGACTGCAAGGGAATTTACCGCCTTGCGCTCGAAGGATGACATTCATACCGTAACCCATATGAAGATCAACATCACCAACTTCATAAAGCTATACGAAAAGAGCTTTATCGAGAACTGGGATCTCCCGGCGCTCACTGACTATACTACTGGAAAGACCCTGAACTACTCGGAGGTCGCCACCAGCATCGCCAAGATACACCTGCTCTACGAGACCATCGGCCTGAAGCACGGGGCGCGGGTCGCCATCTGCGGCAAGGACTCGGTCAACTGGGTGCTTATCTACATGGCGACGGTGACCTACGGAGCTGTGATTGTACCGATTCTGTCGGATTTCAATCCGCACGACGTGACGCACATCGTCAACCATTCGGACGCCGAGTTCCTGTTTATCTCCAACTCGATCTGGGAACAGATGGAGCCCGACAAGCTGCTGAACCTGAAGGGAGCGCTGAGCGTCGAGGACTGGAAATGCCTCGACGAGCGCAACGGCGTCGAGCTGACGCGCTCCATGAAGCTGCTGAACCGCCGGTTCCGCAGCCGCTATCCGCATGGCTACACGTCCGAGAATATCCATTACCCCGACATCGACAATTCCAAACTGGTCGAGATCAACTACACCTCGGGCACCACCGGATTCTCGAAGGGCGTGATGCTGACGGGCGAGAACCTGGCCGGCAATGTATGCTTCGGCATCGACACCCAGCTGCACTTCCGTCAGAGCCGCGCGCTGGCGTTCCTCCCTCTGGCACATGCCTACGGCTGCGCCTTCGACATGCTGACCCCTCTGGCCGTCGGCTCGCACATCACCCTGCTTGGCAAGATCCCCTCGCCACGCATCCTGATCAAGGCCCTCGGCGAGGTGCGCCCGAACCTGGTGATCTGCGTGCCCCTGATTCTGGAGAAAATCTACAAGAACCAGATCCTGCCCATGATTTCCAAGGGCACAATGCGGTGGACTCTGGCAGTGCCGTTCCTCGACAAATACATTTTCCGCCAGATCCGCAATAAGCTGATCCAGGCCTTCGGCGGCGAGTTCGAGGAGGTGATCGTCGGCGGCGCTCCCCTCAACCATGAGGTCGAGGAGTTCCTGCACAAGATCAAGTTCCCCTTCACCGTTGGCTACGGAATGACCGAGTGCGGCCCGCTGATCAGCTATACGCCCTGGCGCGAGTTTGTCCCCGGCTCCTCCGGACGCCTTCTGCCCGACATGGAGGCCATAATCCTTTCGGACGACCCCGAGAACATACCCGGCGAGATATGCGTTCGCGGTCCCAACGTCATGAAGGGCTATTTCAAGAACCCCAAGGCCTCGGAGGATGTCCTGTCGGACGATGGCTGGCTCAAGACCGGCGACATGGGAACCATCTCGCACGACGGCACCCTCTTCCTGCGCGGTCGCAGCAAGACGATGATCCTCTCTGCGTCGGGCCAGAACATCTACCCCGAGGAGATCGAGGCCAAACTAAACAACATGCCATTCGTGGCCGAAAGCCTTGTGGTGGAACGCGACGGCAAGCTCGTGGCGCTGGTCTATCCCGACTACGATGCCCTGGACCGTTTCGACGTACCCGTCACCGACCTCGACTCGCAGATGGAGCAGATCCGCAAGGAGCTCAACAGCCTTGTGGCCCCCTACGAGCGTATCGCCAAAATCATCCCAATGCCCACCGAATTCGAGAAGACCCCCAAACGCTCCATCAAGCGTTTCCTATACACCCGCTGAGGCTGACCTGATACAAAACTAATTTTGTCCATAAATGTTATTCTTTTATAATAAAGTGTAACATTTATGGACAAATTGGATTTAGATACCCAGCGGTCGAAATACGAGGTTCAGAGCCTGGGCATGAAATTGTTGGTATGGCTGATCGGCTTCTCGATAATCGCCATCATAGCATGTGTGATCCTGGCCATTCTGCGTGTCGCCATCTACTCGATGGTGATCACCGCCGGCGTCCTCGTGCTTGTTGTGCTGGCCTGCATTGTCGGCTATAACTTTATCAAGCTCAAACTGCAGGAGCATGAATACCGCCGGCAGCTCGAAAAGCAGTCAAAGAACGACGACTCGGCCAAATAGCGTGGCCGAGGTGGCCCGGTCGATCTGCACCTGCACGAACGCTCCGGGCACGGTGACTTCGGTGCGCGGGAACACAACGAACTTGTTTTGCGATGTCCGCCCCGCGAACTCCTCGGGATTCCGCTTGGAGGGACCTTCCACAAGCACCTCAAAGATTTTGCCTATATCATTCATGTTGGAGGCAAGCGACAGCTCGTTCTGCAGGGCTATCATGCGGTTCAGGCGCTCCACCTTGACCTCCTCCGCCACATTGTCCTTCATCTGACGGGAGGCCAGCGTGCCGGGACGTTCCGAATATTTGAACATGAAAGCCGAATCGAAGCCGACCTCGCGCATCAGCGACAGGGTCTGCTCGAAATCAGCCTCCGATTCGTTATAGAATCCGGTGAACATATCGGTCGAGATACCGGCGTCGGGCAGTATCCGGCGGATCGCGGTCACGCGGTCCAGATACCACTCGCGGGAATATTTGCGGTTCATGTCCTTGAGGACGGAATTGCTGCCGCTCTGTACGGGCAGATGGATGTGCCGGGCCAGATTGGGATAGCGGGCGATGGTACGCAGGGTCTCGTCGCTCATATCCTTGGGATGCGATGTGGTGAAGCGGATGCGCATGTCCGGAGCGGCCTCGGCCGTCATGGCGAGCAACGCCGGAAAATCGGTGACCGAGCCGTCCTCGGCCACATGCCGGTAGGAATTGACGTTCTGACCGAGCAGGGTCGCCTCCTTGTAGCCCCGGGCGCGCAGGTCGGCAAGTTCGCGCAGGATGCTCTGGGGGTCACGGCTGCGCTCGCGCCCGCGCGTGTAGGGCACTATGCAGTAGGAACAGAAATTGTTGCATCCGCGCATTATGGAGATGAATCCCGAGATGCCTGTGCCGAGACGTCGCGGCACGATGTCTCGGTAGGTCTCCGTCTCCGACAGGGTGACATTGACCGCGGGCTGTCCGGCCTCGGCCGCACTGATCAGATCCGGCAGTTCCTGGTATGCGTCGGGTCCGGCCACCAGGTCCACCCCGTGGTTGCGGACCAGCTCCTCCTTGAGCCGCTCGGCCATACAGCCCACGACGCCGATAATGATGTTGCGGCCGCTCTTGCGCCGCATCGCGTTCCAGTGAGCCAGACGCGTCAGGATCTTCTGCTCGGCGTTGTCGCGGATCGAACAGGTGTTCAGTATCACCGCAGCGGCTTCCGATTCTTCGTCTGTAGGCTCGTATCCGCACATCCCCAACATAGCCGCTATCACCTCGGAATCAGCCACATTCATCTGACAACCATAGGTTTCGATGCGGACTTTCTTGGTCAAGGCCGGATTCTTTTTATCTTCGGGCAAAAAAAAGGTGCTCATTTTTGTGAAGAAAATGCATAAAATGATTAAATTTGTGCAAATTTACCAACAAAATCTAAACGTTACAAATGAGCATACCATTTATTTCGGCCGAGGAGGCTGCCGGATACATAAAAAACGGCGACAACGTCGGATTTTCCGGTTTCACGGCTTCCGGTACGCCTAAAGTCGTAACGGTGGCATTGGCCGAACGTGCCCGTGCCCTCCATGAAAAAGGCGAGGAGTTCAAGATCAATCTTTACACGGGAGCATCGACCAACGACCATGTCGACGGCGAGCTTTCCCGCGCCGAAGCCATCGGAACCCGCGCACCCTACCAGAGCCATAAGGACTGCCGCGCGGCTATCAACAATGGCGTGATCGACTACTTCGATTCTCATCTGAGCCATATGTCTCAGGATCTGCGTTACGGTTTCTACGGCCCTATCGATGTGGCAATCATCGAGGCCACGGAAATGAGCCCCAACGGTGATGTCATTCTCGGCGCCGGCCTCGGAATGTCGCCAACCGTCGCGATGATGGCCAAAAAAGTCATTATCGAGTACTCCTCCTACTATCACAACTCTTTCCGCGGATTCCATGACAACTATATGCCCCTGGATCCACCGCACCGTCGCGAAATTCCCATCTACCGACCCTCCGACCGCATCGGCGACACGGTGCTGCACATCGATCCCCGCAAGATTGTGGGCGTCGTGCCCAGCAACGCCTCCGAAAGCATCAAAGCGTTTACCCAGCCCGACGAACTGACCCAGCAAATCGGCGACAACATCTGCAACTTCCTGGTCGACCAGCTCCGCAAAGGCCTCATCCCGAAGGAATTCCTCCCCATCCAATCAGGTGTGGGCAACGTGGCCAACGCCGTGCTTTACGGCCTGGGAGCAAATCCCGAGATTCCTCAGTTCGAGATGTACACCGAGGTGATTCAGGACGCCGTGATGGATCTGATGGAGCAGGGCAAGTGCAAATTCGCCTCCACCTGCGCGCTGACCTTCAGCGACGATGCCATGCTCCACTTCATGGACAACATCGACTTCTTCCGCGACAAGATCGTAATGCGTCCCGGCGAGATCTCCAACAGCCCCGAGATCGTGCGCCGACTCGGCATCATCGCCATGAACACGGCTCTGGAGGCCGACATCTTCGGCAATGTCAATTCCACTCATGTGCTCGGCACCAAGATGATGAACGGCATCGGCGGTTCCGGCGACTTCTGCCGCAACGGATACCTGTCGATCTTCTCCTGCCCCTCGATTCAGAAGGGCGGCAAAATCTCGACCATCGTCCCCATGGTGTCGCATGTGGATCATTCGGAACATTCCGTCAAGATACTCGCCACCGAACAGGGCGTGGCCGACCTCCGCGGCAAGGGCCCCGAGGAACGCGCCAAGTGCATCATTGAAAACTGCGTGCACCCCATGTACAAGGAGCTGATGTGGGATTACCTAAAACTCTCGATGGGCAAAGGCCGCCATACGCTGCATGACCTGCAGAACGCTTTCGCTTTCCATCAGGCATTCATCGACAACGGCGACATGTCGACAGCCGTTTTCAAATGATCATGAACCGAACCGGATACGATTCCTAACATCATACCCGTACCTGTCACAAATCCACAAGCTGCGTCGTAATCAAGGTTACGGCGCAGTCTCTTTATCTTTCTGACTGACAAGCTTTTTATCTTTAGTCGACAAGAGAACGGCAGAAACCGGAACAACTATAATAAATAACAATAATACTATACTCGACTCCGGTATGGCTCCCGATGTCTGGGAGAAAAAACTCCGCAAAACGAACGAGGGGCGCAAAATATGGCACCAGCTTCTCAAAAACCAGCTCCCCCGGCTTCGGAATACCACAACAACACTCTATCTAAGGCTTCCCGATTCCGAAGTAATCGCGGTCTTCGAACTGTCTGATCAGTTACCTCCGTTACCCGCTATTGCTCCGGTCCCGAGTTTCCCGGCAATCGGTCCGTTGGCGTCTGTCGAGATTCCTGTCCTTCCGGTCAAACCGGAATGGCATCGATACGTCTATATCAAAACCAAGATGCCCGATAAGCTCAACCTACTCACAGGCGAAACATCTGGCGAAACCGACATAGTTTACACTGCCGCCGCACCTCCCACAGGCGAGAAATTCCCCGTGTCCGGTTATGAGTATGTCGGCATGAACTACCTGCTTGTCAGCAATTCCGATCAGCCCACTCTGATTGATTGCTCCTTCGCTTTCCCAGGCACTGATATCCCGGCGAGGGACATCGCTCTGCGATGCCCCTTTATCATTATCTCAGACAGAACATTATATTCCTTGTTCCATTATTCCAGAAACAACTTATGGTCTATTTGTTTGGTATGGATAGACATTAGGATGGGAGTGCACGATATTTAGGTCTAATAGACAAACTGCAGGAGCTACTGTACGGTATCGGCAAATTGACGGATGTGGGGATCCTTTTTATGAAATTTATTTGAATATTCTTATAAATTTCGTACTTTTGCTTTAAATATAGAAAAAAACAGTTATAGCTGTCATAAATTCTATTTAGACGTCTAATAAATAGCAACGTATGAAAAAAATCTACTTTCAATTATCCTTGTCGCCGCTTCTACAGTTCCGGCTATCGGTGCAATTCCCGATGCATATACCATCACTCCGGGCAACAACGCCACCGTCACGGAAATCACCACCATTATCGTAGAACGAAGCAACGAGCATAATCTCGACCCTTACGTCAATCGTCACATCACAGCCAACGGCGAGAAAATCGCAATAACACAGAAAGCCAATTCGGCCGGCAACACCATCACGATGACCCTCGCCACTCCTATTGTCCAATCGGGCGAATACACTCTCGTAATCCCGGAAGCCACTTTCACTTACGGTTATGATTACTACGAGGATTTCGGTTATGACAATCCGGAGATGAGCTGGAAAGTCACCGTAGACAACCCCGATCATCCTCTTCAGCCCGACACTCCGATCACCACTGCCGCCGATCCGGCTTCCGGCTCGACCGTTCCGAGTCTCGCAAAAATAACTCTCGGCTTTAACGACGTCACCGCTGCGGCTTTCAACACTGCCGTTACCGCCAAACCAGCCGTCACGGTGCTCAGCGTGCCGCAGGAGGACTACTCAGTGGCCATAGTCCCCGCCGCTGACACCAATAAATTTGACGTCACCGTAACTCCTGCAATCACCGTTTCGGGCGAATACACTATCCTTATCCCCGCCGAGACGTTCAATCTCACAGCCACAAACGGTGTGACCGTGAAGAGCGAGGAGATCAAGCTCAACTATGTCGTGAAGGCGCCATTGGCCGATGGCGACAAGTTTATTGTCGACGGTCTGCGCTACATTCTTTCTTCTAAGGATAACAAGACGGCTTCGCTCACGTTCCCCGCTCCGGGTGAGGACGAGGCCTACGAGGCACTGACGACAACGATCCCCTCTTCAGTAACCTATGAAGGCGAGACCTACACTGTCACTGAGATCGGTGATCTCGCCCTCTCTGAACTTACCGGCCTCACGGACTTCGAGATTCCCGAAACAATCGTAAGCGTCGGCGACGGTGCGTTCTGGTCAAGCTCCGTAAATACGGTGAAAATCCCGGCATCGGTAAAATCGCTCGGCGAAAGTGCATTTGAGGAATGCAAGTCGCTCAAATCGTTCACTCTCCCGGCCACGGTGGAGTCTATCGGCTCCGACCTCCTGTATGCATGTGTGGCCATAACAGAAGTGAACCTTCCTGACAATCTCGCAGAAATACCCTCCAACTTCCTTTCCGGCGCCGCTGCGCTGAAATCAATCAAGATTCCCGCAAGCGTTAAGAAAATCGGCGAATTCGCATTCTCGGAATGCGCAGAACTGGCCGATGTCAATGTCCCCGACGGTTGCACTGATATCGACAGATTCGCCTTCGCATATTGCGTGGCCCTGCAGAAACTCCCCCTGCCGGAATCCGTGACCGCTCTCGGCCACGGCGTGTTCTATCAGGCCGGTCTGACTGAAGCCGCTCTTCCGGAAAACATCACGGTGATACCCGACGGTACATTCCAGTGCTGCGCCAGCCTTCCCTCGTTCGTCATCGGCAAAAACGTTACCGAAATCGAAAAAGAGGCCTTCTACTGGTGCTTCGAGCTTACCGACCTCACTTTCGGCGAGAAGGTAGCCAAGATCGGCGAGAACGTGTTTGATAAGGACACCAAACTTACCAACATCACCTGTCTGGGCAAAGTGCCCGCCACCGGTGCTGTGTTCCCCGCTGAAGTCTATGCCAATGCAACTCTCACAGTGCCCGACGAAGCTCTCGAGGCATATAGGAAAGCCGATGGCTGGAAAGAGTTCGCCAACATCAAGTCCGACAAGCCGGACGATCCCGATGCAGGCGTTGGCAGCATCACAACTGAAGTCCCCGCTGATTACTACACGCTTCAAGGTGCTCGCGTGGCAGCCGACCAGCTGACACCCGGCATCTACATCCGCATCAGCAACGGGCACACTGAAAAAGTCATCACTGGCAAATAACCCCTACAACCCCATAACCCCGGGGCCGTAACTCATCGCCGCGTCCTGATGAAATAACCCTGCAATTACAATCTCTTATCATTAAAGGTGCGCCGATTTCGGCGCACCTTTCTTCATTTTTCTGACTTATGTCCTTGCGGACGTTAGGCTCCGTTCCTGATAAGCCATATACTTACGGAATATATTTTTTAAAATTCGTAAAAATATTAATGGCTGATTTTCAGCACAATATGCCTTTTGCATCATATATTGCCTTTATATTAATGTTGTACAGCAACCTTTCCGCTGACATTTGACTTAAATTTGCCGCCGTGAATCAGAACGCCTACAGCCACATCTACAGACGTAATGATATATATCACAGTTAGTCCGCCATAAATTATATCAACATATATAACATTTTTTCAACTGACATGAAGAAATTAATACTAACATTAGTCAGCGCGCTAATGAGCCTGACGGCCGCCAATGCCTATGAGATTGGTTCCGGGACAGGCGTCTATTTCCGCGGAGCACAAGATGCCCAGGGAGGTTTTAACTGTTACAGCTGGAACGAGTTAAAGTACGGCGATGAGGACGG
>JAQXIE010000037.1 GCA_029007645.1 Bacteroidales bacterium
GAATACGTTGTCGACCAGACCGTCGCCGTCGCGGTCGTACTGCGAGAAGTCGATTTCGTCGTCGAGCAGTTCGCAGGCCTCGGCTATCATGTCGGCGGCATGCATGTCATTATTGGTGCCGGGAGAATTCTGTCCGTAATAGTATCGGTTGTGGCTCAACTTGACCGGGCCGTAAACGTCGAACTCGGGCAGGAACTGCCCGTTTGACACTTCGCGGAAATATTCGGAGGCGCAGCCGGTGGCTCCGTAGTCGGCGAAGCCTTCCTGGTTCATCATGCGGCTGAAGTAATCGTGGGCGTTCTCGAGCGTCATCGGCACGTCGGCGTACTCCACGAGTATCACCAGAGCCTTCTGCTTGCCCTGAGCCGGGAAATGCGAGCCGGGGAAGAGGCCGACGCCACGCTGACGTCCGCCCGCTTCGGGAGCGGCGAAAGCCGGGAGCGACAGCCGCTGTGTC
Source organism: Bacteroidales bacterium (assembly GCA_029007645.1). Lineage (GTDB taxonomy): Bacteria > Bacteroidota > Bacteroidia > Bacteroidales > Muribaculaceae > Lepagella. The sequence goes on from JAQXIE010000037.1 coordinate 458, forward strand.
TGCGCCATCACGCCGGTGCGTGCTGCAGCACGCTCGTCGAGCTTGCTTATTACGCGCGCTTTGTCGACTCCGCGCAGATAGGCCGTGGCCGCGGCATCCCGCTGCTGCGCGGGTCCGGCCTTGATGTCCGAACGGACCGGATTTCCATCCTTGTCGATGTCGGCGTAGTAGAACTGGTCGGCTTCCTGTATAAGATAATAACCGTCCTCGGTGGTATAATAATTAAAGAATTCGTCGCCGTGGATGCGGACATTGATCACTGAGCCGTCGGGCTGCGTGAACGGAATCAGTCCCGGTTTGGCGGGAACGGCTCCGGCAACCATGCCGACGCAAAGCGATGTCGAGACGAAAAGCGTCTTCAGCAAAGATCCCATAGATTTGTGATTTTTGGATGAAACAGAACCTAAGTTTCAGGCCCCGAAACGGGCCATAGATTCATTCTGAAACAAAATTAGTTAAAAAAACATGTCGATGAAACAATTAAGTGTTAAAATATAAACTTTTTATAAAATTGTGTATATTTGAGATGAAAAGCTGAAAATCACACACAACACATCTATAACCTTAATTTTTATGTCAATGAAAAGGTTTCCATAACTTCTATTCGGGGCATTGACAGTGACAGGACTGGCTGTATGGGCTCAAACCCAGAGCAATCCGGCCAAGCTGGATTTCAGAATGCCGGAGACGGCAAGGCTCTGAACGTGATACCTGTCGACGGCGGTGCCTACATCGTCAAGGTCGGCAAGCGCGTCGCCAAGGTGGTCGTTAAGTGACCGGACACCACACCTGACATCTCCGGTTTTTTGGGATTTGCAGATTCGGTGGAAAAGTTGTAACTTTGCCGACGGAATGCCCTGATGGCGGAATCGGTAGACGCGCTGGTCTCAAACACCAGTGGAGCAATCCGTGCCGGTTCGACCCCGGCTCAGGGTACCAGAGACGGTGACTCAAGTTGTTGAAGTCAACAACTTGGGTCGCTTTTGTTAAGGAACTGACCCTAAGGAACTGACCCTAAAAACTAACGTCATGGAAACGGAGAAAAAGATGAGCCGGTTCGTGGGAATGCTGACCGATTCCCGATCGTTCCTGAGTTATCCCCGCCACGAATATTTCCGCCGCGTGCTGTGCAATCTGCTTGGCCGTGACCTGGAACGCGGTTTGATTCCGGCCGAGGAATCGGCGCGTGTCGCCGCCATGGTCGAGGATATCTGCTACTACAATACCAAGAATTACTTAAATTTCTGACTATGAGATATAATAGACTTGGGACTGTCCTGATTTCAGCCGGCCTGTCGGCCCTGATGCTTGTTCCCAGCGAGGCAAAGCGTAACAATGTGGCTGCGGTGCAGCCCCTGACCGCGACATCGCATCAGATGGGTGGCAATTACTACTGTTATCCCTATCTCCGGGAAACGCCCCCGGCGCAGACTCCGGCTCCGGAAGGCTACGAGCCGTTCCATATGGAGCATTACAGCCGTCACGGAAGCCGCTGGCATATCGGCTACGACCATTACAACCAGCCGTACGAAGTATTGTCGCGCGCCGACCGCGCCGGGAAGCTGACTCCGTTGGGCAAACGCACCCTGGAGGCTGTGGGCCGTATCCGCGAGGCCGCGCAGGGACGGGAAGGCGAGCTGTCGGACCTCGGCGCGCTGCAACATCAGGGCATTGGCCGCCGCATGGCCCTGAATTATCCCACCATCTTCACCGACTCGACCAATCTTGACGCCCGCTCCACAGTCGTGATACGCTCGATCCTGTCCATGTTCAACGGGCTGAACGGCATTCAGTCGCAGGTGCCGGGCATCCGTATCAAATCCGACGCCAGCCGCGCCGACATGTGGTATATGAGTTATGACGACAAACCCGTGGTCTCGTTTGCCTGGGGCGAGGGATCGAAACAGCTGCGCAAGGAATTTGACGCCCGCCACAAGCAGGACAATGAATTTTTGGGCCGGCTTGTGTCCGATGCCGCCTATGCGCGCGACAGCATCGACGCCGATAGGCTCTACAGCCATCTGATGCCGCTGCTGATGAACTGCCAGAGCCATTCCGATCAACCCTGGCTGGTCGATGAAATCTTTACTCCCCAGGAGATTCACTCCCGATGGGTGCGTCGCAACGCCGAATGGTTCGTGCTCGGCGGCAATTCGAAGCTGACGGGCAACCGCCATCCCTTCTCGCAGGCCAATGTGCTGGCAAATATCATCGCCAGTGCCGATACGGCTATCAATTCCCGCCGGCCCAGCGTGAATCTGCGCTACGGCCACGATACGATCATCCTGCCACTGGCCGTGCTGATGGAGCTCGACGACTACGGCCAGGAAATAAATGATCTCGAGGAACTCGAGTCCAAAGGCTGGTGCGATTATGACATTATTCCGATGGGTGCCAATATCCAGATCGTGTTCTACCGCCGTCCCGGCTCGACATCAGCCGACGATGTGCTGGTCAAGGTGCTGCTCAACGAACGGGAGGCTCGACTGCCCGCCGGCCATGTCACCGGCCCCTACTACAGCTGGAAGGCTCTGAAGGAATATTACGGCCGGAAGATCGCGCCCTACGTGACGGCCCGCAACCCGATGCAGTGATGGTCGGAACATGAGTGAAAATACGTAAAGAAATACAAACAAAACTTAAAATCTAATACTATGAAAAGCCCCGAATGTTAAAGACAGTTAAATAAGACATTAATTTTTATGTTTTATAACACTGTTTTGAAAATAAGTTGTAATTTTGCATTCGAGTTTTTCATGGTATTAGATTTTTAAGGTTAACGCAAGATTGGTTGTCGTGATGACAATCAATTTTTTTATGCATATACCCGAGCTGCAAGTTCCTTGCCGTAAGTTACCGGATTCTCGTATTTTTTTGTTAATTTTGCGATATGAAACGCAAAGTAAGAGTACGGTTTGCGCCGTCCCCGACAGGACCTCTGCATATCGGAGGAGTCCGTACGGCGCTGTATAACTATATTTTCGCCCGTCAGAACGGAGGCGACATGATATTGCGCATCGAGGACACCGACAGCCGTCGGTTTGTGCCGGGTGCCGAGGAGTATATCAACGAGAGCCTGAAATGGCTGGGTATTGGCATCGACGAAGGAGTTCGCGAAGGTGGTGCATACGGTCCGTACAAGCAGTCGGAGCGCCGTGACATCTACCGCGAGCATGTCAAAATGTTGCTCGACAACGGCCGGGCCTACATCGCGTTCGACACGCCCGAGGAGCTGGAGGCCGCCCGTGCGGCCCATCCCAATTTCCAATATGACGCCACGACCCGCGGCAGCATGCGCAATTCGCTGACGTTGCCTGCCGACGAGGTGAAACGGCTCATCGACGCAGGCGAGCAGTATGTGGTGCGTTTCCTGATCGAACCGGGACGTGAGGTGCACGTCAACGACCTGATCCGAGGCGATGTCGCCATCAATTCTTCGATTCTCGACGACAAGGTGCTTTACAAGAGCGCCGATGATCTGCCGACATATCATCTGGCCAACATCGTGGACGACCATCTGATGGAGGTGAGCCATGTGATCCGCGGCGAGGAGTGGCTGCCGTCGGCACCGCTGCATGTGCTGCTTTACGAAGCGTTCGGTTGGGCCGACACGATGCCGCAGTTCGTGCATCTGCCGCTGCTGCTGAAGCCTGTAGGCAACGGCAAGCTGTCGAAGCGCGACGGCGACAAGCTGGGATTCCCCGTGTTTCCGCTGGAATGGCACGATCCCAAGAGCGGCGAAATGAGCTCGGGTTTCCGCGAGCGCGGTTATCTGCCCGAAGCTCTCGTAAACTTCCTGGCCCTGCTGGGATGGAACCCCGGTGACGATTCCGAGCTGATGAGCATGCAGGAATTGATCAACAAATTCAGTTTCGAACACTGCTCGAAAGCCGGCGCGAAATTCGATTTCAAGAAAGGGGAGTGGTTCAATCATGAATATCTGATGCGCAAGGAGGACGGCGAGCTCGCCGATCTGTTCATGCCCATCCTCGAAGCCCACGGAGTGAGCGGATTCGACAAGGAATATGTGTCGCGTGCCATAGGCATGGTCAAGGGCCGCGCCAACCTGATTCCCGACCTGTGGGAACAGGGCTCCTTCTTCTTTGTGGCTCCGTCCGAATATGCCGAGAAGGATGTGCGCAAGCGCTGGAACGCATCGACTCCGGCCATAATGGAGGAACTGATCACGGTCCTGGAGGGCATCGACGATATGACTTCCGCCAATGCCGAGAAGATTGTTCTCAACTGGATTGCGTCGAAGGAGTACCATCTGGGCAACGTGATGAATGCCTTCCGGCTCGCCGTTGTTGGCGCCTGCCGCGGACCGCATATGTTCGACATCACGGAGCTGATGCCCAAGGATGAGGTAATTGCCCGCATCCGTCGCGCCGTGTCCGAGATCCCCGTACCACAAGAATAACCTACATCTACACAGTCATGGAAAATCTGTTGACCGTCGACGGGCTGACGTTCGAGCCCTACATTACAAATGATCAGATCCAGGAGCAGGTGCGCCGCGTGGCGTCCGAGATCCGTACGGATCTCAAGGGCCGAGCTCCGCTGTTTATCTGCGTGCTCAATGGCGCGTTTATGTTTGCCGCCGACTTGTTCCGCGAGATCGGCATTAATGATTCGAAGATCACCTTTGTGCGCTATTCGAGTTACGAAGGCACCGGGTCGACAGGTTCGGTCAAGGTACTGATGGGCCTGAACGAGGACATCGAGGGCCGCGATGTGGTGATTGTCGAGGACATCGTCGACACGGGACTCACCGCCTCGATGATGGTCACCGATCTGCGCAAGCGCAATCCCCGCAGCATCCGTTTCGCCACCTTGCTGCACAAGCCCGAAAGTTCGCGCACGGGTTTCAAACCCGATTACGTGGCTTTCGACATCCCCTCGAAATTCATTATCGGCTACGGACTCGACCTGGATGGCAAAGCCCGCAACCTAAAGGACATATATGTCATAAAGGAGAGCTGAATACGCTGCGCACTGACCCGAAACTAATTGACCCGAAACTAATTATTAGGTTGAAATGAATAATCAAACATTTATTGTGTTGTTTGGAGCGCCCGGAAGTGGAAAGGGCACCCAGAGCGCCCGTCTGATCGACGAATACGGGCTTTATCACATCTCGACCGGCGAGTTGCTCCGCCAGCATATCAAGAACGGAACTGAACTCGGCAAGGTCGCTGACGGTTATATATCCAAGGGACAGCTGATTCCGGACGATCTTATGATCCGCATTCTGGACGAGACTCTCGACAAGGAAGCGTCGGGCAAGAACGGCGTTGTGTTCGACGGATTCCCGCGCACCATTCCGCAGGCCGACGCGCTGAAACAGTTGCTGCGTCGACGCGGTTACGACCTGAGCGCCGTGGTCGGTCTGGAAGTGCCCGAGGATGAGCTGGTGACCCGCATGCTGCAGCGCGGCAAGGAGACCGGACGTGCCGACGACAATATCGAGACGATCAAGAACCGTCTGAAGGTATACCACGACCAGACGGCGCCGCTCCGCGAGTACTACATCAAGGAGGGCAAGTATCTGCCGGTCAACGGCCACGGCGTGGTCGACGAGATCTTCGGCAATATCGCCAAGGGCCTGCGCGAGATGGCCGGAATCGACAGCCGGAAATAAAACGGCTTGATTGACAAAGTGAAACTATGAGCAGAGGAGTACGGATAATGACGCTGTTGGCATTGGCGCTGCTGATGCTTCTGCCGTCATGCCGTACGCCGAAACTCAAGACCGCCGACGAGCAGTTCGCCCGCGGAGAATTCTTCGACGCCTCGAAGACCTACAGGGCGGTATATAACAAACTGAACTCGCGCGACGAGCGTCCGCAGCGCGGCGAGGTGGCCTACAAACTGGCCACATGCTACCGCCGTCTCAACCAGGCGGCGCGGGCCTCGGCCGCTTACCAGAACGCCATCCGCTACGAGTATCCCGACTCCATGGCCTGGTACTATCTGGGCCGCTCGCTGCAGATGGAGGGAAAGTATCAGCCCGCCATCGACGCATATAACAAATTTCTGGAATATGTGCCCGATGACCAGCTCGCCAAGGAGGGCCTGAAAGGTTGCCGGCAGGCCATCGCTTCGCGCGACAAGAAAACCCGATACATCGTAAAGCAGGACAAGAACCTCAACTCCCGTCGGGCCGATTTCGCTCCGATGTTTCTCGACAAATCGCTGACCACACTATATTTCACCTCGAGCACCGAGAAGGCTACCGGCGACAATAAGTCGGAAATCACGGGCACGAAGAAGAGCGACATCTTCTTCAGCACCAAGGATGAGAAAGGCAACTGGAAGCGGCCCGAACCCGCGCAGGGAGAACTGAACACGGAGTCCGACGAGGGGATCGTGTCCTTCTCGCCCGACGGCCAGACCATGTATCTGTCCGTGGCCCGGCGTAGTCCGAACGCCAGCACCAGTGTCGAGATCTATACCTCGCGCCGTAGCGACGCGTCGTGGAGCGCTCCGCAGAAATTCGAAATCACGGCCGACACCATCTCGGCTGTGGGTCATCCGGCGGTGTCGCCCGACGGCCGTTATCTCTATTTTGCGTCCGACATGCCCGGCGGATTCGGCGGCAAGGACATCTGGCGCATCAATTTGCTGGAACGGTCTGGCTCGCTCGAGAATCTCGGCCCCCAGATCAATACCGCCGGCGACGAGATGTTCCCCTACATGCGGACGGATTCGCTGATGTATTTCAGCAGCGACGGCCATCCCGGTTTCGGCGGTCTCGACCTGTTTACAGCCCGTCTCAACAGCACAGGCGACCGCTGGAGCATCGAGAACATGGGTAAGCCCATGAACTCGGCCGGCGACGACTTCGGAATCACATTCGGCGAGGGGGAGAGCGGATTCTTCAGCTCCAACCGCGGCGACGGCCGTGGCTATGACCATATCTACTCCTTCAACAAGCCGGAGATAAAGGTGACAATATCGGGCTATGTCGTCGACAAGGACGACGAACCGGTGCCGAACGCGGTGATCCGGATCGTGGGCGACGACGGCTCGATCCAGAAGGAGGTGGCCCGCGACGACGGGTCGTTCAAGTTCAACTTGCAGCGGGGAGTGCGTTATGTGATGCAGGCAGGTGCCAAGGGGTATCTGAACGTCAAGCAGGAGTTCGAGAGCGACATGGAGGAGGCCGATGCCGATTACGCCGTGGATTTCGTCCTGGCTGCCGTCTTCAAGCCGCAGGTGGTGGAGAATATTTTCTACGACTTCGACCGTGCCACGCTGCGCCCAGAGTCGAAAACGGCCCTCGACGAGATGGCGCAGATGCTGCGCGACAATCCGTCGGTGACCATCGAGATGGGTTCGCATACCGACCGTGTTGGCAGCGACGAATACAACATGGCCCTTTCCGACCGCCGCGCCAAGAGCGTGGTCGATTATCTGGTGGCCGCCGGGATCGGCGCCGACCGTCTCACATGGAAAGGTTACGGCGAGACGGTCCCCAAGACCGTCACCAAACGCATCAACAAGGAATATCCGCAGTTCCCCGAAGGTACTGTGCTGACCGAAGAATTTATAAACACCCTAAGTGACGAGGACCGCGAGGCGGCCGACCAGATCAACCGCCGCACCGAGTTTCAGGTCACCGACATCAATTACGACCAGTTCTGACACCGGAACTGACCGTATTCAAACAGAGACAATTAGGAAGAGATATGCTGGAAGTAAAGAATCTGCACGCCGAGATCAACGGGCGCGAGATATTGCGGGGCATCGACCTGACGGTGCGTCCCGGCGAGGTACATGCCATAATGGGCCCCAACGGATCGGGCAAATCGACGCTGTCGATGGTGCTGGCCGGCAATCCGGCCTATACGGTGACGGCCGGCGAGGCGACTTTCTACGGCAAGGATCTGCTGGCCATGCCTCCCGAAGTGCGCAGCCACGAAGGCCTGTTCCTCGGTTTCCAATATCCGGTGGAGATCCCCGGCGTGTCGATGGTCAACTTCATGCGCGCCGCGGTCAACGCACGTCGCGAATACTTCAACGAGCCTCCCATGTCGGCCACCGATTTCCTGAAACTGATGCGCGAGAAGCGCGCCGTTGTCGAACTGGACAACCGGCTTGCTTCGCGTTCGGTCAACGAGGGATTCTCGGGTGGTGAGAAGAAACGCAACGAAATCTTCCAGATGGCCGTGCTCGAGCCGAAGCTATCGATCCTGGATGAAACGGACTCCGGCCTCGACATCGATGCCCTGCGCATCGTGGCCAACGGTGTCAACAAACTGCGCACCGACTCCAACTCGACAATAGTCATCACGCACTATCAGCGTCTGCTGGACTATATCAAGCCCGACATCGTGCATATCCTTTACAAGGGACGCATCGTCATGACGGCCGGTCCGGAACTGGCCCTTGAACTTGAGGAGCGTGGTTATGACTGGATCAAAAAACAGGTTGACGGCAATGAGTGATGCGCTGAAACAATATCTTGAGCTGTACGGCCAGGCCGGCGCGACATTGCGGGAGCACAGCTGCGCTCCGCTCAATGCCTTGCGCGACGCTGCCGCCGCCACGCTCCGCGACGCCCGGCTGCCAAGGCCCGAGTCGGACAATTACGAGAACTGTGACCTTGAGGCGATGCTGGCGCCCGACTACGG
>JAQXIE010000038.1 GCA_029007645.1 Bacteroidales bacterium
TTTATGATCATGATGCGAGCCAGCGTTTCGGACAGCTGTTCGTTTTCGTGCTGGATCCCCGCGGGCTTATCCTTCTGATCGACAGTGGGTTCATCGTTGCCTTGTGCTTCTTCGGCATCATCGGGCTCTTTCGCGGAGTTCAGGAAGGAGGAAAGCAGGTCGGCAGTCGGATCATCGGGCATCTCGTCGGTCGCGTCGTCGGCGAGCATTGCCGCCGCATAGTCGATGGCCGGCGGGGCGACGGGGATGGGCAGATCGTCGGAACCGGCGGCCGAAGCCGGATTGAGGTCGAACCGGTCGAGAAACTGCGAGATGGTCGAATCCGTGTCGGGCGACGGTTGCTCGGCCGTGCCGTAGAAATCGCGGAATTCTTCAGGATCGACCCCGATCAGAGTGCGCAAGGCGGTTTCGGGACCGACGGCGGCCGCGATGCGACGCAGCAGCGTGCGCCGCTCATCCCCCTCGGCATCTTTCAGTGCCTCAATGGCCGGATGGATGAAATACGGATATTTCTTAAAACTTTCTTCTGCAGTCATATTACCAGTTGCCGAAGGTGGCGTTGAAAATCAGGTTAACAAGTTCCTCGGAGATCTGCTGACACAGCTCGTCTTGCACGTCGGTGATCATCAGCGATGACGAGAACTGGCGGTAGGCCGAGAACGACTGGTCCAGGTTGTTGGCAGGATTCTTGTTGTCGGTATAGACCACATGGACCGTGATGGTAAGCCGGGTCTCGGTGGCATAGGCGTCCGTGCCGACGGCCTGGGGCGAAAGGCTGTAGCCGGTGATTTCGCCGCGGAGGTCGAAATCGGCGTTCCCGTCGACTATGTTCAGACGCGTGTTGCGCGTCACATAGTCCTGCAACTCGTTCTCGAAGGTCTGCTGGAGGGGAGGGTAGACCAGAGCCGCACGTATCGGGAACTGGCTGATGTTGACGGTCTTGTAGATGTCGTAATTGATGGCCGAGCCGTTGAACGTGTAGCGCGGGATGCAACCGCCGGGAACCAGCAGCGCAAGAATCAGGAGTATGTGGCCGACGATGGATTTCATTCTATGTTGAGGTCGTGCATTTTGCGGTAAAGGGTGCGGAGCGAGATGTTGAGGTCCTCGGCGGTTTTTCGTTTGTTTCCGTCGTTTTTTGATAGAGCGGCCTCGATGGTGGCTTTCTCGGATTGTGCCAGCGGGTCGGGGCCGAGACCGAGGGGATTGGCTTCCGGGTAGGGGATCAGCGAAGTGATCCGCCGGCAGCTTTCGGCCGGAGTGTCCTCGACGGCGGGCGAGAAGCGGAAGGAGTTGTTGTGCCGCTCGAGCTCATCGATGCGGGCCTTGAGACGATCGGTTTCCTCGCGCAGAGCCATGACGAGCTGCAGCAGCATTTTCTGGCGGTCATCGCCTTCGTCCTGGCGTGTCGAAGGCAGGGCGTTGCCGTCGGGATGGATGAAATCGGCCAGGGTCTGGCGCGAGATCTCCGAGCCGGCGTGGAACAGGGCGATCTGTTCGACCACGTTTTTGAGCTGACGCACATTGCCGGGCCAGCGTTGCAACTCCATCAGGCGGAGCGCGTCGGGCGCGAACGTGATGGGAGCCGTACGGTACTTCTGGCTGAAATCGGAGGCGAATTTGCGCGCCAGCAGGCAGACGTCGTCACCGCGGTCGTGCAGGTTGGGCACGGGGATGATGATGGTGCTGAGGCGGTAGTAGAGGTCCTCGCGGAACTTGCCTTTTTTGACGGCCTCGAGCAGGTTGACGTTTGTGGCGGCGACCACGCGGACATCGGCGCGCTGTACGGTGCTGGAACCGACCTTCAGGAACTCGCCGGTTTCGAGCACGCGGAGCAGTCGGGCTTGGGTTGTGAGCGGGAGCTCGGCGATCTCGTCGAGGAAGATAGTGCCGCCGTCGGCCTCTTCGAAGTAGCCCTTGCGGGCGGCGATGGCGCCGGTGAAGGCCCCTTTCTCATGTCCGAACAGCTCGGAGTCGATGGTGCCTTCGGGAATGGCGCCGCAGTTCACGGCGATGAATTTCTTATGCTTGCGCGGACCGAACTGATGGATTATCTTGGGGAAGAACTCCTTGCCGGCGCCGCTTTCACCGATAATCAGGACCGACAGGTCGACGCCGGCGACGCGGATTGCGCGGCCTATGGCGTCGAGCAGTGCCGGCGAATTGCCGATGATCTGGAAGCGCTGACGCGCTGCCAGGATCTGGTCGTCGGGCACGTAATGCGATAATGATGTGAGGCTTCGGGGCATGACTTATTTGTAATATTTGCCCTTCAGGGCATAGGTGGAGTCGCGCAGGAACTGTCCGAACTCGGTCAGATCTGTGTATTTGTTCTGCTCATCGACGCTGATGGGCTGGCCGATGGTGATGTGCATGTCACGGCCTGTCTTGGCGAAGAGCTCGCGGGGAAGCTGCATGGTGCGCACACGCCAGTCGATCAGGCCAAGGATGTTGGAAAAAATTGAGTTGCGCTCATGGAAATATATGGGGATCACGGGCACGTTGAGCTGGCGTATCAGTCGGATCAGCGCCGGCTGCCACTCGCGGTCGGTGACCTGCAGGCGGTTGTTGAACTTCGATACGGCACCGGCCGGGAAGAAGCCTACGGGATTGCCCTGGCGCACATGCTTGATGGCCGTGCGGATCCCCTGCATGGTGATTTTCTTCTTCTCCGGGTCATTGCTGCTCTGCGGATCGACC
>JAQXIE010000039.1 GCA_029007645.1 Bacteroidales bacterium
TAAAAACTATATCTTCATCGATAAAATCCTGCGATTTAAGTTCTTTGAAAAAACTATTGGCTATTTCAACCTGATTATGTCTGCCATCAAAGGAATTTATCAGACGTTCTACATCGACGCCAGAAGCATTCCCTATAGCAGTAACAAATAGCATTATGATGGTTAAAATACATCTAACGCTGTACATGACAACATGCTTTCTGCCATTTATAGCAGAAAGGTTCCCTGTGGATTTAGGATTGTATAGCTTCAGTCTCATCTCGTAGGCTAATGCATAGACGCATTAGCGCGCAAAGTTAGCAAAAATTGGCGAGGGGCACAAATTGACGTAACAAATCATCAGATAAATCGTTGGAATCAGCGGGAAATAATATACAACGCCTCCAAATTCCGACCGGTCGTTTCCATCCTCGGCATACCGGCCGGCATCGGCTATCTGCCGCTCGTACATACGCCAATAATGCTCCTTGTCTTTCTCGGTAAACATCGCGAATTTCCGACCCACCTCCGAAATTATGGACCCGGCCAGCTCACCATACGCTTTCTGATCCTCCCGCACCTTGCCCGGTCCGACATAAGCCTCGGCAAGTATCCGGTAGTCATAAATGGCCTCGATGTCATTGGATGCTTTCTCTGCCGGCAGCAGCTTTATTGCCTTTTTATAATCTCCGGCCTTGACATAATACATTGCCAGCGAACTCAGGTATGTGTCACGCAATGAGGAATTGGCAAGCTGCTTCCTTACGATATCCTCCACATTGTCCGCAGCCCGGAGTATCGCGTCATTGTCGTCCGACAAGAAACCCAACGTAGCGGAATAAAGCCCGGAGTATATCCGCTTTTCGACATCATTCGGATAACTGTTCAGCACCAATTCCTGACATTTAGTCACCGTCTCCGCAAGTTCGTTTTTCTTGCTTTCGTATGCCTCACCATTACGGTCGTAAGTGGAGTCAAGCCAACATACCGACTGCCGAAACCAGTATGAGTAACATTATCCTTAATGCATTCTTCATCAGATATTCCATAAACTCCAGCACGTATCATTTGTCGATGGCGTCCAGCAGGACGAACGACGCCCAATAATGCGGATCGTTCCAACCCTTCTCCGTATGCGACTTCACAGACTGTTTGGCCAGTTCAAGAGCCTTGTATTTGGATTTGCCGTTTGTGATCCACTGCCTGTAGAATTCCGTCATCATATGGCTTGTGGCCTCGTCATCCACTTCCCACAGCGACATGAGAATACTCCTGGCGCCAGCCTTCTTGAATCCGCGCTGCAGGCCATAGACGCCCTCGCTGCTGATATCGCCCTGTGCCGTCTGACACGCCGAGAGAACGCACAGATCAAGGCCAGTCAGGTCAATGTTCGCTATTTCGTGCGATGTCAGGATTCCATCGTCAAGCCCCACCGGCAATTCGCGCCCCTGATAGGCATTGTCCGATCCGGCCATAAACAGGCCGCTGCGCATCAGCGACTTATCCTCCTGTTTCATATTTCTGTTCCGTTCACCGGCCGGATCCGTCATCTTCTTGAACTCGCGCTCGTCGAAATAGAAGCCATGGGTGGCCAGATGGATGATGCGGGTCTGTTTGCCTCCCAGCGATTTGAACGATGCTTCGGTTCCATCGGTACCGATCATGGGCACAGCCTGCAATCTGGAGTCCGACGCGGAATTGATCCGTTCCACTACAGACGATGCCTCAGCCGCAGTTCCCTGCAGATACGGCAGCTTCTTCACCAGGCCGCGAATACTCCGCAGATCCACTTCGGCATCATTCGTCGTTTCTAACGAAACACTTCGGGTATATTTCCTCGCATCTTCCTTCAGCTCGTCTATCGACGCGTTATATTTCAGACCACCATATACAACAGCATTCTCACCCTCTACATACATGCCGCCGTCCAGAATCTGTCTTGTAGAAGAAACCCGATATACATTGTATTTAGAGGCGATCGTCTGCTGCAGGTCGTCGGTCAGAGGTAGCGATTCAACAGCTATCTGGTTGAATACTCCAATCGGCGAGTAATAGATGTTCTCGACCCCTTTCAGATAAGGTTTCAACGCACCGAGAATGGTTTTACTTAATTTAGTGGACTTATACACATCCACTCCGGCCGCAATACTGTCCTTTCCGGCTATGTATACGATCTCCGGGCCCTGCATGTTCTTACCCAACACGCATGCGAAATAACCGCTGTCAAATTCCGGCTGGTCATGATTTTCAGGCTCGACATAAGTCATCTCCACCGCCAGGTCATGCTCGCCTAATGCCGACTGCACTTTAGTCCAGGACGTGAATATGGCGTTCTTATAGTCTCCGAAATTGCTCGACAGACGATGCAGGTCTTTCTCCAGCTCATCACGGCGCATCAACAGGCTGTCCAGGGTAGTACCCGACGACACCGCGATCTTGCCCATAACGGCCTCCAGGTCATCGAACTTTCTGAGCGCCCCCTTATGGCCTGATTTCTTAATCAATGCCCGCACAGCCTTGTTCGACTGCATCTGCAGACCCTTGCATGCCAACGCTGCGTCATAGGCATAATTCTTCAATGGTCCTGTCTTATGGATGTATGCCAGTTTACTTGTCTTGCTTATCAGATTGTCGCATTGCCATGTTGACACGCTATTGACATCCATCGATGTCTTCAGATGCTTGAGCTCGTCATTCACTACATTCAAGGCATATTGAGATGCGGCCTTAGGGTCTTTTTCTGAATAGGCCCAATATAACCCCTCACGGACTTTTTCGTCAGGAAACCAGGTAAAATCCTGTAATACATTAAATTTCAGCAAATCTATCTCCGGATTTTCCGGATGGTTGCCGTTCAACAGATACACGATGGATTCGCCACTATGTTTATCCCTATAATCGACATAAGGCTTCCCAAGCTTAATCAGTTCATCGGATCGACCCTGATCCTGAAGCATTTCAGCCTGACGTTCCATCAGGCATAGATATTCATAACTGTTCCTGACGCCATCCATTCTGCCGAACGTATCCAACAGTTTATATCCCAGTTCAACGGCCTCGTCTCTGGACTCCCGAGAACCATCAGACAGAATCTTATGCCTGCAGCATCCAAACACCAGATTCAGCATCTCATTGTCGGCCACAAGCCCGAGCGCCCTGTCAATATACTCTAAAGCCAATGATTTCTTATTCCTTCCATAAGCCAGGACGCCTGCTATAGTATGATACAGACAAGCCTCCTGATACGGAGTATTGATCAATTTCCCTGTCCTGTCCAGCTCACGCTCCACATACGGAATAAACGAATCATCATCAATATCGAAAGCAAGCGCGTTGATGGACTTTATGAAATATCTGAAACGCGAGCTGGCATCTGTGTCCAACGCCGGCCATAACTCCCTGGCATAAAACTGGAAGACCTTGATTGTATCCTGTTCTTCCTTTGTGTAATATTCTATAACCTTGTCGATGGAGTTAAAGAGATAATCCTCGTTTCTGACAATCGCAACCGAATCGGCCATGATACGGCGAATGAACTTTTCCAGATAACGGTTTGAATTTTTCTTGTCTCCTACTGCTTCATATGCTTCTGAAATGGTTTTATACCATGTGTTCTGAATCTCCCCGGACCCGGAATCAAGAACAGGGGCCAGATAACCGGCCAGGCCATGATTGTCCTTGATAAATTTGTAATAATTAATCTTGTCCGAAATATAGGCACCGGAGTTTTCACCGCCTTCGTATTCCCTTCTGTCATATTCCAGCAGATCCTCGAAGGCCTTGACGCCGACAGGATCACCCTGCTCGTAACAATGGTTGCATCTGAATTCCAACGCATCTTCCATTGCCATTAACCCATCGTAAAGTCTCCACTTACCATCCTCGTCCAAGGTAGCCGGATCCACAGTATCAATATGGTATGTATCGAATACCTTTTTCCACTCGGCAATCCACTCGTCCATCACCTTCTGGGCCTCTGGATATTTTCTCATCCTCACCAGTTCGAAGGCATAATCCGAGATACATTCATAGTATGCCCGACTGAGCTGGTACTGTGGCAGGTTCTCCAGCATCCGGGCTTTCAGCAACAGATACTCGCTCTTGATCTCACGCAACGTATATCTTACACTGTCCGTCATGTTGTCAGCGGACTTGATATACGCATCAAACGTCATCAACACCTTATTTATAGCGGCGGTGTCTTTTTCCAACCTGTACAGAGCCTTGTTGTCAATCACTTTTTTCTGCCATTGACGCACTGTGTTTCTTGTGATTTCCTTTGCCTTGTCGTATTTGCCGGCCATGGCGTTGAGACTCGCCTGATAACCTTTTAGATCCAGATTCTCCAACTTCATGGAATCAGAAATCTCAACGACTCTGTCAGCAGCCTGCGCAGCTCCTTCATAATCCGCCAACAGAAGACTCATAGTGGTTTTCACACTCAGATATATGGAAGTCAATTCGGTGTCCTGGAACAACTTCTCATAGTCATCCCTCTCCATCTGAAGATACAGGTCCTTTGCCTCTTCCATCTTATTGCCGGACATCGCGTAAAAACACCTGATACAATCCAGCATGGCCCTGCATCGATCCACTTTGTCGGCCGGAATATCTTTCAGGCTGTCTTCCAGCTTTAAAAAGTCTGCGCGGACCTGCTCTTCCCGTTTCAAATTTATTTCGTTGATCAGAGCAAGCACCATCCTGTCGAATGAACCCACTGTCGGAGATTGTCGTAGCAATGGCTCAGCCAGTTGATCTATATATGCGCATTCCTCGTTTCTACCACATCTGGAGAACATAGAACGGACATTTCCTATCGCCTGGCTCAACTTCTCAGGATCGTCGGCAAAACATCTGCTCAATACGGCCATATATTCCGGCAGCAGCATTCTGGCTTCATCCCAGTTACGCTGGGCCAGATTCAATGTTATCTCAATATTTTTCACATTTGCATTCTGCACATGGCGCTCGTCATAATTGGCATTGACTATAGCGTTGAAATCCATCAACACTCTTTCGGCCTTGTCAAACTGCAACTGCGCTGCATAAATATTCAACAGATTGTTGAGTTCCGTCATCTGCAACGTATCCAGCGCTCCATAGTTATGCTGTATGAGCCTGCGAGCTTCCTGCACATAAGGCAACGCTTTGTCCGCTTGCTGAAGATTCATGTGGCACAGGGCCAGATACCGGTCTGTAACGATATGTACATAGTGGTCCCTGTCAAACACCGCATGCTCCATTTCCGACAGACGTCTCAGTTTTCCCAGAGCAGCCTCAAAACGGCTATTAATCAGATCCGGATACACGGAGTCACTGACACTGTCCATGGCGATGGTCTCGCGACGGTCCATCGGTTTGAATTTATATTGATATCTGCCATACTTTATGGCATTGGCCTCGTCTCCGAGCTTATAATAGCAGCTTGCCATCCATCCGGCCGAATACCCGCTCCGTAACGACAGAGAGTCAAGTTCCTTCCTGTCCAGTGCATTCGATTGCTCGAAATATTTCAAGGCTTCGGCATAGTTCTCGCGTTCATACAGCTCTACGCCCCGGGCATATAACGAATCTGACTGCGGGCTCTGTGCGAGACAGCATGAGCCCACAGTCAAAACAAATAATAGTAATATATAAATCTTTTTCATCGTGATCCTCCCGCAGCGCCTGTTCCTCCTGCTCCTCCTGCACCGGCAGCACCGGCAGCACCGGAAGCACCGCCTGCCTTGACTCCGGCCGGAGCGGATGTGCCTGTATTCAGCAGACGTGTTATTCCTTCAGTTTCATACTGTATGAAGGCATTTACAGCCGGTTCGGCCAGGACTGTGACCCACTTGGAATCCTTATACTGCGACGACACCACGCCCAGCAGCTGCTGCCATATCGAAGGCTGCTTCTTTCGCTTCTTGATCAACGCCCATTCTTCCTTCCATTTATTATTATCCTTGCCGTCGGCCGTCATATAGTACCGTTCGTTGATCTTGCACACTTCCGACACCTTCATCTCCACTTTGTATTGTCCGGTACCCCATGAATCCTGTATGTTCTTCATGTCGGAAGAACCCACGTACGAACGAGGCACCAGAAAACATTCGCCCGAAATGCGGACATCCTTGCCCGAGTTCCGGTCACGGTCGGCATAATAACGGAACACTCCGTCGCTGTCAATATATTTCGGATCGATTGAAGCCACGATTTCGAACGATCCCAGAGGCTGGTCGTTGAACACCATCAGGGCCTGGTTGATCCACGAAGACGTTATGGCGGCGTTTACCACGAATTTCAAGTCCTTCCTGTTGTCGAACGAGAACCCGATTCGCTTGTCGGTAGCCATGCCGAGGGAGTCATTGGGCAGGTCGCACAGTGCGTAATTGAAGCGCAGAGTGTCGATTTCCATCTCGAATTTGGAATGGTTCAGCATTCTGGCTTTCCCCTCGGGGCCAGTCTTGACTTTGCACGTCACATAGAACACTTCCTCCTCATTGACGTTGCCGTCCGGATCCACATATTCAATGACCTGCTTGCATCCGAATCCGTTGAAATTCATATCAGTCGGATCGAGAGGCCCGTTGGTTGAAGGTTGTCGGTAAAAGTCAAGTATCTCCATCTGCATGGGAAGTCGTCGCACAAACGTACATTCGCCGCGCACGGCTTTCTCCCATTCAGGCTTCTTGCTTTTTGTGGCTGAAATTATGGCGTTCAATCCGAAATTCAGCAAGTTGCTTGTTATTGACACGGCCTGGCCGGCCGCCGATTTCTTGTAAAGTCCCGCCAGATTGTCGAGGAATCCCCGGTTCGAAAGATTCCCGCGCATAGACTCAAGTCCCCGGTTAAACTCGGCGACAGTCGAATCATTTCCCTCGTTAACCACCAGCTTATATTTTCGCTGTCCCTTTACAGTCTTTTGCTTCTGAGGGCCCTCACACCGGATGCCGGGTGCGGACTGTGCGTACGTTCCGCCTGCCCCCAGCACTACGGCAAGCATGACGGCCATTAATGATTTGCAATTCATATGTTGATGATGTTATTATTGTCGTTGTTGTTTGGTTAAAGATCGTCTATCAGGATGAACGGTGCCCAATAGTAAGGGGCATCGTATGTCGTGGTGTGGTAATAAGTCTTATTGTCCCTTGCCAGCGTGGCCGGAGAGAACCTGCGGTAAGGGATACTCGACACATACGATTTCAGATGATTCTGCGCGCCGACATACGCCTCATGTTTTGACACGCCCTGCCCGAGGAGCCGGTATAACTCCTGCATGAACATCATTGTCGACCGGTCGTCGACCGACCAGAGTGTGGCCATTACCGTCCTGACGCCGGCGTTTTTCAATCCGCGTACCAGTCCTGCGGCTCCTTCGTCGGTCAGGTCACCCTGCGCAGTCTGGCATGCCGACAGAATCACGAAGTCTACGTTCCGCAGATCAAGATCGCATATCTCACGTGCCGACAGCAGTCCGTCCTCACGGTCTGGATACCGACATGCCACGTTCGCACCGGTGAGCGCCAGACCCGCCGCATTCAGCGACTGGTCGATCGCAATACTGTCGTTCAACATCACCGGACGTTTACTGATGCCTAAATCCAACGCATATCCATGCGTGGCGATATGCACCAGATCAAATTCAGGCATCATCGTCTTCAGGTCGGACTCTCCGACCGAGTGCCTCAGATCCGTAGCATCAAGCCGGGTGCAGATACTGTCCACCTCCGAACGCGTACCCGGGAGATAGTTGAATATGTCGTTGCTGCCAACCCTGTCCGCTATCATGTCCGCGGCATCATGATTAGGCATGGTTGCATCGCTGTCCTGAGGCAGTGATGAATAGTTGAGTCCGCCTATCACCAGCGATGACCGAGGTGACCGGGCGGTATATCCAGCCCTGCCGGCAAGCGATGCCGTCGAGGTGACACGATGCAGCTTATACTTCTCCCTGCCACTGAACGGCATGTTCTCGATTCCCCAGAAATGAAATATTCCTTCCGGAGCGAAATATATGGTGGCGACATTGCGCGGCAATGCCGACACGATAGGAGCCCATACCTTATCCGCGAGAGCCCCATCGGTATAAAGGGCATTCTTTTCTTCCGGTTTCTCGCGCTTTATCACATCGAAAATGGAATTCACTCCCACGGCACCGGGTTGGTAAACGCTGTTAACATCGAAGAGTTTCACGAACCGAGCCTTCCCTTCCTTTGGCATCACGATTGCAGCATACTGTTCGTCGCCTCCGGAGTCGGCATAGCTTATGAATTCCACGGCGGCCTCGCCTGGTTTCAGCGACCGGCGGATGTCATCGGGGCCACTGGCGAGCATATTCTTCAAGGACTTGACATCACGCATGCCGAGCAGCGACGTGAGCCTCCGGAACATTGCTACTTCGTATAGAAATTCCGGAGCAAACCCTTCCAGCAGAAAGCATTTGGACAGCAACGCCTTCTCGCTTGTCCACAGATTCAACCTGTTGGCCACCGACATTTGTGGCAGATTGGCAATCAGCCAGTTTTTCTCCAGATTAAAGTAACTCCGGAACTGGGAAAGGGCCTTTGCGCGGTTGTGCTGCAGATAATATATCTCGGCCGACTTTCTCAAGGCCCTGATATAGTCGCGTTCTGTAGCCTTTCCTCCTGTTTTCAGTCCCTTCAGCGCCTTGCCTATGGAGGCATTCGCCTCGGCAAACCGGCCTAGTCTTGCCTGACATAGTGCCATGTTGGATTCTACGATATTACGCTCAAATCCTTTGAAATCGGAGAGCGCCTCCCCGAATCTGTCTATCGCGGCTCCATAGTTGCCGGCCTGCATGCAGATGAATCCCGCATTCTGCTGAATCCGCCCTTTGAACTCCTTTGCGTCGGATCTGCGGGCAAGCCCGTCGAGCAATCCCAGCGCCTCGTCATATTTGTCCTGATAACCCAATGCTGCCGCCAGGTTGATCTGAAGAGTAATGTAGCCTGAATACGCCGGATCGCGTAACAGATTCTCCACATCCTCGTATCCGCCCATCAGCAGTAACAGATCGGTATATGGCCGCAGATAGAAGGCGCGGTCGTCGGCATATTCCGCCTCGTCGGGCAATTGGTCCAGGATCTGCCTGTAATTTTTTATCGACCTGGCATATTCACCGGCGTCATACGATTCCCGGGCCTGCCGGTACAGCTGCCTGACGCTCTGTGCCGGGGCATGCAGAGAAGCCAGCAACAGCAGAATTAAGGCTATAATGTTTATCCTCATCAGTTTATCGCTATTACGAACGACGCCTCACTGTCGCCATCGTTGATGATGGTGAACTTGAACTCCGAGGGATCCGACGGCATGGTCCATGTAGACACCCATGCCGAGCTGTCGTTCAGCGGATTCCACGATTTGGCTACACCGTTCTGATCCTCAACCTTGAGTTTGAGTTTCGAATCCGACAGGGAGAACAACAGCATCTGGCATTCATCCACCCCCATTGATACAAACGAGGCCTCGCTCTTAGGCTTGATTGAGGCGTGCCATACCTGCAGGTCACCCGAGGTCTCGCGCATCAAGTGAGCGTCCCGGGCATCCTCCTTTATCGAGATGATTCCCTTTTTCACCAGTTCGTTTGCGAACTCTGACGTGTAGAGAATCTTAGGCGCGCCGATGTTCGATTTCGAGGCCGCATCGACGGCTGTGAAGTCATCTTCCGAAAGATTGGACAGCCTCGTTTTAGACAGCAGCAGCTTGGCGTCGGTCAATGACGGCACATCGTTATTTTCTATAGCCTCCCTCATTGCAACACATCCGTCCAGGTATTGTTTCATAGCGCCTGTCACCGTCTGCGCGCACATCTGCGCCGCACCTGACGCGACAATGACAATCAATAACGAAAGTCTGGCAAATACTCTGATCTTGTTCATAATCTATCTCAATTTAAAGAGTCCAACAATATGAAACCGGCCCAATATCTGGGGTCCTCCCAACCGGAAATGCCACGCACCGTGTTCTGCGCGTCAGCCAGGGCTGCCCGGGCGTTTCCCGTCTTAAGCCAGTTTTTGTAGAATTCAGTCATAAGTCTTTCGGTGGCGTTATCGTCCACCTTCCACAGGGTCATCATCACGGACTTGACGCCGGCCAGTTTAAAGCCACGCTGTAATCCGAACACGCCGTCGCCCGATATGGCACCCACGCCGGTCTCGCAGGCCGACAGCACGGCCAGGTCCGTCTTGCCAAGATCCATGGTCGATATTTCTTTGGCGGTCAGCAATCCGTCCTCGCACTCCATCGGGTTGACTCTGCCGTAAATAGTTTCGTTCACACCGGCCATCATCAGTCCCGAACGCCGCAGGGCATCCTCATAGGTGTCATACCTACAGTCAATGCCCAGTATGCGCGACAGACGATTGCCTCCTGCCGCCGACGCGATATAGAAACCATGAGTGGATATGTGCAGTATATTACCCGATTTGCCGGCATAGGCCTTGAAACACGATTCCGTTCCTTTCCCTCCAGAATATTCGAGATATGGCGTACGGTTTGCCGAGAGCATACCGGCTATCTGCGATATCTCCCGTTTGGAGCCTGGCAGAACGGCCACAGACGTCAGGCCGCCACGCAAGTCGCCGGCATCCGTGCCGAGCGACCGGTAACGCGACGTGTTGGCCTTGTAGTCGGATATAAGCTCGTTTTTATCAACCGTATAGTCGAGACCTCCGAACAATTCCACCTTACTGTCCCGGGGTATGGACTCCCGTTGTGTCAGCTGTCTGGTTGAAGATACTCGGTACAGGTGCCATCTGTCACTTATCAGACGCCCGGGATTCTCAAAGTCGGGTACGTTCTCGATCGGCAATGAATGCAGCTGCATGTCCGGCGAGAAATATACTGTCGCCGACTCCGGTATCAGTGAGCCCAGCTTACTCCATACCATCCTGCTGAGCCCGATGTAATCGAATGCATCGTTTTCTCCTATATTCTGAAGGTCGGCCGAACTGCAGATCTCTATCATCCGCGGCGCCTGGTACGACGCTCCGATGACGAATGCAAGATATCGGTAATTGCCATATTCACTGTACGGCCGGAATTCCACGGCGTATTCATTCTCACCCAGATGCCTCCTCACATCCTGCCATGACAAGTTGAATAGTTCGCTGTCTAATTCCGTGCCCAGGGCGCGCACTATCTCGCGTTCTATCCTGTCGGCTTCTTTCTGATCCGATCCCGACAGTTCAAGCCATTTACTGTATTTATCTATCAACGCATCGTCTTGTGTCCTCAATATCCTTGTACCGAAGTCCACCTCCGACTGAAGCAGCAAGCCCTTGGACAGGAGTATCGCATCGTATGCCGTTTCATTCAGCCGGGGATCGTCGTGCCCGGCATGGGCATATTCCACATATCCGTTGATATTTCCGTAAAACTGCCGCCACATCTCGCTGCGGCGTCCGGACGACAAGCCGCCTAAGATTCCTTTCAGATACGCTTTGTCTTTCTCAAATTTGCCTTTGATAAAGTCTATGTGCTTCACGGGGCCGTCCTTTCTCAGGCTCATTATGTCGCGCAGTTCGGCAAGCACGTCATACATACCGCACGTCTTGGGTAGCTTAGTCAATGCATTGTCTATATATGCGATTCCGTCGTCATATTCCTGCATATCGCGGTACATCATCGCACAGTCATGATACATCGCTCCCAGTCTGTCGGGGTTGTTGGCGACAAGCCACGACATAACATCCTCATTAAGATAATCGGTGTACTGTATGCATTGAGCCTGAGCATCCTTGAGCATTTTCTCTGCCTGGGACTTCTGTTCCCCGGTTAACTCTCCATTGTTGTCTGCATGCCGAAAATAATAATTGGATACGCTGAACCCATGGAAAATAGTGGTCATAACCGTCTCCAGAAATAATGTAACGGATGCGTAATCCTTGTTGCCGGCTATCGCATCCTTTACGACATCCTTTACATAATCTATTTCAGAATTAGTTTTCTGCATTATCTCTGCATAGGAATCGATGTCATCCATTCTGACACATAGTCCCGCCTTCAGGCATAATGCAGTGTAATAGTCCAGAGTGTGTACGTCTCCTCGCTTTTCGAACAGATCAAGAGCCTTGTCAAGCATTGTCCGCGCGCTCTCTGTCTGTTGAAATTCCATATACCTCTGGGCAAACACCACAAATGTCTCGGCATATTTGGTATCTTCGTATCCCATATGGTTGTACGCATTGACCGAATCCTCCACGAAACCTAATTCCAGATTATTATGGCCATGGTTGGCTATAGCGGCCAGAACCCAATAGATGCCGGACAGAATAGAGCCCTGAGGATTACCTTTCGATAATATCTCATGACACAACGTCTCCGATTCCCGGTCTTGTCCTAAGCCCATCAGGGCGTAGGCAATCTCGAACTGTACGAAACTTGTATCGGTATTTGCCAGTTGCTCGGAATATGTACCTGTGTAGATGCTCCGAAGCATATCCAACGCTTCCTGATACTTTTCAAGCGAGTTGTAGCACCGCCCCATATTGTATTTGGCCGCATACAGAAGCGGATAGTTTTTCGCATCCTCTATCGTATTCGACAGGATTTTCTCTCCTATGGCTATGCATCGGTCATTCTCCCCAAGATTGGCTAACGCATACATCTTCCCCACCTCCAGATCAACCGAATAGAAGTCTGGCTCGATGTTCAGGAGTTCGCGTTCCACATCCTCCAGTACATCTAGGCTCTCCTTGTCCAGTCCGCGATCCTGATTGTTTCTGGACCACAACAAGGCACTTTCCAGCATCTCGTTCCATCTTTCCTCTCTTGGCAACCCACATTCTGACTTGAAGTATCGGTACTCAGCCTCAAGCAGCGGAGCAGCTGCTGTAAGGTCCGTCGACCTGGCTACTTTGATATAATTCAGTTTATGCGACAGAACATCCCAGTATGGCGCTCGTCCAGATTCCTGATCTTTTGACCTGCCACGAACCATACAGGCCTCTGCATACTCCAGATCCTGATCCATGGCATCCTGCCATATCAGACCCCGTGCTATCTCGTAACATAGAAACGATTCCGGCAATTCGCTCTCGTATCCTATGCGCGAGCCGATCCGGTCTATTCTCTTCAGGCAATCCAGATACAGATCATATTCATCCGTGAACTGGCAACAAGTGGCCATGCTGCCGAGTATATACCTCATATCCTTACAATACTCACCCTGAGAATCAAGGCATTCCTTTTCTGCCTCTTTAAACATCCGGATGGCGAGACTGTAATCGCCTATATTCTGCAGCGAATCCGCCGATGCGACAACTTTACTATACGAAGTATCGGCATGACACGGTGATGTAAACCCGCATATCATAACGAGTCCGACCAATATCGTGACTATAGAAAGTTTTCGGTACTTATTGCAATTTATTGTGCTACAATAATTCATGCGTCAGATCAATAATGGCAGTTATGAAGTTGTATGTTCACATTGAATGCCTAAATTTACTGATTTTTCCTGATATCATGAAATTATGATTAAAAAAGTTGTGGATGCAACAACGATATTTACTTAGACCAGTAGTTAGCATCTGTATTCTTTCGTCCCTACATTTATTTGAAGTAGTATAACGTGAAGTTATCAATCTGTTACAATTCATCATAGATCAGAAATCGGATTATATGGAATGCATATACCGGGTTGGAAATCAGTCTGGATTTGGATCGGGAGATTAAGCCCCATGTTGTTTGTGGCACATCCCTTTGCAAGACTAATAATGACGAAGGTCTTTACGCCGGCCATAAGTTCCCTCATTCCATTGATAATATATCTATGCCTCTCATTTATACTTGCGATGGGATTTCGATATGTATCAAAAGTCCTTTCGAAACCCGGATTGACTCGCTAAACACATTTAAGAGCACGTACAAAGATTTCAAGGCACGGAACTGAACACTATATATTTCCAATATGCTAATCTTGAGTAAATAAACTTCTAAACTTCGCAAGCTTGTCTTGCGAATCTTGAATTATATTATGATATCACCTATATCGCAGATCCGTCACCACAATCTCCACCATCTCCGCAATCACTTCCGAAATATCCTACCGCACTTAATTCATCGGCCGACGGCCCCTTGTAATTATACTATATTTTTGCACTTACAGCGCAAATTCCCGACAAAAATGTATACAAAATTCGATATTCGACATTCAACATTATCGTAGCCTCCTGTTATTCCCGCGCTCCTGTCCAAAAAATTATACATCTCTGTCTATTAGATAGTTCCAACATCGAGAAGCGATGCCCATTATTAACCACTGTGTGCTCCCGCCGCAACAGTATCGCTGGCAGGTGAAAAGACAACAAATAATCCCCTCCCCCATTTCACCAACGGAGCGAGGGCCAATAGAACAAAACAGCCCGGCGAAACGGTTTCGCCGGGCTGATTATTTCAGGGGGGTTAGGGATTATCTTACCATCAGCTTGAACGAGCGGTTGCCGACCTTGACGATGTAGATTCCTGCGGAACCCACAGCGATGACGGCGTCACCGTCGGCCACGCGCGAAGCGATGTGCAGACCTGCGGTATTGTATACGTGAATCGGAGCGTTACCGGCACCGCGCACCACAATGTTGAGGCCCTGCGAGCCAACCTTCACGGCCGAGAAGTCATCGGCAACTACGTTCACGCCGCTGGCCGTCACTGTGGCCGCATTCGACAGAACGGACTCGCCGCGCTGCCAGTAGGCCGATACGTTGTAGACATACGACTTGCCTTCCTCGGCACTTGCATCGTTATAG
Organism: Bacteroidales bacterium; assembly: GCA_029007645.1. Lineage (GTDB taxonomy): Bacteria > Bacteroidota > Bacteroidia > Bacteroidales > Muribaculaceae > Lepagella. Next base: position 14,730 of record JAQXIE010000039.1, read on the forward strand.
GTAAGCACATCGGCGCCAACCTCATCCAGAAGGATGTTGTCGCGATATACATAATAGCTGAGCAATTCGAGTTCTAACGGCTTCGAACCGGCTGCTATGTATGTAATGTCGTCGACAAGCACAGCATAGTTGTTATCGCCGCCTCCTTCGTAAACCAGTGCGAAGTGAAGCGCGCCCTCGGGAAGATCGACGGTATACTCCTGCCAGTCGTTTGCATACGGAATGCTGAGCGTCTCTCCAATCTTCACATAGTCCGCAACGTCGTTGCTATTCTTGGTGGTATAATAAACCGACAGCGGTTCGGTCATGCCATAGTTGCCGCCACGGGCATAGAAGGAGATGGTCTGGGCGGAGCCGTCGAGTTCGGGCGACATGAGCCAGTCATTGGCCTTCGATCCGTCGGCCGGACGGTAAGCGGCAAGGAGACGGACTCCGTCATTGCGCGAATACCATGCGCTCGACATGATACCAGCCTCGCCGGGATTCATCACGACCCAAGCGGAGGGTTTGCCGTTCGAGGGATAGTCGAAGACTATCGTCGTACCCCAGAACGACATTCCGGTGGTGATGGTGTTCTGACCGTCCACATCCTTCGTACGCCATGCGCCGAAGTTGTCGAGAGCGAAATCGTTGTAGGCCTCGAAATCATCGAGAGTCGATGCATTCGGTCGGTTGCTCAGATCCGGAGCCTCCCAGCTCAGGGTCACACCGTTCTCGGCATTTCCGGTCAGATTGCGGGGTGCCGGATAGTCGTTGGCAAGAATGGAGGTCTTCACGGACGCGAACTTGTTGTTGGCGGCATCCTGGTCAGCCTCATAAACGATTTCGGCCGTGTATGTGGCCTCAGCGCCGTCGCCCGAAAGCAGCTGGTCAATATATTCGAGAGTCACGTTCGAGAACGGCTCAATGTCAACGCCGTCGATGTTGCCGATCACGTTGCCGTTCTTGCTCAGTGCCACCTTGTAGTCAGAACCGAGCACCTTGTTGTCGGAGGAATTGCGCAACGTCAGGCGGACCTTATTCTCGTCGCTCACATTGAGTTCAGAACTTGCCGTGATGTTAACGGCCATCAGGTCATGCTCGTGCAGGTCGAGGATCGACACGTTGTCGAAGGCGGCATACATGTCAGAAGAAGCCTTTGACTTGGGCACGAAAGCAAGCTGCAGGTATTTCAGATCACGCAGCGACTTGAGGTCAAGCTTGATCTGGTTCCACTTGCCTACTTGGTCGGTCGTGACCGGAATCGAGTAGTAATCCTCGAACGACTCGGCATCCTCCTTGCGGATCTGAACCGTATAGCTGTCGATGGCGTCGGTATAATATACATATGCAATCATGGTGGGGTTTTCCGCGCCCTTCAGAGTGATTCGCGGCGTGCACACACGGTATGAGCCCTGTTCCAGGTCCGTACCGAATATGTACAGCCAGTCGTCGGCATCCTGCGATTTGTACTCGTTTGTTGAAGATGTGCTCCATGCCCATGAATCCCAGCTTCCGCCGTTATCTGACAGGCCGGCCCATATATGCTCGGTGCGTCCGTTGGCAAACGATTCAATCACCGGAAGCTCCACAGCTTTGCCGATTATCGTCGAAGAAGTGATCCAGGCACTGTATTTCATTGTACCCAATGAATTCACGGCCCATACGCTAACCGATACCTGATCGGGATCGGACACTCCGTCGTAAATCTTGAACGTGGCCTCGTTGCCGCTGACCTCCACCTCATCGGCTACGCCGTGACTCATCGAAGACCAGTCGTAGCGGTAAGTGAGGTGATCTGGATCGAAGAAGCCTCCGCTATAACCCGTCTCGGGAGCGTCCCACTTGATATGGATAAGTCCCGGAGTCTGGAGATCCTCCCATACACGGAGGTTGCGGGGAGTACCCGGATAGTCGAGGCCGACCAAGGCCTGCTGCGTGGCCTTGAGTCCCTCGCCGGCGGCATTGACTGCGCTAACGGCGTAGTTGACCTGCGTATTGCTACCCTCAACGCCATCCATAGCCTTGTCGTCGGTGAAAGTAACCGTAGCTCCGTCCGAAACGCCTTCTGTCACCGTGCCGATCAGAACGCCGTCGCGGTAGACATTCACGGCTGTCACATTTGCCTTGGTACCGTCGATGTTCTCCGTGGGGCACTTGATGGTAAGCTTGGCACCCTTGAGGCTCGGTGTGGCTGTGAACTCGGGAGCCTTGGGCATTTCGGCGGTCACGCCTGTGACCTTAACATTGTCGACATATAGCACTGAACTGCTGGCGTCGCTGCATGCCTTCACGGCGAAGTAGTAGCGGCCCGTGGCATCTGCTGTGTATTCGCCGCCGAGATGCTTCACACCGTCCTGATTTGTATTCACCGCGGTGCGTCCCGTCAGTTCCTTGTACTCGGCAACTGATGCTGGATCCGTTCCCACATAAAGCGCTGCGTATTCCACTCCGCTGTGGGCCTGGATATCGCAGCCGAAATTATAAACGCAGCCCTGGGTCATATCGAACGGACCTATGAGCAGATAGTCGTTGGCATCGTTGCCGTTGGACGCATAGCTCGCGCTCTTGTACTGCTGGTTGTATACCCAGGTGTTGCCGTCGTTGTTAGCATCGATTGTCTTGTAATACCCGTACTTCATATTGTCATCGAACGCGTCGGTCCATGGCAGCGGCAGGTAGCTTCCTGCGAAGACCTGCAGAGTTTCCACAGGCGCTCCGGTCAGAACCTCGCCCTCGGCATTGCCGTCGGCCAGAGGAGTGACCCGATAGGTATAGAGCGCGGCCGCATCCGAAGCTGCGAATGTGTCCTCGACCGCAGTCTCGGTGGTGGCCTCGGTTATCAGCTTGTTGTCCGGGAGCCGCTCCACCTTGTAACGCACATTCTTCATGTTGCCGTTGTTCGCACTTGTGGCCTCATCCCAGAAAAGGGCAACGCTGCTGCCGTTGGCCTGAACGTCGGGACGATTCATCTTGGGGGTATCGCAACCCACGAATACGCTTGTGGTGTTGCCTGCCGACAATTTGCCATCTTTGCTTACGGCCTTCACAAGAATCATGTTGTTGCCGAAAGCGGGAAGTGCGACCTCGGCATTTATGACCTGTGCGCCGGGCTCGGCTGTACCGGTGCCTACTTCCACATCATTCACGAAAGCTTTCCAGGAGGTACCGGCCTCGAGGACCTTGCCATCGGTACTCTTGTCGGGCATTGTAAAACTGAGAAGAGCCTTCTGCTCCACATCCTTGGCGCGGGCACGGAGACCGATCACTTCATTGGGCTGACCGGCCGTGGCCTGCACAGCCTGCTTGAAGTAAAGACCTGTGAATATGTCCTGTGTCTCTGTTTCAGCACCCGTATCGTTATACGAATAATTTGCCACCACGGTCGTCTGTCCGTCTGCGAGTCCTACTTTCAATATATATGGCTGGGCCCCCCAGCTATCATCGCCTTCCGGCCACTCCATCGTTGAGTAATACATATTGTTGGTATCCCAGTCTATCTCAGAACTCATAAGCACTCCGCCCCAATTAAAAGCAGTGGAATTCGGTGCAGCATTGGCGGGATAAGATGGTTGAATCGGGTCAGTCATCGCGCCCGTCTCCTTGTTGATCTTATAGATTTTCCCGTCATAAGCCACACCATAAAGCTGACCATTCTTGTCACTCGACAAAGTTGCCGTCAACTTAGGAAGCTCTACCACAGGCTTGATCATATCTAATGTATTCACATCAATATAACCCAATTTCACTTTGGAGGTAGAAGCATATAGCATGGCCTTGTTCACGAAGACTCCATAAATACGGTTTGTCGTCGGGTCATATGTCAGGTCGGTAGGAAGCACGAAATCATCATCGCCGTTTTCATATACCTTGTACGACAAAGACATTCCGACAGGCGTCCATGTTTCTGCATCATAGACCTGATACGTCACCTTGTTGGTATCTATCCCAGAGACAGCAAGATACTTGCCATTAAAATAGCATCCCGCGTTGGATCCGATGTTTACATCGGCTACCTTGGTGTGGTTTGCCTTGGTATCTATTTGAGCAGGGCCAAGGAATTCACAAAGAACTCCATATGAGTAAAAGAAGTAATTTTCGAAATGTATGCCGTAGAGGGGTTTGTTACCGTCCGTACCTCCGTAAATGGGGACTTTGGCCGGATTTGTCGAGGCCTGCGGACGGGCAGGAGCGTTCTTGCGAGCTTCCCGCGACGCCTTGATTCGCTCTGCCCTGAGCTGCATGGTGTCCCTCTCACCTACCGCTCCAGCAAGAGCAATGCCGGTGAAGGTTGCCAATAGCAGACTCATCAACAGAGTCCATGTAGTTTTTCTCATACTTTATTAGGATTAGTTTGTACTATGATTGAAGTCGATATGACTTTTTGGATTGCGATATGTGTGTTTTAGTTGTTATTTATTGAACTTTGTTGCAAAAATAGTTAATACGTATAACTTCTCAAAACATTGTCGAGGAATTTCATCGTCCCGATTTGCACAATTACTTATTTTAATCTAATTTTGGACACAATTACAAACACAAATCCACAATGAGGCATAGCTTTTCAACAATAACACTTCTGCTGGGACTCTGCTCTCTGATTCCAGCCACTGCATCCGCCCAGATAGCGCCCGGTTTCTGCGAGACACTCGACGACGTGCCGCCCGGCACCGATGCCCATGATTACTTCAACCGGGTATTTACCGTAATCAACGGCAACGAACAGGAGGGCGACGCCGACCATCCCTACAAGCGCACCTGGGGCCTGTACGCCTACACGGTCGACCGATATTACGGCATGAACGCCTACCTGCTCTACCCCTACTATCCCGATCTGGGTAGAAGCGACGACTGGCTGATCACAAGATATGTGACCCTGGAGAAGGACAAGTATTACCAGGTTAGCCTTGATGCCTCGCTGTGGCGCGACGACGACCCGCGCCCGCAGGCCTTCGAGGTGAAATACGGCATGACTCCCGATGCCCAGGGCCTACGTTACGATGTGATCGGCCGCACGGAGGTAACCTCAAACCGCTACAAACATTATACAGCCTGGATCAAACCCCGCGCCAACGCCCGCTACCACATCGGTGTCCATGGCGTGTCGGACTATCATGACAATTATTACAACTACCTGTTTGTCGACAATGTGGCGCTCAGCACAGCGCGCACCGGCGAGGAGCCGGCCGAGATATCCGGTCTGCGGATAGTGAACGATCGCGACGGTTCAACCAAGGTAGACATCCGGTTCAACGCTCCCTCCCTCACTATTGCAGGCAATCCCCTGGCAGCCATTACCAAAATAGAAATCTATCGCGACAGAAAACTGGCCAAAACCGTTGAGAATCCCACTCCCGGACAGGCGCTCATCGTAAGCGACGACCCCGGCAAAGAGGGCGATGTGGAATATCGTATCAAGCCCTTCAACGCCGCAGGCGAGGGCGGCGAGTCCGTGATTCTGCATCGCGCCGGCATAGGCAATCCTCTCCCCCCGAAAGTCATCTCCATGGCCGAGCTGGAAAACGGTGCCAAGGCAAGCATAAAGATCGAAGCCCCGACGCACGACGTTTTCGGCAATGAAATCAATCCTGACCGGGTAACTTACTCCGTTTACGACTTATTGTCGCAGGATGAAACTCCGGTAGCCACAGGACTGTCGGGTACGGAGCTCACCGTGAACACCGACATAAATATCAATGGCCAGTATCTCGTGGCGTATGGAGTGGAGGCCACTATCAACGGCAAAAATTCCGAGCGGACGATGACGGAGCTCGCTCCGATGGGCAAACCTTACGCTCTCCCCTACCGCAACAGCTTCAGCCACGACCATAACGATGCCGCCATGACCACTCATGACGCAGACGCCGAAGTCAGATGGCTCACGCTGAACGACCATTCCAACCCCACATCGCAGGACGGCGACAACGCTTTCATATCCATGATCGGCTCCAAGCCCGACCAGCGCTCCGAGATCCGCACTGGCAAGATTTCGCTCGACGGCGCCGCGGCCCCGGTGTTCTCCTTCTATACCTACCGATACCCCTATGATTCCAACACCATCGATGTGAAGGTTCTGGACATGGCCACGATGGAAAGCAAAGTGATCAAGCGTTTCGACCTGAGCGAATATGAGCGCACAGGCTGGCTGCCTTTACAGGTTGACCTCGCTCAATATGTAGGGAAAACTGTCCGCGTAGGCATTGACGCGACCATCGTGACCAATGCATACGTGCCCATTGACAACATCAGCCTGAAGAGCCGCTCTGCTGTGGATCTTGCAGTTGGCGAAGTATCCTCCGAAGGCTCCGCGGTTCCCGGCCGGGAGTTTGTCGTGACGGCCGAAATCTCCAACCGTGGCACTGCGCCCGTATCATCCTACACGGTCGCCCTGATGCAAGGCGACACGATGGCCGACCGGGTTAACGGATCAGCCGTCGCTCCTGATTCCAAGGCCGTTGTGGAGCTGCACGCCACTCTGCCGGTGGGAGCCGCCGACGTAACATACTACACAGTGGTAATCAACGCCGAAGGCGACGGTGACCTGAGCGACAACACTTCGCGCGAGATCGCCGTGACAACCGATGTGCCGACGCATCCCGTGATCAGCGACCTGACGCTGTCCGGCCAGAATGGCAACGCCCTGTTGAGCTGGTCGGAACCTGATCCGGCCACCGGCGCCGGCGACCGCCTCACCGAGGATTTCGAAAGCTACGATGATTTCGCCTCTCCCTTCGGCAATTGGACAGTATACGATGGTGATCAGGCGCTGGTCGGAGGATTCTCTGACGGTAGCGGCAAGATCGACATGCCCTACAACGACCGCCCGGCTTCATTCTGGATCCAGCCCCGGAACGATGACTTCTACTTCATCGCACCATGGTCCGGCACCAAAGTGGCAATGCAGATGTATTCGTATACCGACGACGGCGCTGTGCCCTGCGACGACTGGCTCATCTCTCCGCGCCTTTACGGAGGACGCCAGACCGTATCGCTGATGGCACGCTCCATGTCGGAAATATATGGACGAGAGAAATTCATTTTCCTCTACTCCACCACCGGCAACGATCCCGACAACTTCCAGATCCTCAGCACTGAAGAGGCCGTGCCCGATACATGGACACGTTACGATTACGTTCTTCCGGCCGGCACACGTTACTTCGCTGTGGAATGCGTATCGGACAACTGCTACGCTCTGATGCTCGACGACATATCCTTCTATCCGGAGGGGGATCCGAAAGTACGTGTACTGACCGGCTACAATGTTTACCGCAACGGCGAGCGCCTCACGGCGAAGCCCGTGTCTGAACGCAGCTATAATTTGGAGAGTGTCAGCGACGGCGACCGCCTCTTCGTGACAGCCGTCTACGACTGCGGCGAATCTGCTCCCTCCAACACGGTGACATACGGCACCGGAGGAGTCGGCGGCATTGATGCCGATGATGTCCCCGCTCAGTATTATGACCTGAACGGTCTGAGGGTAGACCCCACGCGCTCCCTCCCCGCCGGCATCTACATCGAGCGCCGAGGCACCACCTCCCGCAAGATCCTGATCCGCTGAACCGGTCCCCCGGCTTCAATATCCGGAGATTATTTGTCGGGCAATCCGAAAAATAATCTCCGGCTATATTTGGACAAACCACAAAAAATAACTAACTTTGCATCCGGAAAAAGAAAGGCCCTGGTTTACACCATATAGACCGTGCCCTTCGGGACCCATAGCTCAGTTGGTTAGAGCACCTGACTCATAATCAGGGAGTCCTTGGTTCAAGCCCAAGTGGGTCCACTCTCTAATAATCAGGCACTTACATTCATATGTAAGTGCTTTTCTTTTTGCGGGTCGGAACTTATTCGGAACTTTGATATTATATTCC
>JAQXIE010000040.1 GCA_029007645.1 Bacteroidales bacterium
TTTTCCCTATAAACTGTCGAAATATGACAGCCTATCTCCTCCGCTATTTCTTTGGGAGAAGTTTTTCTTTTCAGTAACGCAGAAATTACGTACCTTTGTTCCGAGGTTAGTTGTTTGTACATAGCAATACAAAATTAATTAATCTTTGGGAGACTTCGGTCTCCTTTTTTTGTATTGCCAGTTGATTTTTCTCGCTGTCCGCTCTTGGGGGCGGTTTAGGCCGCCCCCGCCGCTCTGGCATTCCCCTCCAGAAGGAGAGAGGATGGCCTCCCCAGCTCACCGCCTTCGCACTTCGTTCTTGCATTCGCACTGTTTCTTTGAGTGTGTATGAGATGGGGCACTAAAAAAGGACCTGCCCAAATTGGTCAGGTCCCCGGGAAGTTGGTAGGTTTCTATCTCTGATTATGAGATTGGTCCGGCCGATCGGTCAGTTTGCCGCCGACAGCATGTCGCGGTAAGTGAGGATCGGGTTCTTGGCGGCGCCGGTCTCGTCGGGATGCGAGATGATTGTGGTCATCGGGGCATTCTTGACGACATCGGGAGTCTCTGCCGCTTCGTGAGCCACACGACGCATCACGTCGATAAATTCGTCGAGGGTCTCGAGGCTTTCGCTCTCGGTGGGCTCGATCATCATCGACTCGTGGAACAGCAGCGGGAAATAAATGGTCGGCGCATGGAAACCGAAGTCCAGAAGGCGCTTGGCCACATTCAGGGTGGTCACGCCCGTGCTCTTGTCGGCCAGTCCGTCGAAGACGAACTCATGCTTGCAATGGCCCTCGATAGGCAGCTTGTACAGATCGCGCAGGCTTTCCTTGATATAGTTGGCATTGAGCGTGGCCATTGGGCCGACCTTGCCGATCTCGTCGCGGCCGAGCGAGAGGATGTAGGCGTAAGCCTTCATCAGCACGCCGAAATTGCCGAAGAAAGTCGAGACGCGACCCAGGCACTCCCCTGACGTTTCGATATCAAAAGTACCGTCATCGCGGCGCACTACCTTCGGGTTGGGCAGAAGGTGCGTGAGATGCGCGGCGACACCTACCGGGCCGGCACCGGGACCGCCTCCGCCATGAGGCGTCGAGAAGGTCTTGTGCAGATTGATATGCATGATGTCGAAGCCCATGTCGCCGGGACGCACCTTGCCGAGCAAGGGGTTGAAATTGGCGCCATCATAGTACAGCAGACCGCCGGCCTCATGAACCAGGGCCGCAATCTCCATGATCTCGGTCTCGAACATGCCCAGCGTATTGGGGTTGGTCATCATGATACCGGCCACGGTATCGTCGAGCAGAGGGCGCAGGTCCTCGACATCGATGCTGCCGTTGGGCTTGGATTTCACCTCGACCACCTCCAGACCTGCCACCATGGCCGAAGCGGGGTTCGTGCCGTGAGCGGTGTCAGGCACGATCACCTTGGTGCGCTTCAGGTCGCCGCGCTGCATATGGTATGAGCGCATCACCATCAGGCCCGTCAGCTCGCCGTGGGCACCGGCATAGGGGTTGAGCGTAAACTCGGCCAGACCGGCCAGCGACGACAACGCGCGCTGCAGGTTCCAGTAAAGTTCCAGGGCGCCCTGAGCGCTGCGCGGATCCTGCAGCGGGTGCAGACCGGCAAATTCGGGCATAGCGGCCAGTTCCTCGTTGATCTTCGGATTATACTTCATGGTGCAGCTGCCCAGGGGATAGAACCCGGTGTCGACACCGAAGTTTTTGGCCGAAAGATTGGTGTAATGACGCACCACGTCGAGCTCGCTGACCTCGGGGAGCGCAGCGGGCGTCTGACGCAACAACGCGCCGGGAATCTCCGCAAATCCATCGGTATCGAATTTGTCTGCGGGCAACTGATAGCCGCGGCGTCCCGGCTTGGAAATCTCAAATATAAGTTTGTCGTATACCTTCATCTCCTATTCCTCCGTCATTAGTTTAACCAGACTGTCAATCTCCTCGCGGCTGCGCTTCTCGGTGACGGCAAAAGCCAGCATACCGTTGCCCAGATCGACGCCGCCCATCATGCCGTGCTGGCGCAGGCGCTGGTTGATGCGGTCGATATCGAGCTCGGTGCGCACCACGAATTCCTTCAGGAACGGTTTGTCGAACACGGGTTGGAACTTGCCGGATTCCAGGAGCCGGTGATACAGATAGTGTGCGCCGTCGCAGCTGAGACGGTTCACGTCGCGGAGGCCTTGCGGACCCATCAGAGCGACATAGATCGTGGCATACAGGGCCATGAGGCTCTGGTTGGAGCAAATGTTGCTGGTGGCCTTCTGACGGCGGATATGCTGCTCGCGGGCCTGCAGAGTCAGCACGAAGCAACGCTTGCCGTCGCGGTCGGTCGTGGCTCCGACCACGCGGCCGGGCAACTTACGGACCATATCCTTGCGGCAGGCGATGAAGCCCAGGTAAGGACCGCCGAACTGCAGGGGCATGCCGAGGGTCTGACCGTCGCCGCAGGCGATGTCGGCGCCCCATTCGGCGGGAGTGCGCAGCACAGCCAGTGCAGAAGGATCGCAGTAGACCGCCAGATAGCCCTTGGCGGCATGAAGCGTGTCGGCGGCTCCCGACAGGTC
>JAQXIE010000041.1 GCA_029007645.1 Bacteroidales bacterium
AATGCACAGACGCTCGATCAGGTTCAGGTTGTCAAACACAGGGTACTCGTTGTAAACGTCTTCGATGGAATTTACCACCTCTTCTACAGCCTGAAGATACTCCGGCTCGTTTGGGAACCTCATCCGGAGATCGGCAAGAAATTCTGCTGCTTTCATCTTGATACTTTTATAAATACAAATCGTCAGTTGATAATTGATCTTCTGCTTTACGGATGCAAAATTAGCAAAAATTTATAATAGCGCAAAATATTTGCAACTTTTGTTTGTATTTTTCTATTAATTCGCTCCAAAAGCTCAATTAACGCCCTTAATTCTGTATTTTGGTCAGCATTTTTCCATGTAAGAAGCAGGGGAAATCCCGGAGTCGTTGTGGGTAGGCCCGTTAAGGAACGATGCCTAACGGATCAGAAATGGATCACCCTTGGGCGATTTGCTTACGACCCACCGCAGCGCGTTGACAAACAGCAGATTCTGAGTGGCGTCGGTAAACTCGTCGTTGCCGTGACCGATGTTGAGGTATATCATGCGGTAGTCGCGGTTGGTCCAGACGATAGGGAAATCGCCGAAGCTGACCACGTCCTTGATGCCGATCGGGAAATTCTTCTGCGAGAGCGAAAGGAGCACCTGGACATTCTTACGGCTGTTCGCGGGTTCGTTCCACATATACCATTCGCAGCGCGGGGCCACAAATTCGTCAGGGAGGTTTTTGGTTACGGGATGGTTCTTGGTGTTGACCTCGAGCAGAGCGGGCTGCGGCGGCCAGCTGTTGCAAAGGAAAGTTCCGGCGCCGAGGAATTTGTTGTACCATGGCCATTTGGTCGAGGCGTCGTTGTAACCGGCGGCGTGGAAGCCGACCCAGCCTCCGCCGTTCTCCATATACTGTTCGAAAGCCTTTCGCTCGGCTTCCTCGACGGGAGCCGTGTTGATGCAGATTATCACATCGTAATCCTTGAGCCGCTCATAAGGATAGTCGTGAAGCGAGGTGGTCTTGTCGAGAATGTATCCTTCGCCCCAGGTGAGGCGCCAGAAGAAATCGTAGGCCTGATCGGCGAAAATCACATGGTCGGGTTCGGCCGTGTCGCTGTAGTAGAGCAGGGCTTTGAAGCGCGGTGCGTGGGCATAATTGCCGGGATAGTCGGTCGGCTGTTGAGCGCTCATAATGCCGGATGCTGTCAGCACCAGCAACATCAGGGTCAGAATTTTTCTTGTCATGATTTTTAGGTTGGTTGTCGTTGTTGTGAATTTTTTTTAAAGAAATTATTTTTTAAGCGCCCAGTCAATGGCGTTGCCGAATAGCGTCACGAAGGCCGGAGTCTCCAGAAGTTTCGGGCTATGGCCGAACTGGAAATAGATATTTTTTGCTTTTTTGGTCGGATTGGTCCAGATCACGGGATGGTCGCCCATCCTGACATCGGATCTGGGGCGGTAGCTCTCCTCGTCAACGTTGGCTATGACATGGACATTGGGGCGCGGCGAACGGTCGTAGGTGTACCATTCGTCGGCGGGGAGCATGAATTTCCCCTTGAGACCTTTCATTACGGGATGTGACTTGTCCTCGACGCGCACGGTGCCGTCGGCTGTTTCGGCTATATAGTTCCTGAATGTTATGCCGCCCATGAAATCGCTGAACCATTGCCACATGGGGTAGCCGTCGAAGTCGCCGAGCAGCGTGGCGTGATGGAAGCCGATGTAGCTGCCCGGGCCGTTGTCGATATAGTCGATGAATGCCTTCTCGGCATAGTCGGGCCAGGTGTAGGGCGGGAAGTCAAGCTGAATCACCAGATCGTAATCCTTGAGGAAATCGGCCGTGATCGGCTTGGCGTTGTGGAGTTCGGTGATTGTGAAATTGTGCTGCCCGGCGTAGTCGCGGAGCCAGGTCATTGCGGCGTCGACAAAGGGCTGATGTTGTCCGGCGCCTTCATCGAGCACGAGCACCTTACGGACATCGGTCTTCGCGGTGTTGTCGGACGCCTGTGCCGCTGCGGACCACAGCATGCACAGCGTGGTCAGAATGCCGAGCATGTAAGCAGTGAATCGGTTCATACAGTCAGTCAGTTAGTTTTTATTTCTACAAATTTACAAATTTTTTCTATTTTTGTAAAAAATGAATTGATAAATGCAGAAACTGATTATAATGCTGGCCGTCGGAGCGTTTGCCATCGGCGCGCAGGCCGCCGGACAAGTGACGTTGGATTGGAAAGTCGGGGATGCCGACCCGAACGGCAACAGACTGAACCACCTCAGACTTGTCAACAATACGACCGATACGATCCGCGCCCCCTGGACGCTCTATTTCGGCAGCTATCCAATCTATACGTCCAGGACGCCGGGATACGACGCGGTGCAGGTAAGCGGAACACATCACAGCATTGTCGCCGCCGATTTATCGGCGGCGATCCCTCCCGGCGGCGAGACAGACATTGATCTTGCCGGCTGGTATGTACATCAGAAATCCTTCTTCCCGGAGAATCCATACATAGTGGCCACCTCGGCTAAAGGACTCCATGAAACACCGATCAGGGTGCGGCTGGACTATACCGAGGCCGACCATCGGGAGATGGCTTCGAAGATAGCGGATTATCCCGACGGAGAGCGTGTCTACGCGCGCAATGAACTTCTGAAGGCGGCCGGGATGCCGGGTGTTTACGACATTATTCCTGGCATAAAGTCGGTAAGCCTGACGCGTGGCGCCAGGCCGTTGAAGATGGATGGCGTCGTAACGCTGGAAGGTGACAAATCGTTTGCCGGCGAGCTGAAGGTATTCGCTGAGATGCTGAGGCGTCAAGGCGTCGACGTCGGTAAGGGAGGCACTCGTGTGACGTTGGTCCGCAAGGAGAGCTATGCTCCCGAGGCCTACGGCATGACGATAGCGAAGGACGGGATCCGCATAATGGCTTCGTCGCCGGCCGGCGCGCAGAACGGCGCGATGACCTTGCTTGCCGTTCTGGCCGGTCACAGATTTCCGCTCGAACTGCCCGCTGCCCAAATCGATGATGCCCCTTCGCTGGGATACCGCGGCGTACATTTTGACGTGGCACGCAATTTCACCGGCAAGGACAATGTGCTGAGAATCCTTGACCTGATGTCGCTGTATAAACTCAACAAACTGCATTTTCATCTTGTCGACGACGAGGGTTGGCGCCTGGCGATCGACGGCCTTGAGGAACTGACCGAAGTCGGCTCGCGACGTCTCCAGAACGATTATGAAATCGCCCAGTATCCTTACTACGGAAGTGGCGCCGACGGCAATACTACCGGAAACGGTTACTATACCCGTCAGGATTTTATCGACATTCTGAAATATGCGGCCGACCGCCATATAGAGGTCATTCCGGAGATAGATATGCCAGGGCATTCGCGCGCGGCAATCAATGCGATGAATTATCGCTATAACCGCTACAAGGACACCGACCCGGAGCGTGCCTCCGAATATTTGCTTTGCGATTTCAATGATGCGTCGGACTACCGCGGAGCCCAGGAATATAATGACAACGTGATGTGCATAGCGCTGCCTTCGGCGTTGAAGTTCAGCAAGAAAGTTATTGACGAGCTTGCCGGAATGTATTCCGAGGCCGGGCTGCGTCTCGGCACGGTGCATGTGGGCGGTGACGAAGTGCCCGACGGAGCATGGCTCGGCTCGCCGCAGTGCCAGACATATATGAAGGAGCATGGTCTGAAGGACACAAGGGCGCTCCGCGACGATTTCCTCCGCAAAATCTACGATTATGTCTCGCCCAAGGGTATCCGGATAGCCGGATGGCAGGAAATCCTGACCGAGGCCGACGGCAAGACTCCCAGCAAGACGCTGCCGGGCCACGATATGCTCAGCTATATGTGGAACACGCAGACCTACAACGATATGGACCAGACTTCGTATGCGCTGATCAATGCCGGATTCCCCGTGGTGCTCTGCAATGTCAACAATCTCTATATGGACCTTGCCTATAACCGAAACGTCATGGAGCCGGGTCTGACATGGGGCGGGACCGTCGACGAGTATTCCACATTCGGAGTGCTGCCGTATGACCTCTACAATTCGTTGCGGCGCATAGAGAATCCTTCGGACTGGGACAAGGATCATTCCGAGGGGAAGATTGCACTTGACCCGTCGGCTCGTCATAACATCCGGGGTATTCAGGGCCAGTTGTGGGCCGAGTGCTACCGGAATTTCGATATGGTACAGGAGCGGATGCTGCCGAAGGCGCTGGGACTTGCCGAGCGGGCATGGAATCCGGAACCGGCATGGGCCGGGAAGGGATATGACGCTTACCGCAAGGCAGCCGCTCAGTATACGGCGCGTACCGGTGCCAACGAGTTCAGCCGGCTCGCGCGTCTCGGTTACAACTACCATGTGGGCGCTCCGGGTCTGAAAGTCGAGAATGGCTGTCTGCTGGCAAATACGCCTTATCCCGAGGCAGAAATCCACTATACGCTCGACGGCAGCCAGCCCACCGAGGCATCGCCGCTGTGGACAGTCCCAGTGGATATGGGGAATGCCACGACCGTACGGGCCATAACAGTGCTGAACGGCCGCAAGTCCTACATTACCGAACTGTTCAGATAAGATTCAGAACTATTACTGTCCGCTAAACCATAAAATAGTGAGTCCAACATCCTGAACGGCAGAAGTTGGGCTTACTTTTTGTATAGGACAAGCCCCCTCAGTAGTTTTCAAGGACTTCGGGAGGCGATTCCGATGCTTCGGCAAGCATGT
>JAQXIE010000042.1 GCA_029007645.1 Bacteroidales bacterium
CAAATGCAGCCGCTGAATCGCTCAACTCAAAGATTAAGCACTTCCGTTCGCAATTGCATGGGGTCTCCGACCTGCCGTTCTTTATCTACCGTCTGACGGTCATCTTCGGTTAGCCCTGCCACGGAACTACGCCGCTGCCCCCTTATTTTCAGGTGAAATAATAATGGGACTATGTTGACGATTTAAATATATACCTATTCTATCTAATGAGGCTGCCGGTGCCGCAGAAATAGATTTAACAGGTAATATTTTGACTATATTTGCTATATTGATTTTCTCATTTATTAAAAAACCACATTTGATAATCAATATATTGTTTGTTATAATGTACTTAGTACTACAAAAACAATATATAATGAAAGCAAATAATCCCAACGATATAAGGACTGCTGTCCATGAAAAAGCGAATAATATGACTGGGAGTAATGAAACAATAGCTATAACTATTACCAGACATACCATCCATATATCCACCTTTGATTTATAAACGACGCTCATTATTGTTCGACTATTGGTATATTATTAGCAATTTAAGTTTCGCAAGTATATGATTTGAGAGAAAAGGGCATAAAAAAACGACATGGTTTCTTGCCTAATTGGCAGAAAATGAGTAATTTTAAGTACCACCAAAAAACTAACTCAAGGCCATGTCGATATACAAAATTACTCCATTCCTCTCGGAAATCAAAACGTTTTTCAAAAATTCCGATATGACAGCAGCCATGCAGAACATAGCGTCGGTTCTTTCTCAGGTCAGGATGACCGAGAGAGACACGCTTGCGGTCACGAGCAAGCGTAACTGCGTCTATCCGCAGCTGACCGTGTTCCAGATCCTGCTTCTCTTCCCCTGCTTCGGAATAAAGAACGCTTGGCGCTGTCATAAGGACGGCATGCTCGAGGCTCTTGTCAAGGCCCGCAAGGATGTCTTCTATCGCTTTATGGAAAATCCCGACATTGACTGGCGCAAGGCATTGTGGCACATATCCGCGCAGCTCTGGAACCGTATTCACTTGCGTTCCGACCACCAATCCGAAGATGTATGCCTTATTCTTGACGACACCGACCATAAGAAAACCGGACGCACTATCGAGAAAATAGGCAGTGTGCATTCCCATCTGGCCCATAAGGCGGTGCTCGGTTTCAAATGTCTCTGTCTGGCCGTGACCGACGGTGTGTCGCAGATTCTTCTTGACTTTGACATCATCGGAGAAAAAGGCAAGAATGGCAATTACGGAATGAGTGCCAAGGAACTCGGACGCCGTCACAAGACGGAGCATGACAGCGAAGTACTTCGGCAGCGGGAGAAGGCCTATGATATGTCCAAACTCGATCTCGCCAAGGAAATGATAAAACGAGCCATACGCAAAGGGATAAAGTTCAGCTATGTGTTGGCTGACAGCTGGTTTACCAACAAGGATATTGTCCGTTTCATCCACAGTCGTCATGTAAAATGCCATTGGCTCGGCATGATCAAGGTGGGCGAGTATGGCAAAACCAAATATCACACGGAACATGGCGATCTCTCCGCTCCCGCGCTTGTGAAACTCGGCAAGAAGCTCAAGCTGCAGAAATACAGCCGTAAACTCAAGTGCAACTATATCGTATACGATGCTGTCTTTGGAGGAGTCCCTGTCAGAATTTTTCTTGTACTCCGGACACAGCACGGCAAATGGAACGGACTGCTCACCACCGACACCGACCTCGATTTTATTAAGGCATGGCAGATCTACTCCCGACGCTGGGCGCTTGAAGTCGTGTGCAAGGACTGCAAGACCAATCTCGGATTTGGTAAATGCCAGAGCACAAGCTTCGCATCCCAGATAGCCGCCGCAACATTGTGTTGTCTGCAGTATAATATCCTTTCGGTGGTCAGGCGCTTCAGCGATTATGAGACAATCGGAGGCCTCTTCAGGGAAATAACCCGGGAGACTGTCCAGCTCTCGGTCGCTCAACAGATATGGGGCATTCTCCAGGAACTTGTCACGGCGATAGCAAGAGTCTTCGGCCTTCTGGACGAAGAAATCTACGATGCCGTTATCAACCAGTCTGAAGAGATGGCTCATATCGCTCAATTTTACAATCTGAAATCAGCAAGTTGAACTTGCGAAACTTAAATAAGTAATAAATTTGAATTTCAGGACAGCATCCTGGAAAGATTGTTGTATTTTGCCTCGTCTGTCCCGGATTTTCGCAGATCCGACAAAGGGAACTTCCGTCACCGACTGTCCGACATCATCATTCTGATGATACTTGCCCGGGCCTGCGGACATGTGGGACGCGCCTGCAGAATCGAGTTCGGCAGACACAATCTCAGTAAATTCCGCAAAATGAGGATGCTGAAAAACGGCGTCCCTTCAGAAGCGACCCCGTGCCGGGCAGAGAACGGCATCAATGCCACGGATATGGCCGACTGCATGCGGGAGTATGTCGAAGTCTTTCATGCGGAACTGCGCAAGTCAGACCATGCCAGGGAGGTAATCTGCATAGACGGCAAGGCAGAACGTGGTACGGTTCAGGAAAACGGACGTAATCCCGACATCGTGTCAGCATATTCATTCAATACAGGCCTGACGCTGGCCACCGAGGCATGTCAGGAAAAAAGCAACGAGATAAAGGCCGTCCCCCTGCTTCTGGACAAAATCGACATCGCCGGAAAGATTGTCACCGCCGACGCAATGTCAATGCAGAAGGATATAATTGACAAAATCAGAGAAAAGGGCGGAGATTTTCTTATAGAACTCAAGGCTAATCAGCGTTCTCTCCGCTATGGGGTGGAAGACAGACTCAAAGAGCATTCTCCGGAGTATTCATATACCGATGGTCCGGAACTGAGCCACGGAAGAATTGAAAACAGGACATACCGCATATATGACGGGCTGGAAATAATAGCAGACAAAGAAAAATGGGGCGGCAACATGACCATAATTGAATATGAGTCAGATACAGTACGAAAGTCAACCGGCGAACGTACTGCCGAGAAACGGCTGTACCTCAGCAGCCTGCCGACAGACACCCCGGCTCTGGGAACCTACGTGCGCAATCACTGGTCCATAGAAAGCATGCACTGGGGTCTGGACCGCAACCTGTTGCAGGACAGAGTCAAGCGCAAGTCGGCCAACGCGGCGCGTAACCTCGATACAATCCAGAGGATAGTCCATTCCGTGTTCTCAATATGGAAAGGTCTGCGCAAAAAGCGGTCTGATAAGAGAAAAGGAATGGCGGAACTTATGAGGCATGTATCAATGAGCTTTACGAAACTTCTTCGGCTATTAGGTCAAAAATTTAAAAATTAAGATTTTCAGAAAAAGATAAATCACTGACATACAGGTTTTAAAAATTACCCGATTCGAATTGAACCGGGTAAGGGGAAGTATGGCTGCTTTTTTAGCTTAAATGAAAGAGCCGTGTTACAAAAATGGGATTTATGAAAAAATGCTTTCGTATTCGGGAAAATATTGCTAATTTTATAGCCATGATTTACTGAATCAACCCTGTCAGAAACAATGATTATAAACAACTAAAGAATTGAGTCATGAAACATGTTTACTCGGTAATAATCGCAGCGGCACTGACCGCCTCGGCCGGTGTTACGGTTTCAGCCGAGACCTATACACCGCCATGCACCGTGGCCATTGACTCCGAAGAAAAGTTCAGTCAATGGACCCCCTTCGACGCCAACGACGACGGCGGCGACAATCAGTGGAAATATTCGGCCGACAAAGAGGGCGCCCTCTATGTGGAAAACAAAAGTAAGGCAGCCGACGACTGGCTGATCTCCCCTGCCATCACGCTCACCGCCGGAAACACCTATTCCGTGACTGTTTTCATCCAGAATATAAGCACATACTCCAGCGACAAACAGAAGTTTGAGCTCTGCTTCGGTCAGGAAGCCACAATCGCCTCCCTCAAGCCGAACCAAATGATGAAGGAGGAATCCCTTGCAAAGAGCACCTGGCCGGTTGAAAAAAAGGGCACGATGACCGCCACGACATCAGGCGATTACTATTTCGGAATCCACCTGTATTCAAACAGTTATAACGGCAACTGTCTGGTCACCAAAATTGTGGTTGAGCAGCAGCTCACCTATCCGGGTGCCGTGACGGATCTGGCCGTCACCCCGGCCACTCAGGGTAAGCTGGAAGCGACGGTCAACTGGACATGGCCCTCGGTCAACAATGCCGGCGGGCCCCTGTCGGAGATCTCCGGCGCGAAAATCTATCGCGGCAACAGCTACATCTCAGCCACCGACACCTATCTCGTAGCCACCTACGAGCAAGCCTCGACACCAGGATCCGCCGGACAATGGACCGACAACACCCTCACCGAACCGGGCAAATACTATTACATGGTAGTGCCCTTCAACACCAACGGGCCATCTACAGTCTCCCCAAAGAAAGTCGAAAGCGACTGGATTGGACTCGACACTCCCGGCTCAGTCTCCAACGTGACCGCCACACCGGTGGCCGGCAACGACAAGGCCGTCAGCCTGAATTTTAGCTATCCGACAGGTTCCAACGGAGGTTATCTCGACCTTTCGCTGGTCAAATACAAAATCACACGCACCTCCGGATCCGACACAACCGTCACCGTCGAGGAGGGTTGGAACGGCACGCTTCCCTACGTCGACACCACTATCCCCGGACTCGATACCTACTATTATCAGGTCTATACCGTCTATAACAACTCCACGTCATGGTCGGGCGTCAAGTCGAACACCGTCAGCACGGGCGGCACGCTTTCACTTCCATATACCAACGATTTCGCCAACGACAACTCGATTGCTCTCTGGACCATGCTCAACGAAGGCACCGGCACACGCGACTGGAAGATTTCCTCAGGCAAGCTCGACTACTGGGGTTCAGGCACCGACATTGATGTATATGCCGTGACACCGCCGTTCAGCATGAAGCCGGGCGCAGCATATCAGGTGTCGTTCAAGACCTATGTAAGTCGTTCGACCGACCCGAAGCCGCTGCAGGTGCTCATCGGCAAAGAGCCGACCGCTGCAGCCCTCACCACCGAAGTGTTCAGCGAGACAATCAACTCCGGCATTGCCGCCTCCAAGGAATGCGTGTTCAGCGTCGACGCCGACTCGAAATGGTATGTGGCATTCCGCGTAAACGGTCCGATCACCGGTTCTAACGATATCTATGTCGACGACCTGGAAATCAAGGAGATTGTGGCAGCACCGTTAGCTCCTGCCGATTTCAAGGCCGAGGCTGAACCTCTCGGCGCACTTGGCGCTAACCTATCATGGGTCAACCCGACCAAGACCAACGCAGGAACGACTCTCGCCACCCTCACCAAGATGGAGGTGCGCCGCGGCGACGAGCTGATCGCCACGCTCGAAGACCTGACAGCCGGCGAGGCCACAACATATCAGGACAAGGCACTCACCGCTCCCGGCACCTACACCTACACCCTCACCCCCTGGCTGAACGCAGTGGAGGGCGATAAGGCCACCGCAACATCAGCATGGATCGGTCCCGACACCCCGAAAGCCCCGGCTTCCGTCACCGTTACCGTCGCTGAGAACGGCGACCGCTCCATAGCCTTCGAACCCGTTACCGAGAGCGTCAACGGAGGTTATGTCAACTATGAGGCTCTGACCTATACCGTCAGCCGCAACGGCAACGCGCTCGCTACGGATCTCAAGGCATCCCCCTACGTCGACGCTGAAGCCGATCTGGAACTCGCCGCCTACACCTACGGCGTCACAGCCTGCGCCGGCGACCTCAAGAGTGATGAGACATTCGCCGCTCCCGTCGTGCTCGGCGAAGCACTTGACCTCCCCTACGAAACGGACTTCTCCAACGCCGACTTCACGGTCCTCTGGACTTTCACAAACCCGGAGAACCCGACAAAAAACTGGAAATACGACAGCTCCAAAGAGGCGATCGTGGCCGATTTCACCAACGCCGGTGCATGGGCCATCACACCTCCGTTCAGAGCCGTCCGCGGCGAATGCGAGGTTTCTTACAAGGCTACCTGCTACAGCTACAGATATCCCGAGGATCTCGAAGTTTACCTCATCACCGATCCCGACGACCTCTCCACAGCCAAGAAAATCGCCGACTATCATGTTGAGTCGGTCGACTACCCCAACGTAATGAAGACATCTTTCCAGATTACCGACAAGGCCGGCATCTACCGCATCGGCTACAAGGTTGTGACCGAAAACCAGTTCTCCTGCTATCTGAAGCAGTCGGATATCGTGCAAACGAAGGTGATTGAAACCACCGGTCCATTGGCACCTGCCGACTTCGAGGCTGAAGCCAAGCCACTCGGCGAGCTCGGCGCGACCCTTTCCTGGGTCAACCCGTCGGATACTCAGAACGGCGTCATCATCGACACCGTCACCAAGATGGAGGTGCGCCGCGGCGACGAGCTGATCGCCACGCTCGAGAACCTTCCCGCCGGCGAGGAAACCACCTACGAGGACACCACGATCACGGAACCCGGATGCTACAGTTACACGATCATTCCGTACAACGAGGACAAGGCCGGCACATCTGCCTCCGCAACCACATCATGGGTAGGTCCCGACACCCCGAAAGCTCCGACTTCCGTCACCGTCACCGTAGCTGAGAACGGCGACCGCTCCATTGCATTTGAGCCTGTCTCCGAAAGCGTCAACGGCGGGTATGTCGATTTCGCAGCTATCACCTACACGGTAAGCCGCAACGGAAAGGCCATCGCTTCTGATGTCAAGACTTCACCCTATGCCGACACAGACGCCGACCTTACTCCGGCCGCTTACACCTACGGTGTCACGGCCGGCGCCGGCGACCTCGCCAGCACCGAGACATTCGCCGCTCCCGTCGTGCTCGGCGTACCCGTCGACCTTCCCTACAAACCGGACTTCTCCAATGCCGATTTCTCCACTATCTGGACTTTCGTGAATCCCGAGAACCCGACGGAAAACTGGGCATACGACAGCACGAAAGAGGCTTTGACATCGGAATCTGCAAGCGCAGGAGCATGGGCGATCACTCCTTCGTTTACGGCACTGCAGGGCATTTGCGAAGTCTCCTACAAGGCTGTCTGCACGGACGCCATCTACCCCGAAGACCTTGAGGTTTACCTCATCACCAATCCCGAAGACATCTCCACGGCTACGAAACTTGCCGACTATCATATCAAAGCGGTGGAATCCCCCGAAGTCGTGAAGACTCCCTTCAAGCTGACGGAAGATACCGGCATTTATCGCATCGGTTATAAGCTTGTCACCAAAGAGCATCGCGGCTGCTATCTGCTGCAGTCCGACATCGAGCAGACCGTAATAACGGCCGGTGTCGGTCTGACTCAGAGCGGCAACGGGACGCTGCGTTACGATGCAGCCTCAGGCAGGCTCCTGCTTCCCGACGAGGGTGATCTGTTCGTTTACTCGGCCTCCGGAACGCTCGTCTACAGCAAACATACCGCAGATCAGAGCGTATCCGTAACCGGTCTACCCGCCGCCGCTTACGTCGCAATCCATCAGGCTGCCGACGGATCGCGTAAATCCCTTAAATTCGTGAAATAATCATGAAGCTACAGATCATAACACTGGCTCTGTCAGCCGCCTTCCTTGCGGGGGCGGCCGACATTTCGCCCGTTTTCCGACATCCTGACGCACCGCGGGCAGTGCAAGTCGCCCGCCAGCGGATGCCCCTCTTCAATTCCGAAAGCCCGGCCATCAACGCCGATTTCACCGTCGAAGGGAGTGGTTCGCTCGCACCCGTAACCAGCTACGACTTCAACACCGACATGCAGGGCTGGACCCCGGAACCGAAGGATTATGTTACCTGGAAGATCATCCCCGACGCCCAGCTCGGAGCGGGCAAAGGTTACTCCACGATTGACCCCTCGAGCACCGGTTCCCTCTTTGTCGAAGGACCCTATCAGGTCTACCGCCGCGAGAAATCCGCAATCACCTCTCCGGAAATCGCCGTGCCGTCAAACGGTTCGCTGAGTTTCCATGTCGGGTTCTCGCTCAATTACGACGACGTTTGCCGTCTGACACTGAGCATCTCGACCGACAATTTCGAATCCTCCGAGGTAATCTGGAATTCCAAGGACGCCGGTGGCGAAAAGCCCTGGGCATGGCGCGAGGCCATCATAGCCCTCGACAAGTATGTCGGCAAAAACGTACGCCTGAAATTCGAATATGGTCCCGGCAGTTCCGACTCGTTCGACACGGGCGGCTATATGGGCGATTTCGCTATCGACGGACTGAAAATGTCCGGCCGAACCACTGTCGACAATGTCAGCGTCAACACCGGCGACATCGTTTCGCTTATGGATATCTCGGCAGGTTCCCCCGTGGCTTGGGAATGGAATTTCCCCGGCGGTGTGCCTGAGAAATCCACCGAGAAGATTCCGAAGGTCTATTACACCACCGACGGCAGCTTCGACATATCTCTGACTGTGCGTGATGCCGACGGACAAACGTCGACAAAGACGCGGACCGGGTTCGTGAAGGTAACGGGCTCGGCGCCGGTTGCGGCAATCCTGCCGCCGGCCACGTTCCGGCTCAGCTCCAACCGCAAGCATCTTGTGGCGCCGTTGGCACCGGTCACTTTCCGAGACGCCTCCTCCGGCTTCCCCACTGAACATTCATGGACATTCACCGGTGTTGCCGCCGACGGCACGACTCCCTTCATTTCCACCGAAACCGATCCTGCCGTCAGCTTCGCATACCTGCACGACCAGAAGGTCGACCTGACCGCATCGAACAGCCACGGCTCTTCGCAGGCATCCTGCGAGGTGACTGCCGAATACAGCGGCACAGTCAACAACCTCCTGCCCACCGACCGCGCCACCGTCTTCGATATGGAGGACTGGGGCGTATTCCCCGGTTCCAACAACCGGAAGATCACGGCCTACGCCGAAAAATTCTCCGCCCCCTCCGTGCCCATAAGGGTTTACGGAGCATACGTTTTCTTCCAGGAGGCCACTGCCGAAAGCGTCGCTGACCAGATTGCCAATGTCGGTGTGCATCTCTACACTGCGAAGGATGGCAAGCCCGACAAATGCCTTGACTCAATGTGGTGGTCGGTATTTGAGCTGGATCTCCCCTCGGGCGGTCAGGCAGTCGGCACAGCTTTCCCCTTTACCACCGCACCGGTTGTGAGCGACGAGTTCTTTATCGTTGTCGACGGCATACCGGAATTTAGCGAGACCACGCGCGTCAGCTTCGGCATGGCCGACTTCCGCGCCGAAGGAGGCACAGCAATGATGCTCAAGGAGGGCGAATGGATCAATGTGGCCGACTATTTCCCGGCCGGCAAGAACCACACCTCCTTCATGATTTATCCGGCCATATCGCATTCGGTGATGTCGCATCTGACACCGGTCGACGGTATCGCCAACGTCGGTAAGGAGGCCGGTACGGCCGATTTCGAGATCTTCTCATATATGGGATATGAGACGCCCGTTTCGGATGCCGACTGGCTTAAGGTTACGAGCACGCCCAACGGCATGACTGTCGACACCGTCAAGGCAGCCTACGAAGCATTGCCGCCAGCTGTCTCCCGGCGCGAAGGGCATATCACCCTGACCGACGGCGCCACACAACTCCTGCTCACCGTAAAGCAGAATGCCGAAGATGCTGCCGTCGAAGAGATCGAGATCGAAGGCATTGACGACGCCGACGAAGCGGAATATTACAATCTGCAAGGCATCCGCGTCACCGACCCGGCTCCCGGCCAGATTCTGATCCGCCGCACCGCCGGCACTACCGTCAAGATCCGCTACTGATCCCGCCATCCAACCTCTCAAGCCTGAATCCTGAATCAGGCTGTAACCCAAATCGGGAGCCGCAATCTATGTGGCTCCCGATTTGGGTTACAGTGTCTCAGCTCAGATATACGCGCTAATCTTCCTGTATAACATAGCTCTTTATTTTTCGACTATTGGTATATTATTAGCTATTACTGTCCGCTAAACCATAAAATAGTGAGTCCAACATCCTGAACGGCAGAAGTTGGGCTTACTTTTTGTATAGGACAAGCCCCCTCAGTAGTTTTCAAGGACTTCGGGAGGCGATTCCGATGCTTCGGCAAGCATGT
>JAQXIE010000043.1 GCA_029007645.1 Bacteroidales bacterium
ATATTTACGGGCGATTCTCCTCTTTGCAGTTTCTCAATGGCCTTCAGGACAGTCTTGTCAGACGTATTGAGAATCCGGATCATTCCCTGATAGCCGATGAGGTCGCGAGCAATAACCGCCTTTATCTGATTTAACAATAAAGAACGCGATTGGTTGATATAATACCATCGTGCCGGCAGACCGTGATTGGCGGCATAACCTACAAACGCCTGCAGCAGGGTGTTGTCGCGAGGAAGTACCCGCTCCAGCTGTTCCATAGTTTTCTGACCGCGCATCATGCTTCTGTAGGAGTCGGCCATCTGCTGGGCAAACTCATTGATCAGTCCCCTGTTGGTAGCCTCCAGATAATAGCTTGTGTATCCGGTGGTGTCTTCAGGTACAAATATGTCGGGCATGATTCCACCCCCACCATATACGGTGCGTCCGTTGAACGTGCGGAACTTCTTGCTCTTGTCAAGCTTGATGCTGTCGGATGTGTAGAACTCGCCATGGCTGTAACGGTCCAGAATATCCATCTCGTACTTGCCGTCCTTGCCACGCTTGTACTCCTTCTGAATGCTTCGGCCCGAAGGAGTGTAATAGCGAGCCACGGTGAGGCGCACAGCCGAACTGTCGGGCAGCGATATCTGATTTTGTACCAAACCTTTGCCGAAAGAACGGCGACCTATCACAAGTCCGCGGTCATTGTCCTGAATCGCACCTGCGAATATCTCGGAAGCCGATGCCGAAAACTCATTTGTAATCACCGTGAGAGGCACGTTCTGGAATTGTCCGGTACCATCGCTTATGGCCATGGTCTCGTTATCGACGCTCCGACCCTTTGTATAGACTATTTTCCGGCCTTCGGGCAGGAATTCATTGACCATATAGATAGCCTGATCCATGAATCCTCCGCTATTGCCACGCAAATCGACGATATATTTCTTAGCTCCCTGATTCTTAAGTTCCGTCAGGGCTGTGAAAAATTCGGGATATGTGGTTCGGGCGAACTTGCTTACCTTGATATAACCTATATCTCCTGATATCAGATATTTTGCATCGACACTGTTGGAAGGAATCTCCCCGCGGACTATCTCGTATGTCAGGGGTTTGCGTGAGGTGCGTCGTTTTACGACGGTCTTCACAACGGTTCCTTCGGCACCCCGCAGAATCTTAAATACATCTTCGGTCGATACGTTGGCGCCGGATAACTTCTTGCCGTTGGCCTCCAGGATCTTGTCGCCCGGCAGCAGACCGACCTTTTCGGCCGGTCCGCCGGCTATGACCTCGATCACATTGACCGTATCGTTGAGGATCTGGAACGACACTCCGATTCCTCCGAACGATCCCTCCAGGTCATCGTTGGTAATGGTAAGATCCTCGGCCGGAATGTAGGCGGAATGCGGATCAAGACTTGCCAGCAAGTCCGGAATAGACTTGTCCAGAAGGCTGTCGATATCGATCTCATCCACGTATTGATCGCGGATCAGGCCAAGAACACTTCTGAACTTTATCTCCTCGGGAGACAGCTCCTGTTGTGAGGAATATTTGCCTATAAATATTCCTCCGATGATTCCGAGGCAAAGGAACAAGGGTACGAGAACATACCCTATATTGTGTTTTTTCATATATTATCCTCTATTACTCGGGCAGATGGAGAATCTCCACACCGGCCCTGCGCAATAAATCAAGTCCGTCAGTGATACGGTAAAGGTCGGAGAAAACGACGCGGCGAATTCCGGCCTGAATGATAAGTTTAGAGCATTCCATGCAGGGACTGGCAGTGATATAAAGGGTGCTGCCCTCGCTGGAATTATTGCTTCTGGCCACTTTGCTGATGGCGTTGGCCTCAGCATGCAGCACATATGGAAGGGTAACCCCTTCCTCACTCTCGCAAACATTGGGGAATCCGGAAGGCGTTCCGTTATATCCATCGGATATAATCATCTTATCCTTGACCAGAAGCGCCCCGACCTTGCGGCGTTCGCAGTAAGAGTTTTCGGCCCAGATAGCGGCCATTCTCAGATACCGTCGGTCCAGGACGGCCTGTTTTTCAGCAGAATCCATAGGAATCAGAATTCGTTATGATCAAGCAGATATCTCTCCGCATCGAGGGCGGCGCGGCAACCGGTGCCGGCTGCGCTGACAGCCTGCCGGTAAATAGGATCCGCACAGTCGCCGGCAGCGAAAACTCCGCTGACGTTTGTCGAAGTATTCGGCGCGTTAGTGCGGATGTATCCCTCCTCGTCCATCTCGATCTGACCACGGAATATGTCGGTGCTCGGCTTGTGGCCGATCGCAAGGAAAAATCCCTCGACCTCGATGTCGAATTTTTCTTCGTTCTGCTCACCTTTGTTGCGCACCAGATGAACACCTTCCACACCGTCCTGGCCATACAGACCGACCGTATTGCATTTGAACAGAATCTCGATATTCTCACGGGATCTGACGCGGTGCTGCATTGCCTTGGACGCGCGCAGATAATCCTTGCGTACAATCATGTAAACCTTGCGGCACAAAGTGGAGAGATACAGAGCCTCTTCGCAGGCTGTGTCGCCGCCGCCCACAACGGCCACGTCCTTCTTGCGGTAGAAGAATCCGTCGCAGGTAGCGCATGCGCTTACACCAAGGCCATTGTATTTCTGTTCATCTTCCAGACCGAGATATTTGGCTTTGGCTCCGGTGCAGATTATCACCGCATCGGCTATAACCTTATGTCCATGGTCGTCCTCGCATACGAAGGGACGATGACTGAAGTCGACCTTCTCAATGGTCTGCGAGATCACCTCAGCGCCAAAACGTTCGGCCTGACGCCGAAGATCCTGCATCATTTCAGGTCCCTGAACACCCTCCGGATATCCGGGAAAATTCTCTATTTCAGTAGTCTGGGTCAGCTGCCCGCCCGGCTGGTTTCCCTCATAAATCAGGGGTTGCAGATTTGCCCGAGAAGCGTATATTCCGGCAGTATATCCCGCCGGACCCGATCCTATTATCAGCAATTTAGTCTTTCTCTCTTCCATGGTTCTATCGGAGATCTATTATCTCATATCCTTTATAACGGTTCTGCGGGAAAGAAAAGTCCGCAGCTTTGAATTTGCAATTGGTTTTGATATGGCTAAGCGACATCAACGACCGCTGGCCCTGCGTGTCACATACGGTAATATATTCAGGGAGATAGGATGAAGATCCGATCACGGCCTCAACCCATTTCACGTTTTGCATCGCTTTTTTGGGCCGGAGCATGATGATATGCTTACCAGCAACCTTCCTCTTGGAAAAAGAAACGTTAAAATTACTACTGTAGTTCTTGAGGAACAGCAGCGGGTTTGCTTCGGCAAGCTCGGACTGATCCGGCAGTGTGACCGTTATTTCCTTGGTATTCTTGTTCAAAGACCATAGATTTTTGCCGTCGAACCAAGAAGTTGCTGTACTCGGAACATCTATGACCGACCTCGTTCCGTCGAACTTGAACGAGCCCTTGATTACACCGCCCGAACCGCGCAGGGAGAAATTGCCGGAAACACCGGAGGTGCCATCCGCAATGGACGACACCTTCCGCATTATTTCCGTTGGAGTTTGCGCCGACACGGCCAAGGCCGTTGTCAGTATCGCAAACAGGAGTGTTAATTTATTTAAGAGTTTCATTGTCAGCGTTTCATAACCTTTTCGAGGAACTGATGGTATTTATCCCAGTCCTCGATGGGGTTCTTAGCCACCCCGCTTTCGGCAGCGGCACGAGCCACAGCCGGGGCTACCGTATAGAGCAACCGTTTGTCGTTCGGCTTCGGCAGAATGTATTCGGGGCCGAACGAAAGTTCAGACAGGCCGTAAGCCTTGAGCACATAGTCCGGAACCGGCTGATGCGCGAGCTCGGCGATTGCATAACAAGCGGCGACCTTCATTTCCTCGTTGATGGTGGTGGCGCGAGAATCCAGCGCGCCGCGGAATATGTAGGGGAATCCGAGCACATTGTTCACCTGGTTGGGATAATCGCTGCGGCCAGTGGCCATTATCAGATCCTTGCGGGTCTGCATGGCGAGTTCGTAATCGATCTCGGGCGTAGGATTGGCAAGGGCGAAGACAATGGGCTTGGGAGCCATCATCATTACCATGGCGGGAGTCAGGGCATTTCCTACACTGACGCCCAGGAATACATCGGCGTCCACAATGGCCTCGGCCAATGTGTGGATGTCACGGTCGGTGGCGAACTCCGCCTTCTGAGCGGTAAGATTGTCACGGTCCTTGCGGATCACGCCTTTGGAGTCAACCATAACGATGTTTTCGGGACGGACGCCGATACGTTTGTAGATGCGGGCGCAGCTGATGGCCGCACCTCCGGCGCCATTGACCACGAGCTTGATATCCTCTGGCTTCTTGCCCTGGATCTGCAGAGCGTTGATCAGAGCGGCACCCGAAATGATGGCTGTGCCGTGCTGGTCATCGTGCATCAGAGGTATGTCGCATTCCTCTTTCAGTCTGGTCTCTATATAGAAGCTCTCCGGAGCTTTGATATCTTCCAGATTGATGCCGCCGAAAGTCGGTGTGAGCGACTTTACGATCTCGACCATCTTCTGAGGGTCGGACTCATTGATCTCGATGTCGAACGCATCGATTCCTGCAAATATCTTGAACAGAAGCGCTTTGCCTTCCATTACAGGCTTTCCGGCCAAAGCGCCGATATCGCCAAGACCAAGTACGGCCGTTCCATTGGAGATTACGGCGACAAGATTTCCTCGGTTTGTATAGCGGTATGCATTCTCAGGGTTCTTTTCAATTTCCAGACAGGGGTACGCTACGCCGGGTGAATATGCGAGCGACAAGTCATTTTGTGTTGCATAGGGCTTGGTGGGAACCACCTCAATCTTACCGGGGCGTCCCATCTCATGATAATTCAATGCTTCTTGAATGTCCATGTTTTTGGTTTGGGTCAATTATTATTTTAGAATTGCAAATTTAACAATTAATCGGCAAGAACCCAACAAACATCCACATTTTTTTGTAAATTTGCATTCATTTGTATGACTTCGGGATAACATGATTTCCATAAATAATTTATTTGTTGAATTTTCGGCACGTCCATTGTTTCAGGATGTGAACTTTGTCATAAACGACAACGACAGAATAGCGCTGACGGGCAAGAACGGCGCGGGCAAATCCACGATGCTTAAGATCATAGCGGGCCTGGAAAGCCCCACATCGGGAAATGTCGCAATGCCCAACGGTACAACGATCGGATATCTGCCTCAGCAGATGGTCCTCTCAGATAACACCACGGTGTCGCAGGAAGTTCGCAAAGCCTACAGCGAATTGAAAGATCTGCAGGATGAACTGAAGAGCGTGGAGAACGAGATGAACACGCGTGAGGACTACGATTCCGACAGCTATGCCAAATTGCTGGAGCGTTTCGACTATCTGACACACCGGCTCAATATCGAAGGCATCAACAACATGGATGCTGAAATCGAGTCCACACTGACAGGTCTCGGTTTTAAGCCCGGCGATCTATCACGGCCCACATCCGAATTCTCGGGGGGCTGGCGCATGCGGATCGAGCTGGCCAAAATTCTGCTGCGGCGACCGGACATATTGCTTCTCGACGAGCCGACCAACCACCTCGACATCGAATCAATCCAGTGGCTCGAGCGCTTCCTTCAGACCAAAGGGAAAGCGGTGCTGCTCGTGAGCCATGACCGCGCGTTCCTTGACAATGTCACTTCCCGTACGGTTGAGATATCGTGCGGCAAGATTTACGACTATAAGGTGAGTTACACCAAATTCCTGGAGCTCAGGAAGGAACGGGTTGAACAACAGATGCGAGCCTATGAAAACCAGCAGAAGATGATAGCCGACACCAAGGATTTCATCGAACGCTTCAGATATAAGCCGACCAAGGCCGTGCAGGTGCAGAGCCGCATCAAGCAGCTTGAGAAAATCGTGCCCATCGAGGTCGATGAGGTCGACAATTCGCGGTTGCGTCTGAAATTCCCTCCTGCCGAACGCAGCGGAGACTTCCCGCTGATAGTCGAGAATCTCGGCAAGCGTTACGGAGACCATCAGGTGTTCAAAGACGCCGAGTTCACAATCCGGCGCGGTGAGAAAGTCGCTTTTGTGGGACGCAATGGCGAAGGCAAGTCAACGCTTGTGAAATGCATCATGGGTGAGATTCCCTACGACGGCACATTGAAGATCGGGCATAATGTCAAGATCGGATATTTTGCACAAAACCAGGCCCAGCTGCTTGACGGCGATCTGACCGTGTTCGACACCATCGACCGGGTTGCCACGGGCGACATGCGTACCAAAGTGCGTGACATACTGGGTGCGTTCATGTTCGGCGGCGAGGCCGTCGACAAAAAAGTCAAGGTCCTGTCGGGCGGTGAGAAAACTCGTCTGGCCATGATCAGACTGCTTCTCGAACCGGTCAATTTCCTGATTCTCGACGAGCCCACCAACCATCTTGACATTCCGTCAAAGGATGTACTGAAGGAAGCAATCGCAGCCTTCAACGGCACTGTGATACTTGTCAGTCACGACAGATATTTCCTGGATGGTCTGGTTGAAAAAGTATATGAGTTCGGTGATGGAAAGGTCCGCGAGCATCTGGGCGGCATCTACGATTTCCTGCACCGCAAGGATATGGAGTCCCTGCGGGAACTGGAGCGCAAACCCGAGGCTTCTGCACCAAAATCGAATACCCCCACGGCATCGGCTCCGGCACCCCGGAATACCGAAACTCCCAAGCCGCAGAAACTCACCTATGCCGAGCAGAAAGAAAGGGCCAAGATGGTGTCGCGTGCCGAGAAGAAAGTAAAACAATGCGAGGTGGAAATCGCGGCATTGGAAAACACCGTCAAGGAAATTGAAGATAAAATCAGTGCCGGAGACGCTTCGCAGGAAACTCTGGCAGCCTACGACAACGCTACTAAAAAGCTTGAAAATGCCATGTCTGTCTGGGAGCTTGCACAGATGGAACTGGACAACCTCAAATAGAACAGAACAATCTCAGAATAAAATGATTAAAGACAATATAGACGCAACGATCAAGCCGGGCGAGGATTTCTATGGATACGCGTGCGGCGGATGGCAAAAATCACATCCTCTGAAAGGAGAATATTCCCGTTACGGAGTATTCGATGACATCGCGGAGAAGAATCTGCAGCAGGTCAAGGATCTGATTGAGAATCTTGGCGAGCATCCTGACGCCTCCAAACCGGGAACAATCGCGCAGAAGGTCAACGACATATATCGCGCGGGCCTTGACATGGACAGGCGCAATGAGCTGGGAGCGGCGCCGATTATGCCGATAGTGGAACGCATCGAGAAGATGGGACCGGAGGATTTCACCGCCACGATGGCATGGCTGAACCGCGGAGCCGGTGGAGGATTTTTCGGGTTCGGCGTCGGATCCGACCCCGCGGATTCAAACATGAATATCCTACACGTTTCCGAATGCGGACTGACGCTCGGCGACCGCGACTACTATCTGGAAAAGAACGAAACAAACGACAGGATCCTTGACGCTTACCATAAATACGTGAAGCGGATCATGACTCTTGTCGGATACAGTGACGAAGATGCCGAAAGAGTATGGCAATCCGTTATCAGCATCGAGACCGACATCGCCACTCACAAGAAGACTCGCGAAGAACGCCGCAATCCACTGTTGTCGCACAACTGGATAACTATCGATGACTTCTGCACCAAATATCCGGCGATTGACTGGAAAGGCATTTTCGAAGGCTCGGGACTTAAGATTCCGCAGGGCCTCAATGTTTCGTCGGTCAAGTTCATGGATTTCATCAATTCATATATACCGTCGCTTGACATACGCCGGATCAAGGATTACCTGATCTTTACCGCCGTGTGCGAAGGCACGGGCACGCTTAGCGACGACTTCTACGAAGCCGATTTCGAGATGTTCGGGCGCGTGATGTCGGGCACGGAGGAGAAAAAGCCGCTTTGGAAAAGGGCAATGGCCATACCCAATTCCATGTTTGGCGAGGCGATAGGTCAGCTATATGTCGAGAAGTATTTCCCGGAAAGAAACAAGGCATATATGAAAGGCCTGGTGGAGAATCTCCGGAAGGCACTGGGCAAGCATATCAGAGAATGCAGCTGGATGAGCGATGCCACCAAGGAGAAAGCTCTCGACAAACTCGCCTCATTGAAGGTGAAGATCGGCTACCCCGACAAATGGAAGGATTATTCCGGCATAAATATCGATCCCGAGAAGAATTATCTGGAGAACGTCCTGGCAGCCTCCGAATGGTATGTACGCGACAACTACGACAAATTAGGCAAGCCTGTAGACAAGGATGAATGGTTCATGACGCCTCAGACAGTCAATGCCTATTACAGTCCGGTCATGAACGAGATATGCTTCCCGGCCGGAATTCTGCAGGCGCCATACTTCGATATCGATGCCGACGATGCCCAGAATTACGGAGCGATCGGCGTTGTGATCGGCCATGAAATGACCCATGGGTTCGATGACCAGGGACGGCGCTTCGACAAGGAGGGCAACCTTGTGGATTGGTGGACAGCCGATGACGAGAGCCGGTTCAACACCCTGGCCGACCGTCTGGTCGAGCAGTTCGATAGTGTCGAAGTCGCACCCGGCGTGCATGCCAATGGCCGATATACTCTGGGCGAGAACATCGCCGACCAGGGAGGCCTCAGATTGGCATATACTGCCTATAAGATTGCTGCCGGGGATAAACCCGCCGACGATACGCAGAAAGAATTTACGCCCGATCAGCTGTTCTATCTTGCCTACGCATCGGTATGGGCCTCGAATATCAGACCCGAAGAAATATTGGTGCGCACCAAGTCCGATCCCCATTCATTGGGACGCAACCGCGTCAACGTGACGTTGCGCAACCTGCAGCCTTTCTTCGATGCCTTCGATATCACGGAGGGTCAGCCCATGTTCAGGCCCGTAGATGACCGAGTAATAATATGGTAATCTCCATCCCGTTATGAAAATCAATTTAGGACTTATAGGATATCCTTTGGGACACAGCTTCTCGCCGGAATACTTCGCAAACAAATTCCGGGCCGAAGGCATTGAGGGTACTTACCGGCTCTTTCCGCTCACCAGTATCGAAGACCTTCCCGCCATGCTTGCGGAGAATCCTGAACTGAACGGATTCAACGTCACCATCCCGTATAAGACGGCGATCATTCCACACCTGGATTTCGTGGATGCCGATGCCCGGGCCATCGGGGCCATAAATACGGTCAGAATCGTACGAGAACCCTCACCGTCGGGCGACAGGCCATATCGTCTGGAAGGCTACAACACTGATTTCAAGGGTTTCAGCAACAGTCTGGTGCCGTTGGTTGAAAGTGACGACGAAGCATTGATACTCGGCACCGGCGGAGCGGCCAAAGGGATAGCCTACGCTCTGTCAAAGCTCAATATTCCTCATGAATTTGTGAGCCGCACACCGGACGCGGCCCAGGGAGTGAATGCTCCGGTGATAGCCTATTCCGACATCACGGCGAGGATTGCGACCAATCACCGCATCATCATCAACTGCACGCCATTGGGCATGTATCCCAAGATCGACAGCGCTCCCGATCTGCCCTGGAATCTCATTTCGGCACGTCACCTGTGCTATGATATCGTGTACAATCCGACGGTCACAAAATTCATGCAGCATGGTGCTGGACGTGGCGCCACAGTTAAAAACGGTCTTGAAATGTTGCACCAACAGGCTGAAGAAGCCTGGAAAATATGGGTCGGTCAAAGGTAAATCTTGACGTACCGCTGTTAGGGCCTCTTTTAGGTTTCATCGCCGGAATATTTCTGGCCCGGGCAGGATGCGGGGCTCTTGTGGGAATTGCTGCGATAATCGCGGCAATGATATTCTATGAGTTTCTGCTGAGGGGATCTTCCAATCCTGTGCTCGGATATTCTCGCCGTCATCTTCACAAGATATGGCTGCTGACCGCATTTATAGGCGCAGGGATTATCGTTACGGATTTTTCCAGACCGCACGATCTGCAAGATTCATTGCCCGATGACGCCGAAATAGCCATTGGACATGTCAGGGAGATTTCGTCCACCACCAACGGCGACAGGGCTATCGTCGAAATCAACGCCGTGGCCGATTCCATCGGACGAGCCGTGCCCATACCTCCCTGTCAGATCAAGCTTTACACCAAAGCGCTTTACGCCGGGATCGATGACAATATAATCTTTCCGCTCAATCCGGTGCCGGTCGAAAATTCGTCGGCATCCTCCCTTGCCGGATACGCCGAATATATGAAGCGTCACGGCATACTCTATACGTGCCGGGTGGATGATTCCGAGATTCAGGTCAGTTCGCATAACGCGACCTGGCGCGGACGTCTGATATTGATGCGTCAGGATATTGAGGCGTTTATCGAAAACTGTCATCTGCAAAGGCCGACACAGGAATTTCTGATTACAATCCTGCTGGGCGACCGTGCCTATCTCCGTCCGGACGTGAAGCAACTCTTTGCCGATGCGGGCGTGTCGCATATGCTTGCTCTGAGCGGAATGCATGTCTCGGTAATAGCCGGCATCCTGCTCTGGATGCTGTTGCCTCTCAGCTTTGTCGGCCGATACCGCCTGCGTTATGTGCTCGCACTCCCCTTGCTTTGGTTTTACGCACTGATTACGGGCATGAATCCCTCGACGATGCGCGCTGCCGTCATGACCACATGCATGATCATAGCTCTGCTCACCGAGCGACGTAATTCAGCATGGAACTCCTTGCTGCTCTCGGCCCTGATTATACTGATAGCCGACACCCAGGCCATTTCCGACGTGGGATTCCAGTTGAGTTTCATCTGCGTGGCATCCCTGATTTTCTTCGCCGGACCGCTGAATCCCATCGACCATCGCAATCACCCGATGCTGTTCAGACTATTTTCAGCGGTATTGGTTACCATTACAGCGACGGTGGCCTCCTGGGCCATCATCTCGCATTATTTCGGTATAATACCCACGACGTTCATTCCGGCCAACCTGATTGCACTGCCGCTGTTGCCGGCATATATTGTCGTAGCACTGGTCTATTTCATATTGAATCTGGCGGGATTCCGGGCGTCGCTTCTTGGAAGCGTGCTCGACACGGGATATGACTGGCTCTTGTCGGCGCTGAATTTCATACACGGAGACAGGGCGTCGGTAATCGACTTCACGGTACCGGCATTGACTGTGCTGTTGTGGCTCGCG
Organism: Bacteroidales bacterium; assembly: GCA_029007645.1. GTDB lineage: Bacteria > Bacteroidota > Bacteroidia > Bacteroidales > Muribaculaceae > Lepagella. The sequence goes on from JAQXIE010000043.1 coordinate 11,189, forward strand.
GCCATTTTGCTTGCGGCTGTATGGCTGCACGCGTTCCGGCGCAAAGGCGTATTGGCCTCCGCTTTGGTTTCAGCCATCGGTGCCTTAGCGGTGATTCCGGTCTATGCCGATGAAATGAACAGCCCGAAAGCATCCATACATGGAGGCGCCGACATGCCGGTAGTGCAGATCAGGACCAATTCTGCGGCACGTGAATTCATCCCCGAGGCGAATGCCGTAACCGAAACCGTATTGCTGGGACGCCGATACATATTCACCGACACCAAGGCAATTGCGCACGAAGTGGCTCCAGGATGCGATTATCTGGTAATAACGCGCAGCTGTCTTTCCTCTATTCCCGAACTTGCAGCAGCTTACCGCCCCAAACGACTTGTGATCCATACCACAGTGCCGCGCCGGCGGGAAAGCCTGATCATGAAACAAGCCGACAGTCTGCATATTCCGGTCCACTCCCTGCGCCTGAACGGTGCGCTCACGGCCGAATAAATGGATCAGCGGATTTTTCCGGTGCATAGCGTTTTTCTTGCGTTGACGACGTGGACGTCGTCATTCCAGTCAGCTACAGAAGCGGCGACGTCCACGTCGCCAATAACGCCAGCTACTGGAGAGGCGGTGTCCACACCGCCATAAAAAAATGCCATGCACCGGAAAAATCTGATGGTCCCGATGATATGGCTGACAGGCCCGGACAAAAATAATTAAAGCTTGTAAATCGGAAGACTTACAAGCTTTAATATGTGTCTAGAATGAGACTCGAACTCACACGGACTAATGTCCACTACCCCCTCAAAGTAGCGCGTCTACCAATTCCGCCATCCAGACGATTCAGGGTTTCTGAAATTTGGAGCGAAAAACGGGACTCGAACCCGCGACCCCGACCTTGGCAAGGTCGTGCTCTACCAACTGAGCTATTTTCGCGATTTCCTCAAGTTCGGGCTTCGTTTCCTTGGCCGTTCCCCTGATTTGCGATGCAAAGTTATAGCTTTTTTCCGAACTGTGCAAGTCCCGAAAGTAATTTTTTAGGTTCCAGCGCCTCGCGATTATGCTAAATCATTAAAATTCGCTGATTTATCTTGCTAAATTTTTTTTGAATATTTTTATTTTCCCGGCCATTTCTTTACCATATCAAGCCTTTTTTGTAATTTTGTATTCGTTCTCTCCCAACACAAATATCAAATCAACATGGACAAGAATTCTAAGATTTATGTTGCCGGCCATCGCGGCATGGTCGGTTCTGCGATAGTCAGAGAACTGCAGCGTCAGGGATATACCAATATTATCACACGCACTCACGCCGAACTGGATTTGATCGACCAGCAGGCAGTTAATAAATTTTTCGAGACAGAGAAGCCGGAATACGTTTTTCTGGCGGCAGCCAAGGTGGGAGGCATCCAGGCCAACGCCATGCATCTTGCCGACTTTATGTACGACAACATGATGCTTGAGATGAACGTGATCCATGCAGCCTGGAAGAACGGTGTCAAGAAACTGGAATTCCTCGGTTCATCGTGCATCTACCCCCGAATGGCTCCGCAACCCATGCCGGAAAGCTGCCTGCTGACCTCCGAACTGGAAAAGACCAACGAGGCATATGCCCTGGCCAAGATTTCGGGACTGAAATACTGCGAATTTCTGAACCGTCAATACGGCACGGACTATATCTCGGTAATGCCCACCAACCTCTACGGCCCCAACGACAATTATCATCCCGTGCACTCGCACGTGCTTCCGGCCCTGATACGCCGTTTTCATGAAGCCAAGGAGGCTGGTCTGGAAGAAGTGATATGCTGGGGCGACGGCTCCCCTCTCCGCGAATTCCTCTATGTCGACGACCTTGCCAATCTGTGCGTGTTCCTGATGAACAATTACTCGGGCAACGAGACGGTAAACGCCGGCACCGGCAAAGAGCTGACCATCAAACAGCTTGCCGAAACAGTGGCCCGCACCGTAGGATATAAAGGCCGGTTGGTATGGGACACTACCAAACCGAACGGCACACCTCGCAAGCTGCTGGATGTAAGCAAAGCCAAAGCTCTGGGATGGACTTACAAGACCGAGCTTGAGGACGGAATCCGGATGGCATACGAAGATTTTCTTAATAACCCCATGAGGGCAGAAAGATGAAAAACACTGCAATACCCGTATTGCTGCTGACCGGCTATCTCGGCAGCGGCAAAACAACGCTTCTTAACCGCATTCTCACCAATGAACGCGGAATAAAATTCGCCGTGATTGTCAACGACATCGGCGAAGTAAATATCGATGCCGACCTGATTGCCAAGGGAGGGGTTGTAAACGCGGGCGACGATTCGCTCGTACCCTTGCAGAACGGTTGCATCTGCTGCACATTGAAATCGGATCTGGCACGTCAGATCTGCGATCTCGCCGATTCCGGAAAGTTCGATTACATAGTGATCGAAGCCAGCGGCATTTGCGAACCTGAGCCTATCGCACAGACCATATGCGCGCTGCCGCAGATGGGCACGGAGTTCCAGGCCGGCGAGAAAGTATATCTTGATTGCATCACCACTGTTGTGGACGCCTTGCGCCTGCGCGATGAGTTCGGCGCCGGAAAGGACCTGCAGCGCAGCAATATCGATGAGGAGGATATAGAAAACCTCGTGATCCAGCAGATTGAGTTCTGCAATGTGATATTGCTCAATAAGATCTCGGAAGTGACACGCGAAGAGGCCGACAGTATCCGGGCCGTGATCCGTGCCATCCAACCCAAGGCGGAGATCATTGATTGCGATTACTGCGATGTTCCTCTTGACCGAATTGTCAATACAGATCTTTTCGATTTTGAGAAAGTAGCAACTTCGGCCACCTGGGTTCACGAGCTCGAAAAGCAAGACAACAACGAGACTGAACACGAACATGAGCACGAACATGAACATGAACACGAGCACGAACATGAGCACGAACATGAGCATGAGCATGAACATGAACACGAGCATGACCATGAGCATGCGCATCATCACCATCACCACCATCACCATGATGAAGGCGAGGCTGAGGAATACGGAATAGGCACATTCGTGTATTTTGCACGCAAACCGATGTCGCTCAACAAGTTCGACTATTTCTGCTCAAAATACTGGCCTGATTCTGTGATCCGTGCAAAAGGCGTATGCTACTTTGTCGAGAATCCCGACATGTCATATCTGTTTGAACAGGCCGGACGTCAGAAATCGCTCACTCCGGCGGGACAGTGGTATGCCACGGCACCTGAAGATGACCTGCAGATGTTGCTGGCCCGCGATCCAGGAATGATGAAAGACTGGGATCCGGTCTACGGCGACCGCATGCAGAAAATAGTATTTATCGGACGTAACATGGATAAGGACGCCATAATCGGCGCGTTCGACGCAATGCTCGACGCAGATTGGAAACCTGAGAAATGATACACCATTAATTGTAATTGAAAAATAAAAATCACGGCTCTGCGGCCGTGATTTTTATTTTCCGGGATGTTCCGACGCAATCATGAATTTTCAAGTTCCTCGGTATCGATCATGTCATCGAGAAGAGTTTTCTTCTTTCGGTCGTAGGGAGCGCCGAGTTTGATGAGTTTCCTGCATGTCTGCGGAATGCTTTGCCCATTTTCGGCAAGTTTCTTGCAGGCGTCGTCATAATCTTCCTGAGCTTTTTTGAGATTCTGTCCCATTGAAGAGAATTTTGCGGCAAAGGCCTGAACACGTTTCAGCATCTCCCCTGCCAGCTGGTAGATTTTCTGCTGATTCTCGGCCTGCGCCTGCTGGCGCCAGTTGATGCTTATAATCTTCAGGGCGGCAAACAGGGTCTGCTCATCGGCGATGTACACCTTACGTTCCATAGCCTCGCGCCACAGGCGCGGATCCTCCTGAGTCGCGGCATAAAGCGCATTGGTGATCGGCACGAACATTATCACATAATCTATCGCGCCCTTGAGATGCAGCGAGTAATCTTTGTCGGCAAGATTCTTATACTGTTTTCTCAAGCTGTCGATATGCTCCTTCAGATATTGTTTCCGTTCGGCCTCGTTATCAGCCTCCATATAACGATAAAACGCCGTAAGCGAAACTTTGGAGTCGATGATGACATGATGCTCGGAATCAAGGTGCAGCACCACATCTGGTTTCTTCATTCGTTTGTCATCGTCAAGCAGAGCATTGCCTGCCTCATCTTTGATCACGTACTGGGTTTCGTAATGGATACCTTTCTTCAAGCCCGACGATTCAAGCAACTCGGTAAGGACCTGCTCGCCGAAATTACCCTGAATCTTGTTGCTTGACGACAGCACGTTCGAGAGCCTGTCAGCGCTCTTCATGGCCTCCTGCGACTGTTTCAGCACATTCTCGATACCCTCCTTAAGCTGACCGCTGAATTGAGTATTCTTCAGCGTATTGTCCTTGACGGCATCGTTCATCTTACGGATATTGTCCTGCAGGGGCTCCATGATATGCGCAAGGCTTTCGCGACTGCTGGCGTCGAACTCCTTCTGGCGTTCCTCAAGCAGGCGTTTGGTGACATTGGTCACCTCCTCGCGCATCTTTGCGATTGTTTCCTCGAAACGGGCGCTCATCTGGTCGGCCGATTCCTTGTGGCGGCGCTCCACCTGTTCAATCAGTTCGTCCTGATTGCGTTTGGCCTCCTGGCGCACTTCGGCCTTGGCCGCGGCAATATCGGTCTCCGCTTTGGCACGCACACGTTCGGTCTCGGCACGTGCCTCAACCAACGCCTGCAGACCTTCCTGCCGGCCCTTTTCGGCTGCGTCATACCGCATCTGCAGAACGGCCGCTTCGCTGCGCAAACGTTCCAGTCTGCCCCGGCTCTGATAAGCGCTGAATAAGAAACCGATCCCAAGGCCCAACAATAGACCCACGACCGCCAGAATTACTGTCGTCATAAAGCTTACAATATCACAAGTTTTCCATTTTCACCCCACTCCCATTCCGCGTCGACGGGCAGAGGAGCGATGAAATTATATTTGGCTATTCCCAAATCGATAGGATTGCACTCTCCCTGCGAACAAGTCTCCAGATTTTCTCCGTTCAACCGCACACGAATTTCGCGCCGGTTCATGGCCGAAGGCGCGCATGCCATTCCCTCGAGTCCGGTATCGAGCCATGGATAAAGCGACCTGGCCTTGGCATATTCATTGTCCGAGCCCTGGAAAAAATCGCGTGCCACCATTTTCTTGCGGTGCGCGAATTTTGCCATCAGACTTCCGATGCCTATGACGGGCTTTTCCGCACTGTATCCGAAAGCGACGATGAACGGGAGTTTCTCATATACTTCCATCCGGGCCTTAACCAACGAAGATGAATATGTTCCGCTGATGAAGCATGTGCCCAAACCGGCGCATACGGCGCCCATCACCCATTGCTGAGTGAAGTATCCGGCCCTTTCCACAGCATTGTCAAACGTCGGATCGACCACCGGTGCAAGATAATTGCGGGCATTGCGGAACATTCCGTAGCTGTGCCTGAAACCGCCTAACGGATCGGGGTCGTCAAAAACCAGCTGCATATTCAGCCCGGCCTCATGGCTGTTTACCATAGTAACGTCCGCCATGAGGCGCTTGCGAAGTTCCTCGGGTATAGGTTCAACCAGGTAGTTCCTGACCGAATGCCTTTTGCCAAGTTCTGCAAGAGAGTGTTCCATCAATCAGTCCTCCGCCGTTTCGAGATGAATGTCGAATCCCTCGAGGAATTCCATAGTGGCCTTGATGTAGTCATTCATCACTACGTCTTCCTCCACGAACGGCACATGTTTGCGATATTCCGCCATAACATGCTCGATATATGGCGAAGATTTCAGCGGACGTCGGAATTCGATGCCCTGGGCTGCGTTCATAAGCTCGATGGCCGCGATATACTTCAGATTGTCGACAATCTTATGCAGTTTTGTAGCGGCGTTGGCGCCCATCGACACAAGATCCTCCTGACCGTTGCTACTGACGATGGAATCGCACGAGGCAGGCCATGCATACATCTTGTTCTGACTTACCATCGATGCCGCGGCATACTGAGGAATCATGAATCCGGAGTTCAGACCCGGATGTGCCACGAGGAATTCAGGGAGGCCACGTTGTCCGTCAATGAGCTGGGCCACACGGCGTTCCGAGATATTGCCAAGTTCATGCAGGGCCACGCCCATATAATCGAACGCCAGGGCCAGAGGCTCGCCATGGAAATTGCCGCCCGAAACAACCAGATCCTGATCGGGATAAACTGTCGGATTGTCGGTGACGGAGTTGATTTCGATATGCAGAATATCGGTGACATGCAGCATGGCGTCCTTGATGGCGCCGTGCACCTGAGGGATGCAGCGGAACGAATAGGGATCCTGCACGTGAGGTTTGGGTTGAGCGATGATCTCGCTTCCTTTGAGCAACGAACGGTAGATCCGGCCGGTCTCGATCTGGCCTCGATGCGGACGCACCTGCTGGATGCAATCCCAGAAAGGTTCTATACGGCCGTCAAAAGCCTCGAGCGACATCGCGCCGAACAGGTCGAAACAGTTCACCAGATGCCAGCCGTCGATCAGCGCTTTGATACCGTTGGCGCTCATGAACTGCGTACCGTTCAACAGAGCCAGGCCCTCCTTGCTCTGGAGGCGTATCGGTTTCCAGCCGAACTGATCGAGCACATTTCGCGCCGGACGTCGCTCGCCGCGGTACCACACTTCACCCTCGCCGATCAGCGGCAGGAAAAGGTTGGCCAAAGGCGCCAGGTCGCCCGACGCACCCAGGGAACCGCGGTCGTTTACCACCGGAAGAATGTCGTTGTTGTAAAAGTCAAGAATACGCTCCACTGTGCAGACCTGTACGCCGCTGAAACCCATCGACAGAGCGTGGGCCTTGAGCAACAGCATCAGTTTGACGATATCTTTTTTCACCGGCGTTCCTACACTGCAGGAGTGGCTTTTCACCAGATTCTCCTGAAGAGTGGACAGTTCGTCGCGCGAGATGTGCTTGTTACACAACGAACCGAACCCCGTTGTGACGCCATATATAGGCACCCTATCGTTGTCGGTCTTATGGTCCAGATATTCGCGGCAATGCGCTATCTTTTTACGGGCATCGTCCGAAAGCACAAGCTTTGTGCCATTCTTAATTATCTTTTCTATCAGGTTGTAGGTCAGTTCGGAACTGCCTATCTCGTATGTATTCAGCATCTTATAAACTTTTATTCTTTTCAAATGCGAGTATTTGAATTCAATTTGTCAAAAGGAGATCAGACCGAGACCGGCTCTCCGTTCTTTATCACCTTGTCAACGCAATTCATACCCACATAGTATGGCAAAGCGTCGAGTGTGTCGAAATGAAGTATCAGGATGTCGGCACGCTTTCCGGGTTCGATCGAACCTATTGAATCAGCCCTGTCAACCGCAGCCGCACCGTTCAGAGTCAGAGCCGTCAATGTTTCCGACACCGACATCTTCATATATATGCAAGCCAAGGCAATGGTGAGGGGAATTGATCCCGAGAAGCAGGATCCGGGATTCAGATCGGTAGCGAGTGCCACAGCGCACCCGGCGTCGATGAACTTACGCGCCGGCGCGTATTCTTCCTTAAGCGCGAATGCAGTGAGAGGAAGCAACGTAGCGACCGTGCCGGCCTCGGCCATGGCCTTGATGCCGGCATCGCTGACATGCAACAGATGATCGGCCGACACCGCACGGCATTCAGCCGCCAGCTCGGCGCCTCCAAGCTGCACAATCTCATCGGCATGAAGCTTGAGTTTCATGCCCGAAGCCGCAGCAGCCTGTAGCATCCGTCGGGAATCCTCGATCTCAAACACATTCTTCTCCGTAAAAATGTCGAAGAACTCAGCCAGACGGCTCGCTTCGGGCAGCACTTCCCGGATCAGGAAATCCACATATTCGCCGGTACGGCCTTTGTATTCAGAGGGCACGGCATGCGCCCCGAGGAATGTAGGCACAATATCAACCTTATTTTCCTCATCCTCGGCAAGCAAACGCAATGCTTCAAGCATGCGCAGTTCAGTCTCCTTGTCCAGACCGTAGCCGCTCTTGGCTTCGACCGTGGTCACACCCATCTCGAGCATCCTGTCAAGGAACCACAGTGCCTTGGACGCCATCTCCCGGACCGACATGCCACGCGTGGCATTGACTGTGGACTGTATGCCCCCTCCGCGCTCCATGATGCTCATATAGGTGTCGCCCTTCAAGCGCCAGGAAAATTCCTCGGGCCGGTAACCTCCGAATATGAGGTGAGTATGCGAATCCACGAAACCGGGAACAACTGCCCTTCCGGCGGCATCGATCGCAATTTCCTGATCCGCGTCGTCGGACAGAGGCGGCATCTCCGCCTCATTGCCTGCATAAACGATCACTCCGTCATCAGCAACAATTACCGCATTCTGCACATGTAATATATTGCCCATTTCAGTGCCACACTTAGCTTTGAATCCGAGCGGGGTGTAGAGATTGGCGTTCCTTATGATCAGACGTGTCACTTGGCTTCAATTTTGGAGTTGACGATATTCATCACGGAGTCTTTGCGGGCGTCCGCCTCAGCAGTGATGGCAGCGGCCTCCTTCAGTATTTCGGCGGCCTTTTCCCTGTCTTTGAGACCGGCTACGTTGATTCTTACATTAAGCGCAGCGCCATGCACGGCGGCATGAGCGGCGAGCGCGCCTACGCCGGCATCACTTACCGATGACGGATTCCCTTTATCGGCCACATATTCCAGCACATCGAACACACGCAGAGCCTGCTGCATGGTCATCAGGGGAACCATGGCTGCGTTCAGAGTGGCGGCTTCCAATGCTTCCGCACGAGCGGCCTTCTCTTCAGGCGTGCCCTTCGGCATTGCGAACACAGCCATAATCCGATTGAACGCATCCGTATCCTTGTCGACAAGTTCCATCAGCTGTTCCTGGATGTCGCGTCCCAGCACGGCCTGGTCGGAAAATTCTTCCCAACGGTCGTCCCATCCGGCCTTGTGCGCGGAGAGATTAGCCACCATCACACCCAAAGCGGCCCCAAGCGCGCCCATGTAGGCCGATATAGAGCCACCGCCCGGAGCAGGTGATTCCGACGACGTCTCGTCGGCAAATTCCGTGCATGTCATGTCGACCAATTTATGACCGGACTTGTCGGCCAGCATATATTCGATCACCTTCTCCTCGGCGACAAACGGTTTCAGGTCGTCAAGGCCCATCGACTTGACAGCTATTTTTACTATCTCATTTTCGGGTATACCCAGCGAGCGGTTCTGCATTTTCAGATAATGGCGTCCGGCATCGAGAATGGCTCGTTTGGGGACAAGACCGACAATCTCAGTGCCGGTAACCCGGAGTCCGCGAGCCGCGGCAGCGCGGCTGACCTCGTCGAAAGCCTTGTGCAGCGGCGTTACATTCATGTCAGTGATGTTCATCGACACTTGTGCTATACCGTACTCGTCGATAAACCATCCGATAGCCTTGGTTCCCTTTAGTGTTCCGGGAATCATTATCGTATTGCCGTCGGCGTCCTTCAGGGGTTTCCCGGTGAGTTTGCCGCCCTCTCGTTTCGGACGTCCTTTCTCACGCACATCGAATGCTACGGCATTAGCCCGGCGGGTGGAGGTGGTGTTGAGGTTGAAATTCACTGCAATGAGAAAATCCCGGGCGCCGACAGCAGTACATCCTGTGCGTGCCATATCGTCGTCGAAAGGACGGTCGCCGAAATCGGCACCTTTGCCGGGTTGTCCCAAACGTTCGGGCAGCCCCTCATATTCACCTTCGCGGCAAACTGCCAGATTCTTTCGCTCGGGCGTGAACGCGGCTGCTTCGTAACTGAAACAGGGGATGCGCAGCTCCTCGGCAGCCCGCGCTGCAAGTTTCCTTGCCAGCTCAGCACATTCCACAAGCGTGATACCGGAAACCGGAATCAAAGGAAGCACATCGGTAGCGCCCATTCGCGGATGAGCTCCATGATGGCCGCGCATGTCGATCACTTCAGCGGCCTTGCGCATACCCGCGATGGCAGCTTCGCAGACAGCCTGAGGTTCACCCACGAAAGTCACTACCGTACGATTGGTGGCCTCGCCGGGATCTACGTCGAGCACTCGCACACCACCTGCATTCCTGATGGCCTCGACAATAGCATTTATTTTATTCTTATCGCGCCCCTCTGAAAAGTTGGGCACACATTCTATCAGCTGCATAGTCACTTCATCAAATCGTCTAACAAGGAATCATTAACAAGGTAAGGTTCGGTAATCATGAACCCGTTGTCGGCCTGAGTGTCGTTCCATTCGCGCACAGTGCTCATGGCGTTCTCGTTGCGGGCCCAGCTGCGACGGGCCACACCGCCCATCACATCCCAAAGCATCGCCTTTTTCAGGATTTCGTCCACTCTTTCGGAACCGTCGCAGACCATTCCGAAACCTCCGTTTATGGCTTTGCCGATACCCACACCGCCGCCATTGTGGAGAGCAACAAGGCTCATTCCGCGAGCACAGTTTCCGGCAAAGCATTGCACGGCCATATCGGCCATTACATTCGAACCGTCCTTAATATTGGAAGTCTCACGGAAGGGGGAATCCGTTCCGCTGACATCATGATGGTCGCGACCCAGCATTATCGGGCCGACTTCGCCCTTGCGGACCATGTCGTTGAATTTAAGGGCAATTCTGAGACGCCCCATTGCGTCCTGATACAGGATACGGGCCTGGGTACCGACAACAAGAGCATTCTTTTCTGCATCGCGAATCCAGTTATAGTTGTCACGGTCCTGACCTCGCCGGTCGGGATCGATGCACGACATGGCGGCATGGTCCGTCTTGATCAGATCCTCATGCTTACCGCTGAGGCAAACCCACCGGAACGGCCCGTAGCCATAGTCGAACAACATCGGGCCCATGATATCCTCGACATACGACGGCCAGATAAAGCCATCCTTATCGTCGACACCGTTGCGTGAGATTTCCTTCACGCCGGAGTCGTAGATGGCCTTCATGAAGCTGTTCCCGTAATCGAAGAAATACGTTCCACGATCCACAAGTTCTTTTATGGCCCTGTAGTGACGGCCGAGCGAAGCATCGACCCGGCGACGGAATTCATCGGGGTCGTTGTGAAGCATCTCCGTACGCTGTTCGAACGACATGCCGACAGGACAGTATCCACCTTCGTAAACAGCATGGCACGATGTCTGGTCGCTGAGCAATTCTATTTTCTTATTCTCCCTGACGGCATATTCCAAGAGATCGACGATATTGCCATGATATGCGATCGACAGAGGCCGTTTCTGTTCCATAGCCTCCTCGGCAAGACGGAAAGCCTCGGGGATGCTGTCGGTCACTTCCGACACCCATCCCTGTTTCAGACGTGTCTCGATACGCGACAAGTCGACCTCTGCGATAATTGCGGCAGCCCCGGCTATCTCGGCAGCCTTGGGTTGTGCGCCGCTCATGCCTCCCAGACCGGAGGACACAAACAGATGGCCGCAGAGGTCACCGTCCTGCGGAACCCCGAGTTTCATGCGCCCGGCGTTCAGAATGGTGTTGAACGTGCCGTGAACAATACCCTGCGGCCCGATGTACATCCAGCCGCCGGCTGTCATCTGACCGTAATTGGCGACTCCCATCTGCATAGCCTCATGCCAATCGTGAGGATTGTCGAACATGCCGACCATCATGGCATTGGTTATGATGACTCTGGGGGCGTCGGGCCGCGACGGGAAGAGTCCCAGCGGATGTCCTGACTCAACCACCAGTGTCTGGTCCTGGGTCAGCTCCTCCAGATATTTCTTGATCAGGCGATACTGCATCCAGTTCTGTGCTACCTGTCCGGTTTCACCGTAGGTAACCAGTTCATAGGGATACAGAGCAACGTCGAAACTGAGATTGTTGTCAATCATCACCTGGAAGGCCTTTCCTTCCAGACACTTTCCTTTGTATTGGTCGACAGGCTTGGCCTTAAGGTCACCTTCGGGGCGAAATCTGTAGCCGTAAATTCGGCCACGTGTGCGCAACTCGTCGAGAAATTCAGGAATAGCCTTCTCGTGCAGTTCGGGAGGCAGATACCTGAGTGCGTTTTTAAGTGCAGTGCGCGTCTTAGCCTCATTCAGAGTATATCCGCGGTCGGGAGCGCGGCGGATGCCTTCCTCAAAACGAGGCATCTCCGGCCATTCGGCTTCCAATGTGATTCTTTTCATGGTAGTTCCTTAACGGTTGTAATCTTTTTGCGAATTTAGCAATTTTCCATGAATTGAACAATAAAAAAGAAGCATGGTTCGCAGTGAACCATGCCTCAAATTTTTTATCGATGACTCGTTAGAGTCTTATTCAGAATATGATCTTGTTGGCTTTATATCTGCATTAATATCAAAATTTTTAGGCTCTTAATATGCAGTACGCATATACCAGTCAAGGGTCTTGTAATATTCATCCTCCTTGCTTCCGGAATCTTTGAAATTATTCATGCTTACGGCGCTGAGGTTCGGATCGGGCCACTTGTTCTTGTTGAAGTCGCGGGAAGAACATGCCTGATAGATCACAAAGTTGTTCATGGCATTGTCGAAAGACGACATCAAAGCGGCGTTGCTTCCTGTGCGCCGGTCGGCGAGCTGGCGCATGTCATAATACCCGGGGGTGTCAAACCGCCGGTAATTGGCGATATCGTATGTCTGCGGTGGAACAGGATATTCGCCGAAGATCCGCTTCATTGCGTCCGCCACTGGCTCTATTTTACTCAGATCCATCACTGCGACAGTTGCCGGGGCATCCTTCCAGGCGTAATATTCATAAAAAGACTTGGCGGCATCCACAAGGCCGGGATCTTTACGCATAATGTAAGGCAAAATGTCGTCGTAATTCAGGCCTTTGCTCCAGACCTCGGAGGGATAAGCCACAAGCCAATCGGCCTTTCCTCTGATCTGATATGCGACTTCTATGGCCGACATATAGCAGCAATCAAACCATATGACGTCGAATTTCTCGGGGATGGCTTGACAAAGATCAGTCAGTTCCATCCATTTCAATCCACGGCTGCCGTATTCGCCGCCGAAGGCGCGTTGCGGCGCTGACTTTGTGGGCTGATGGTCGGTAAATTCCGGTGTCCACGCGGAGCCGTGACCCCAGAATATCAACGTACGGTGCACGTCCGGATAACGCGAGCAGGCATCCCGGAGCACACGTTCCAGTACGGCGGGATCCGTCGAGGTGGTTTGCCGATTATAATCGCAGATCTTGCGCCATCCCCACACTCCTTTTTTAAATTCAGGTTCATATAGAGCGCATGTTGTATTATTGTCCATGCGGTACACCATCAGCTTGTTGCGCTCGGCATCAATACCATCCATTGCAACGAGCATCTCCTTGCAATCGGATTCGAAGTCGGAGGAGAGGCTGCTGTTGTTGATGGCATATACAATGGTCAGGCTCTCGACATCCGCTGTTTCCGGTTCATCGTCATGTTTGCATGAACCCAGCGCCATGGAGCACAGGACACCAAAGGCAACAGCGAATATCATGCGTGTATATTTCATTTTATTCTGAACCAATAACCAAGGCTGATGGAGAGCGTCATCGGATTCGATCCCTTGAAATGATCCTGGCGTCCGGATGCAATCAGATTTGCGATTCCGAAATAATAGCGTGCCTCAAGGTAAAGGGCATTGCGCCGATTGATGGCAAACTCCCCTCCTAAGCCGCCGGTGATGCCATAATCCACGGTCGCCTTGGTAGGATAAGCGTATTGTTGCGACGTATGGACCGGGAAATCCGGAATCGAGGCCACATTGTTGTAATCAAAATTCGAATTAACCTTATCGCCGAGTTTGAAACTTATAGAAGGCCCCAAGTTGATGAAGAACCGACCCCTACGGCCGAAATAGATATGCGACATGAAGGGGATCTGAATGAAATTGACAGTCCGGGAATAGCTGAACGGATGCCCGTCGAAATTCTCTTTCCACCCCATCTGCATGAAATTGGCCTCGACAATGAACCCGAAATGCTTCTCCTCGCAATAGCGGAAGTTGAGGCCGAAATTCGCACCGGGGAGCATGGATTGTCTTACACTCGGCGAAAAATTGACCAGCGAGAGATCCACACCGCCGTGAGCACCTATCGACACCTGGCTTCTGTAGTGTGTCTGAGCCTCCGCCAATGCCGGAGACAGGCATACCAGCGTCAGAAGTATACCAAGGATGCGTCTCATTTTATCACGATCTTTTCAATGGTGTCGTAAGGCGTGAACTGCACCATGTAGACGGCAGTGTTGAGCAGACCGCTCCAGTTGCTCGGTCGAGCGAGCGAGAAGTCGCTCTGCAGCGTGTCGTGTGATGCCGGTAGGGCATTGATGTCACCCTCGGCGCCGGCCAGTCCCTTGATAAAGTAATTGGCCACATCGTAACCCAACGCCGAATATACCGGGAAAGAATTGGGAATGGCCGCATCGTACATCTGACGGTATTCTATGGCGAAACGACTATTGTTGCGCTCGTTGGCCGGCAGGTAGAATCTGGCCGGGATCATCACATTGTTGTTATGGAACTTATTTTCCAATGATTCATCGTAAACAATCCAGTTGGGGCGTCCCAATACGGCAACGGAGGCGAGCGGCGTACGCGTAGTGGCCTCATTCACGACATCGAGAAAGGCGGACACCTCGTTCCGTTTGACGGGATAGCTGTAGAGCAGATACTTACCGCGTTCGTTCAGAGGCATCGACTTAAGGTCCTCAATGCTGCGCGAACGCACTTTTGAGGTATCCCATATGCTCTTCAACGACGATGCCAGGGCGTCGGCAGAGTCCTCTTCGCCTGTGAATACCAGGGAATAATCGGCATACTTGTCGTGCAACCATTCAGCCACGCGGTCGTTGAAATACTCCGAAGGAGTTATCAGCTGCACCATGTAAGGATTTGCCTGATATGATATATCCTTGACGTCAAGCGTATTGACCAACGGAATGTTCTTGGTGTCGGAGTAATCCACAAGCCATGCGGGGACCTGCTTCTCGGCCGTTGTCACCATCAGTGTCGGTTTGAACTCCGAAAGGTCATCGCCGATTGCCGTCGCGCCCTTTCCGAGATCTATGGCTTTAAGGGCGATACGGGTGCCTGAATTCTTCAGATCGTTGACTGCCAGCAACAAGCCACGCATAAACTGACGGTCCTTGCGCGATTCCGGCTCTTCGAGCAGTACGGCCATACGGACTTCAGGATGATTTTCCGTAGCGGAAATGCCATGTACTTCGCGATAGATTTCCTCCAGACCGTCGGAAGTGCTCTCGCGCGGATCCGAATCGGCAACCTGACGCTCCACAGCCCGGGTCTCGATCACCGGAATACCGATTATGACCTTGTTTTTCAATACAACGCCCCGATTGGCATTGCGCAGTTCTTCGGCCGAGATGCCATGTGCACCGGCTATCGATTTCCAGGTGTCGTTTTTCTTGACCTTATAGATTTTGAACCCGCTCAGAGTCTGCTCCGTAACCATGCGGGTCTGCATCTTCAATCCGGAACCGGCTTCGGGCAACCGGATAACATCTCCTGCGCGGAAATTGGTTTCCGAGATTCCGGGATTGGCACTAAGGAGCGCTCCCACCGAGATACCGTTGGCCTTGGACACGCCGTAGATGGTCTCGCCCGGAGCGATGGTATGGAAGCCGCCATTGCCTTTGTTGTCATCGGAAATCAGCAGCCACTCATCGGCCTTGATTCCTTTGTCGGAGCCGGGATTCAGTTCCTCGAGCCGGGCAACCGGGACATCATAAAGACGCGAAATGGAGTAAAGGGTTTCGCCTGAACGTATGTGATGACGAACCTGCTTGCCCTGCTTGTCAGCTGTCTTGGCGGAAGCCGTAGCAACCTTTTCATTATCCGCTTCGGCCGGGTAATATAATACAGCGTTTTTGGTCAGCGATGTCATCTGCTGCTGATTCGTGCTCTGGAGGATATTGATATCCCACCCCAACTCGCGGGCCACACCATACATTGTGTCGCCCTTCTTCACATCATACCTGTAGTAAGGCCGCCCCATCACTGTCACTTTGCTCAGTGTGGAGGCCTCTGCTGTCAGAACCATACAAGCGGCCAATACCGCCAGTGCCATTCTCTTGATTTTCATTTAACTTATTCTACGGGCGCCGTTGTCCCATCAAGGTGCTTATAGCCAAGGATATTGATATCCCCGCCTTTCTTATATTTCTTGCCGTCCGAACCGGTGGCCTCTATCACATAATAGTAGACTCCCGATTTGACTTTCTTTCCTTTGTATGTACCGTCCCAACCCTCGGCGGGATTGTCGAAATAAAATATCTCGTTCCCGTATCGGTCAAAGATCCAGCATTTGAACCCGAGCAATGAGCGGTAGCCGACTTTCCATACATCGTTCACTCCGTCGTCATTGGGCGTGAATGCATTCGGGATACGCAGTTCCGAGGCACCGATTCCTACTGTATAAGTGTCGCCGAAGGTCTCGCAAGTACCGTCGGAATTGCTTCCGATAAACCGCACATAGAATGTGCCCTCCTCCTGGAAGGTATATTCAATTTCCTTTTCGTTGAATCTATAGTCCACCGTTCCGAACTCCGGGTCGCGCGATATCTGCCATTCGTTGTGTATGACCGCTTCGGTGGTATAGGCGCTGAAACGGATATCGGCGGGAGCCGAACCGCCAAGCTCTCCTTCACTGCCGCCGCTACTGATCATATTCGAACCGGCTTCATCTTCCTCCGGGAGGTTGGTCTGTTCGGAAATTGTATGGCAAGCCAGGCCGTTGGGCTGAATCGTGACCGATGTCACGCTGACCGGCATACCCCAGGCTACCAGGAATCTGTCTCCGCGGATGGTGACATCCGTAGCGCAATAC
Source organism: Bacteroidales bacterium (assembly GCA_029007645.1). GTDB lineage: Bacteria > Bacteroidota > Bacteroidia > Bacteroidales > Muribaculaceae > Lepagella. Next base: position 28,005 of record JAQXIE010000043.1, read on the forward strand.
AATGGAGGCGTGATGGTCAGAGGATTTGTCAGATTGGGCAGCGTGCGTGTGGTCTGCTCAGTGACAAAACCCGGGGTTTCCTCATCCCAGACCTGCGTATAATAAACCATTTCGATATCGCGGCTCAGCACCACGGGACGTCCGTCGATAGTGTAATAATGGATCTCCGGAGCATTCCCGTTGATCGTGAACCGTGTGTTGTCGCAATCCTGCCGGGAATCAACGCCAACGGCGTTGAGCGTCATCCGCTGCGACGCATAATTAACGAGCCAGAAGCATGTGTTGCGGCCGTTCTCAGTCACGATGTATCCGGAATTGCCGGCCGGGTTGCTTACCACGATGTTCGAACCGTCATAACTGCTTGTGACCGGTTCGGCATATCCGCCTCCGAGATTGGAATAGCGCGACACAGTGGCTCCGCTGCTGAATCCGCCGATAGCCATTTCCGCGATCTCAGCAGTGTCATAGGCCACATAAAGGCCCTCGAGTCCCGACCGATTGTCGGGCTCATATTCCAGAACTTTATGGTTTGTTCCGCGAAATTCAACTGTCAGCGCCCATGCATCGGCTGCTCCGGTCATTGCCAGAGCAACTGCTATCCATGCAATATTACGGATTGACTTATTTATTCCCATATAGTATAAAACGTAACGGCGCTGATAATATTAGTTTTTCCTTATGGCTTAGAACTTCCGGGCCCTGATGTAGAGGGCAATGCCTATGGCCAGATATACAAAATTGGGCAATTCCATGGCAAACCAAGGCGACATCTCGCCCGAGACGGCAAACTGCGCGGCCAGCGACGAGAACAATATATAGCTGAAACTCAATACGAGACCTATGCCGATATTTATACCCATTCCGCCTTTTACCTTCTTGGCCGACAGCGACAAACCTATAAGCGTCAGGATAAAAGCGGCGGCCGTGGAAGCGTAACGTCTTTCCTTCTCAATCTCGAAAGCTTTGATATTTGCAACGCCTCGGGCCTTCTGTCGGGAGATATAATCGCTCAGCTGCGGCGTGGACAGCGTCTCCTGGTCACTGCTCGAGATCAGGAAATCGCGTGGCTCAATCGGTATCACGGTATCCTTGCTGTTGCCGCTGGTTACCTTCTCGGACATGCCGTCGAAATCGCGAATCATGTAGTTATAAACCGTCCAGTGATACATGCGCGTTGTGTCATAACGGGCACGTACGGCCGTGAGCCTCGAAACGAGTTCCTTGTCGCGGAACTTGTCCATCGAAAACGTATATCCGACTGCTCCGTTGCTTTCGAACCTGCCAATATAGACCACTACCCCGGGACTGGCCATCAGCTGGATGTCTGTGCCCATGGTCACCTTGCGGTTCTTGACGTACTTGTTGGTATAGTCCAGACGTCGCTGGTTGGTTGGCGGTATGATGTAATTGCTGAGCACGAAAGTCATGGCAGCAATCACGGCCGCACCGATCATGTAGGGCCTCATCAGCCTGTTGAAGCTGATGCCGCTCGACAGCATGGCGATTATCTCGGAATGGTCGGCCAGCTTGGTGGTGAAAAATATCACCGAGATAAACGTGAACAGAGGTGCCAGCTGCACGGCAAAGTACGGCAGGAAGGACACGAAGTAATCGAACAGTGTCTCCTTGAGTGGAGCCTTCAGAAAAGCGTCGAGTTTCTCGGTGATGTCGAACATCGAAATCACCGCCAGAATCAGGATTGTAGCGAAGAAGAATGTTCCGAGAAACTGCTTGAGGATATACGCGTCGATGATATTGATACCCGGGATATGGAATGCGCGCCGCTCGCGGGAGGCACCGTTGCGGAACGCCTCCAGCCTATGGCGTCGCTTCCGCTCCTTGCGTATCCTGCGGTATCTCAGCGCACGCGCAATCCTGTTCTCCTTCCCTTTCCTCATCTCAAGACTTTGCGAAGGATCAGAGTCTTCTTGTCACATTGGCAACCATATCTTCCTTCCAGCTTTTGAAATCGCCGGCTTCGATATGACTGCGTGCCTCACGCACGAGCCACAGATAGAATGCCAGATTGTGGATGGAGGCAATCTGCATGGCCAGAATCTCGTGCGACACGAACAGATGGCGCAGATAGG
>JAQXIE010000044.1 GCA_029007645.1 Bacteroidales bacterium
TCCGCGCGCGTCACGCCTGCCGTGTCGCCGCACATTCCGAACACAATCTCGGGCGCTCCCTTGACGTACAGCAGCCTGCGCCCGTCGGCCGATTCAACCACCGTGGCCATGTATTTGCGTTCTGTCGAGAAGGGGAGTTCCTCCAGACGTTTCACGCCGGCGCGCAACGCCCGGTAGTCGGTCCCCCGGCTGTCCAGCCACAGAAGCAGCGCTCCCTCCGTGGGATTACCCAGTATCCGGGACGTCCCCTCCGACCGGTCAAGCTCCGCCGTGGAATTGACAGCAATTCCCTCGCTGATCACCTGGTCCGAGGGATTGCCGAAAAAGTCGGCGTGCGCCACCTGCATGCGGTTCTCCGTCAATGTGCCGGTCTTATCGGTGCATATCACCGTGGTGGCGCCCATGGTCTCGCAGGCATGCATCTTGCGAACCAGATTGTTGGTGCGCAGCATGGCACGCATGCTGTAGGCCAGCGATAGCGTGACAGCCATCGGAAGGCCTTCGGGCACCGCCACGACTATCAGCGTCACGGCCACCATCACCGTCTTGAGCGTATGAGCCAGCAACTGCGACCAGCCCCCGCTGTCGGCATCGCCGTGAAGCAGGGCATAGACCTCGCACACCATGCCGATAAAGAGCGCGAAAAATATCGCCAGAACTGCCACGCACTTCGTTTTGGACCACCCGCCGAATTTGCATATCACCAACCAGAAAAACACGCCGACGGGTATGACCAATGTCCAGGCCTGCCATGCGCCCCAGCCTAAGAAACCGATGGTCAGCGCCGCGATGACAAGTCCGGCTATTATGTAGCTGCCGTCCGATATCCATCGTCCCAGCCGGTCGAGCTGCTCGTTGAGCGGCGTCTTTACATTGTTGCTGATCTGTGACTCCACATAGACCTTGCCGGCCTCGGTGGCGTCGCCGACGCGGATCACGCGCATCAGGCCGTGTCCCTCCATCACCTTGGTGCCGCGAAGCACCTGATTGCCCGGATAGGTCGCATCGGGGTCGAAATCCTTGGGATCGACGGTCTTGTGACACAGCGGTTCGCCGGTAAGCGTCGACTCGTCCACGCTGAGTTGCACGGCGTCAAGCAGCTCGCCGTCGGCGGCTATCTCGTCTCCGGTATTGACCAGCACGATGTCGCCAACTACCACATCGCGCCGGGGCACTGTCGTCGTGCCCCCGTTGCGGATCACCTCCACCGGCTCGTCGTCGTTGACCTGATTCAGAATACGGAACGCTGCGGCGGCCTTCTGCTCGAAAATGAATGCCAGCCCCGTGGCCAGCAGTATCGCTATAAATATTCCTATAGGCTCGAAAAAGACTTTCCAGTTCTGCCCGAGTCCGAAATATTCGTAGAGCGAGATCCCCACCGACAGCACACCCGCTATAAGCAGAATGATGATCAGGGGATCGGAAAATTTAGCAAGAAATTCCTTCCACCATGGCGTGGAAGGAGGAGGTGTCAGCACGTTGGAACCATGCTCCCGGCGGCTTTTGGCCACTTCGGCGTCTGTAAGTCCGGGATATCGCATTCTCTGATCTAATAAGTAATTTCTATTATTTGACTATAATCACAGTATAAAAACGCAAAATTAGCAAAAACTATTGATGCGGCTGTCAAATAAATCAACTAATGAAGGCCGGATTTTGTTAATCTGCTATATGAGGCCAAGCACATCGTGCTTGAGTTCATTCAGAAAGCAGCGGAGGCGGACAAAACGCCCGCCTCCGAATTCCTTTCGTTCTAAGGAACGATGCCTTATCCTACCTGCGCTCCCGGCTTGACTTCGGCCGAGGCGGAGGCCAATGTGAGGCTGCCGTCGGGATTGACCGCCGACAGGATCATGCCCTGGCTCTCTTCGCCCATCATCTTGCGCGGGGCGAAGTTGGCGATGAACAGCACTTCGGTGCCCACCAGTTTCTCGGGTTCGGGATAGCTTGCGGCGATGCCGCTCAGGATTGTGCGTCCGCCCAGTCCGTCGTCGATCCTGAACTTGAGCAGTTTCTTCGATTTCTTGACCCGTTCGCATTCCAGCACTTTGCCTACGCGGATATCGAGTTTCTCGAAGTCCTCGAAGCTGCACTCGGCCTTGACGGGTTCGGGATTCCATCCTGCCAGCTTGTTCTCCTCCTTGATGCGTTCCAGACGGTCCATCTGGGCCTGAATGGCGTCATCCTCGATTTTGGTGAAGAGCAGCTTGGCCTCGCCGACGTTGTCGCCGGCTTTGAGGATATCGTCGCGACCGGCCATCTGCCAGTTGATGTCGCGGATGCCGAGCATTTCGCAGAGGTCACGGCTCATGAATGGCATGAATGGTTCGCCCACGATGGCGATGGTGGCGCAGATCTGCAGGGCCACGTTCAATATGGTGGCCACGCGCTCGGGATCGCTCTTCCATACTTTCCACGGCTCGGTGTCGGCAAGGTATTTGTTGCCGGCGCGGGCCACATTCATGGCCTGACGCAGGGCCTCGCGGAATTTGAACTGATCCAGATCGGCCGCAGTGGCTGCAACTGCCTGACGCACCTCCTCCAGAACGGCCTTGTCTATCTCCTGAAGTTCGCCGCGCTCCGGCACTTTTCCTCCGAAATATTTATGGTCGAGAACCACGGCACGGTTCACGAAATTGCCCAGGATCGCTACCAGCTCGTTGTTGTTGCGGGCCTGGAAATCCTTCCATGTGAAGTTGTTGTCCTTGGTCTCCGGGGCGTTGGCTGTCAGCGTGTAGCGCAGCGTGTCCTGCTTGCCGGGGAAGTCACGGAGGTATTCGTGAAGCCATACGGCCCAGTTGCGCGAGGTCGATATCTTGTCATCCTCCAGGTTGAGGAACTCGTTGGCGGGTACGTTGTCGGGCAGGTTGTAGGTGCCGTCGGCCATCAGCATCGCGGGGAACACGATGCAGTGGAACACGATGTTGTCCTTGCCGATGAAGTGGATCATGCGGGTTTCGGGATCCTTCCACCATTTGGTATAGTCGTCGCCGACGAGGTCGATGGTGTTGGAGATATAACCGATGGGGGCGTCAAACCATACGTAGAGCACCTTTCCCTCGGCGCCTTCTACGGGCACGGGGATACCCCAGTCGAGGTCGCGGCTCACGGCGCGGGGCTGCAGACCCATGTCGAGCCATGACTTGCACTGGCCGTAGACGTTGGTCTTCCATTCCTTATGACCCTTGAGAATCCATTCCTCAAGGCGCGGCTGCCACTTGTCGAGGGGGAGGTAGAAGTGGGTCGTCTCCTTCATGACGGGGACGGCGCCGGTGATGGCCGAGCGGGGATCGATGAGGTCGGTGGCGTTCAGCGATGTGCCGCAGGCTTCGCACTGGTCGCCATAGGCGCCCTCGGCACCGCAGTGAGGACATTTGCCCGTCACGTAGCGGTCGGCAAGGAACTGTCCGGCCTCAGGGTCGTAGAGCTGCTGCGACGTCTTCTCGATGAACTCTCCCTTGTCGTAGAGACGGCGGAAAAAGTCGGACGCCGTGCGGCGGTGAGTATCGCTCGTGGTGCGCCCGTAGACGTCGAACGAGATGCCGAAATCCTTGAACGAATCGCGGATCAGCGTGTGGTAACGGTCAACGATATCCTGCGGGGTCACTCCCTCGCGACGTGCCTTGATCGTAATGGGCACTCCGTGTTCGTCGCTGCCTCCCACCATCATCACCTCTTCTCCCTTGAGCCGAAGATATCTTACATAGATGTCGGCCGGTACATATACTCCGGCCAGATGCCCGATGTGTACGGGGCCGTTCGCATACGGCAGTGCCGTCGTCACAAGTGTCCTTTTGAATTCGCTCATTTCTATATTTTGTTTGAGTTCACAAAATTACTACATTTTTGCAAAATCCACAACAAACCTGCCGCCACCAATCCGCCGTCGAGCAATGAGAAATAAAGAATGTCCATGAACCGGAAGATTCATAAACATTCACAAAACTTGAGTCGGGGTAAGGCGACTCGAATGCCCGAAACTCACTATTTCTAATATCAGAGCATTACATTTTTATAGATATGAGATCTGGTCTGAATAATGTGATTCTACAAGTCACAGGATGACTGGAATTGACGGTTCAGAGCCAGAATTTATCGGATGCCGGAGTTCCGCGAGAGTAGGTGACTTCCATCGGGTCAAAGCCCAGGAGGGCAAATATGTACCAGGCTGTTGACGAGACGCATATGTTGGTGTCGGCACCGCTCCAAAGCTGTGACGAGGCATACGTGGTGCCGGGATTAGACGAATATGGCAGGCCACAGCAATTATCATAACGCTGGCTGGGTATCAGGGTCTTTTTCATCTCGGCAAGATACTTGTCGGCGTTGGCCTTATCTCCTGCTTTCCGGTATGCCACAACCATCTGGCCTGTACCTTCGAGCCACACGATATCCCGGTCTATGTCAGGGGCAAAACCTGTTACGGTTATTCCACCGACGGTGGTCTTCTGAGTGTTCAAATACATCGAGGCCTTGTCGAGAACCGATGTGGGGAAATCCTCAAACGTACAGTATCCCCACGAATGGTTGTCAAGGGCATACTTATATTTGTTGCCGGGCCATGATACGAGAAGTCCGTCGCGATTATCGTAGCGTTTGGTTCTCAGATGCGAGAGCAATTTCTTGTGGAAGTCGTCGTATCCGCAAACGGCACTGTACGCATCTATCATCCCCTCTGTGTTTTTGGCAATAACCTTTGCTCCGTCGGTACCACCCCACAATCCACCGTCTGTATCTTGCAGTGAACGAATCCATCCGTCAAGTTCTTTTTGCATTGTCGAATACCGGTCGGGATCTACTTTTGCGGCATAATTATTGATGGCTATCAGCAACCAGGCGTTATCGCCAAGCCATCTGTTGCCCGAGGGGACGCCGTTAACACTTCTGAACTGATAATAACCACCCGTTCCGTTGCAAAGTTCGGACTTCACACGTGAATTGAAGTAGTCGAGTATGGCCTCCGCACGGTCATAATGTCCCGTGGCAATGAATGCCAGTGCCGCGAGGGCATTGTCGTACAACGAAACATTGTTGCCGGATTCGACACTGGTCAGGAGTCCGTTTTTTAACTGGATATTCTCGAGCCATGCTTCAAGCTGTTTTATCTCAGCGGTTTCCGGATTCTCACCAGGATTGTCCCCATCACCAGGCTTGTCCCCATCACCAGGCTTGGGTTCGTCACCTGAGGGATCATTCTGATCGGTGTTGTGAGGCGGAATATCTTTTTCACCACAGCTTAAAACCGATAATGATACCGTCAGGCTGAGTACTACCAAAAAAATGAATTTCAAAAAGTTCCTCATATGTCGAATTAAAATGTATTCCATTGTTTTGACTCCCTGCATGTCAGGGTTTGTTTAAGGGGGCCTACATTTATTGTAAAATCACCTTTTTCCAGATGCCATTTACCGTCGGAACCGACAAATGCCAGGTCGGTGGCGGGAATGGCAAAGGTTACCTTTGCGGTTTGTCCCGGAGCAAGTTCCACTTTGTCGAAGGCGCGTAGTCTTCTGCTGTCTGGAATAATCGATGCAAAAAGATCAGAAGAATAAAGCATGACAGTTTCTTTGCCGGGACGCGATCCTGTATTTGTAACGTTTACGCTCACCGTAATTGTATCTGAAGGCGAAAAGTCAGTAGAGGTTACGCAAAGGTTGTCGTAGCTGAAAGTCGTATAGCTCAATCCGTGACCAAACCACCACTGAACGTCTGTATGGGCTTCGTAGTTGTAAGTTCCGGGCATCGTCTCTCGCTTTTCACAAACCTTATAATCATATGTGGTAAGTGAGTTAGGATACGACGGATAGGTGAAAGGAAGTCGACCTGAAAAGTTCTGATCGCCGGCAAGGAGATCTGCAAGCGCAAGCCCCCCATAGTTGCCTGGCAGCATTATGTTGACAATGGCGTCGGCACCGGGCACAAGATCGCGAATTATTCGTGGCCTTCCCTGATTGAGAATGAGAATAACCGGTTTGCCGGTCTGTTGCAAGGCTTTGACGAGGGCCGACTGGTTTGATGACAGCGAGAGGTCTGCTATATTGCCGATAGTCTCGGCATATGAATTTTCACCTATACAGGCCAGAATGTAATCAACATCAGCGGCACGGGCTACTGCACGGTCTATTTCGGGTGTATTCTCCATTTGCCAGTCACCTTCTTCATTGTAGGTGACCCCCGGTTCGTATATGATGTTCTCTGATCCAAACTTGTCCCTCATTGCCGAAAGAATTGTGGAATAGGAAGAGGAAAAACTTTGTACGTTGCTGCCCTGCCAGGAGTAAGACCAGCCGCCGTTGAGTCCGCGCATAGTGTCTGCATTGGGGCCGCACACCAATATCTTCTTGCCCGTGGGAATGGGCAGAGTCTGGTTATCGTTTTTGAGCAGCACGGCCGACTCTACGGCTGTCTGACGTGCAGCGGCGGCATATTCGTCGCTGCCATAAAGGGGATAGTCCGAGAGTTCGGGATGCGACCGGTCAAAGAGTCCCAGACGGTGCTTCATGCGCAGAATTCGACGCGTAGCGTCGTTTATTCTGTCGATGGTCACATCACCTTCTTCCACCAGCTCCCTCAGCAGGGTACCGTAGCTGAACTGCGACGGCACCATCATCATGTCGACACCTGCGTTTACGGCCATTCGGATGGCGTCTTTCTGAGTGTCGGCTATGTGGTCGCGGATGCGGAGGTTTTCAATATCTCCCCAGTCGGTTACCACAACACCGGTAAACTGCAGCGAGTCTTTGAGCCACTCGGTGATATAACGGCGGTTGGCCACACCGTTCATGCCGTTGAGAATCGAGGAGTTCGTCATCACGGCCAGCGCACCGGCTTCAACGCCCCGACGGAATGGCTCGAAGTGTTTCTCCCTCAGTTCGTGCTCCGAGATATTGGCAGGCGTACGGTCTATACCGTTGTCAGGTATGCCGTAACCGAGATAATGTTTCAGGCAGGTTCCTACGTTATAGGGGCCGATATTTTTCGGATCGGTGCCCTGCAGACCCGAGAGATATGCTACGCCAATCTGTGCCACCAGATAGGGATCCTCACCGAAGGTTTCATAAAGGCGTGGCCAGGATGGTTTACGGGCCACATCAAAGTTTGGCCCGAAATTCCAGGGTACTCCGCAGGCTTTCGTTTCATAAGCGGAAATTTCACCCATGTGTCGGGCCAGAGATCGATTAAAGGTAGCCGCCACACCAATTTGCTGGGGGAAAAGAGTGCCACCAGCCGAATAGGTGGCGCCGTGCACCTGATCAAGACCGTATACACAGGGAATACCGGCGCCGTGACGACGCGAGGCGTCCACAATCTGTCGGGTAACGCGGTTCCAGGTGTGTGGGTCGGAAGCGTGAACGCCTCCGAGCATATTCAGTATCGAGCCTACATAGTGGGTGCCGAAAGCATAGTCGAGTTTGTCAGAATCGAGGCGGAAACCGAGACTGTCGTGGTTGTAGCCGTGATCGGAATATGTAATCATATTCACCTCGAGCTGCACCATCTGCCCGATCTTCTGCTCAAGGGTCATGGCGGCCATGAGTGAGTCAATCCTCGCCTCGACTCCGGCATCAACCGCGGTATGGGGCACAAGTGCCCCTGCCGCGGTTATGCCGAGTGTCAGCAAAATGCCGGAAGCCATAGCCGAGAACTTAGTTGGATGTTTCATACTTTTAAAAAGTATCATTCTTTGAGCAGAGGATTCTTTTCCTGTTCGGCCAGAGGTATGGGCAGGAAATAATGTTCGCCGGTGAACACGCGGTCTTCTACTTTGGAGATTTCGTATCGGAGAGACACGTTGTCATTGTAGATATTCATGCCCATGATCGGTTCGGCGAGTTTGTGACCGTCTTTCCATCGACGCAGATCGTAGAACCGGTGCTCTTCGAGCAACAGCTCGACGCGGCGCTCGTTCTTGATGCGTTTACGCATCTGCTCCTTGCTCAGGCCCGAAGGAAGATCGGGTTGCACAGACTCTGGCCGGAATGCAGGTGAAAAAAGTCACACCTTACGGCAAATCGGCAGTGATGATATATGCCGCCGACAACCAAATGTTTCTATGGGATGTGGCTACGGGCGATATCATCGGGCGCGATAACCCGCAATTCCCGTTTCACAACTCGCTCAACAACATCTCGAAAGTGCTCCTCGATTCGCATGGCAACATCTGGGTGGCTTCTGAACGCACAGGATATGACGTGGTGTATCACCAGAGGTCTCCGTTCCGCAGTCACTCGGCGTTGGCCGACTTCTTCAGCAACCGTGACATCACCAACATTGCCGCCGGTCGCGCCGGTGAGCTTTTCGTCATCGAGGCGCACCATCTCTTGTGGCACGTCGGAGCTGATGGGATACCCGTACAGGCATCGCTGTCGCATATAATTCCGGGTGAAGAAATAGACCAGTGCTATGTCGACAGCAAAGGCGACTTATGGCTGGTGACCAACCATGGCATAGCGCAATGCAGTGTCTCGGGTTCCGGGCGCCTGAATCTTCTCCGCCGCATTCCGATGCATACTTACACTGTCGGCGAGGACTCGGGGGGTAATATCTGGTTTGAGCACGACCAGGATCTTTACCGACTGAAACGTGCCGCCTCTGTACCCGAAAAGATCCTGAATGATATCGGTCTTGTCAACACCATACGCAGGCTTGACTCTGACCGCATAATAGTCAGCACATATGCCGGCTGCGTATATGTGGTCGATGTCAGGAGCGGAGATGCGCGTCAGATTGAGATACCCCGCTCGCGTAGCACGGGCGTCGTGTGTATGGATCTGATAGTTGCCGGCGACGGTACAGCCTGGGGTGTGTCGTATGGTCAGGGTCTTATGCATATTTATCCAGATTCTGGCAAGGTCTTATTTCATTACGATCCAAATGTATGCGGTCAGATGTGTAGCCTGACGGTCGACAGATCGGGAAATTTATGGATAGGAACCTTGCGCGGACTGGTGAGATTTGACCCACGCACGGGACGTTTCATAGCGTACGATCGCGACGATGGCATCGTAAGCGACACCTACTCGCCCAAGAGTGCCGTGGCCCTTGCTGACGGCAAGCTCATATTCGGGGCTACGCGAGGGCTCACCGTATTCAGACCCGGAGATGTCAAGCCCGACAGGCGGGGACGCATACGTATGGAATATGTGTCGGCCAACCAGCAGCTGCTCCCTTCGGGCAGTGGCAATCCCGTCGCAATGGAGGGTGACAGCATAGTCGGCGTTACGCTGCCCCATGACAACAGCGGTGTATACTTCTATTACTCCACACTTGACTACGGTCACCTCAACCGCTATAAGACCGAATTTCTCCTTGACGGTCTCGACCGGCAGTGGCATTCGCTTGAAAACGAAGATTATGCCTACTACTCCCATATCCCTCCCGGCAGTTACAACATGCAGGTGCGCGCCGTCAATGAAGCAGGCGATGTCATTGATGCCAAAACGGTACCTGTGGAAGTGACGCCACCTCTCTGGGCAAACAAGTGGCTTATATTCGGTCTATACCCATTGTGCGCACTGCTTATTGCGTGGGGTGCATGGCGCATCGTCAGACATATCCGCCGCAACAAAGCACAGATACGCAGCATCACTCTCCAGCGTGAACAGGAAAAGCACGCCAACGAGATGAATATGAAATACTTCACAAACATCTCGCATGAGTTCCGTACCCCGCTTACCATGATTTACGGTGCAGTCAAAATGTTAGACGTTCGGGCCACCGATATCTCGGGCATGTCAGCTTTGTTCAATGTCATCAGGCTTAATACCGACCGTATGCTCAAGCTTATCAACCAGCTGCTCGACTTCAGCAAGATGGAAAACGGTATGCTCAGACTTAAGGTGGCCGAATATGATGTGGTCGCACTCACAAACGACTGTATAGAACGTTTCGCCATGGGGTTTCGCCAGAAGGGCATCAAATTCACCCGTACTATCGGGGCCCCGGTTATACGTATTATGGTCGATGACGATAAATTCGACAAAATTCTCACCAATCTGGTATCGAACGCCATCAAATATACCCCCGAAGGGGGAGCGGTATGCATTTCTGTCGGCATAACCGATAGAAAGAATGTTGTTGCAGCTTTCCCCGAATGTGCCGACGCCGACGCCGAGCGCTGGCTACAAGTATCCGTTGCCGACACAGGCACCGGCATCCCTGCCGATAAGCAACAGTCGGTATTTGACCGTTTCTATCAGATCGAGAATCCGAAAATGCAGGGCGGATGGGGCACCGGCATCGGTCTATGCTATACCCGCGCACTTGTGGAAATGCATCACGGGTACATCAAATGCACAAGCAATGACCCATGCGGTTCTGTTTTTACTTTCGTCATCCCCGTCATGGTCACCAATGAAACTACTGTGCACCCGGATGAGGCCATAGTTACCGAATTTCTACCCTCCGCCGGACAATCCCTCGATAATGACACGCAACTGGCCGAAAACACCGAGGCAGCAAAGTCTGCCCCGACAATTCTGGTGGTTGACGATGACACTCAGGTGCTCCACTTCATGCAACTGCTGCTCCGAGACCGTTACAACGTAGTGTGCCGCACCAACCCCAATACGACCATCGGCGAAATCAGAGATATCCGCCCCGATATGATAATCAGTGACATACTCATGCATGGTATCAGCGGATATGAATTCTGCCACAAGGTCAAGACCGACCCCATGCTGTGCCATCTGCCGGTGATACTGCTTACAGCACAGAGTTCTCCACAGCATCAGCTGCAGGGCATTTCGGCCGGCGCCGACGCGTATGTGGTCAAACCTTTCGACCCGCAATATCTTGAGACGCTGATCCAGACCACTCTGTCCAACCGAGAGAAGATACGCCGAGTCTTGTCGTCGGCTACCACGCTCAATATCGAGGAGCAACCGGTGATGCAGTCGTACGACGGGAAATTTATGGAGCAACTTTACGCATGGATGGACTCTCACCTGAGCGACGCCGAACTCGATCTGGGGCCGTTGCTTGATGCGCTCGCCATAAGCCGATCCAAATTTTTCTATAAGGTCAAAGAACTTACCGGTCTGACGCCAAATGCATTCTTCCGCACATATAAGCTCAATCGGGCAGCCAAAATGATTCGTGAAGACCGCGAGAAACTCACCTATATAGCCGAACTTACCGGATTCTGCAGTCTGTCTCATTTTTCGGCCTCGTTCAAGAAACAGTTCGGATGCACCCCAAGCCAGTACAAAGATTCGCCTGAAGATATTTCCTGATATAAAAAATGGGAACCAACTTTATTACTGTGATTACTGCTGTTTGGGTCTCGTTGCTTTTTTTTTGATATCGTAGCGTAAAAGTTCCGAGCAGGCGGTTCGCGAAACTTGACAGTTAGCTTTTCGGTCTTTTTCATTCCGTGGTATTTTTAGTGTAAGCTCTTTTGTCGCCGCTTTTTCGGCGAATTAAGTCAAGTTCTTCCATAGTGTCGAATTTGGGTATGCCGAACAGATTGCGGACGTCCGCAGCATAACCAAGAACCATCGCAAGCTTGATAAGCGACTCGAAGGCGATAATGGCTATCCTAAAGGACCCTCTGCAAGAGTCGTTGCATAATACTCGCAAAACCGACGTCACATCAGGCAGTGTAGAAATATGGTCTCCGACTAAATTGTATCGCGCTGGTCTGTTCCCATGTCGTCAAGTGAAAGGGCAACATATCCGATGTGCCAGCCCTTGCGCTTTGCTATGATATTATACGATTTTTGCTCCAGACCATGCAGGTCGATACGTCGTGGATTACGCTTGACTTCTCCGATCACTATTTCTCGGTCGGCCTCGTTGACGGCAATAAGATCAATCTCATTGCTGCCGTCTTTCTCCCAATAGTTTGTCACGATATTATATAGGCCTGTCTCACGGTACATCTGCCTGAAATAGCGTTCAAGAATCCATCCGGAGAATGTCGAATAGTCGGCAAGTACCTTTTCCTTGACATAGGCAAGATTCCCAATTTCCACAGCACTCCGGTATTTATATATGAATCTGAACCAGAAATTGAGGAAGTTGTCCTTGATACCGTATCTTACATTGCGGCTATTCTCACTCGCAAGATAGGGACGGTAGCGATACACAAGATCATAGGTGTTCTCCAGCTTGTCAAGATAGCCTCCGGCTTCTACTCCGGTGTAGGATTTGATTTCTCCGCGTTCATTGAAACCTCCGGCGATTGCCGACAGAATGGAAAAATAATTCCCATAATCTTTGCCGAACTCATCGGACAAAAGTTCCTTTCCCTCGTCGATGAAATAGGAGCCGAATGACAGTACTGCCTCGATTATCCTCTCTTTTGTGAACGCCTTCTGCAAGTAGAGCTGTTCCACATATTTAGCGACTCCTCCGGTAATCATATACATGGCAAGCAAATCATCGGGGGAGTAATCCGGATTGTTGTCCCGCATTATTTCACGAAGTGTAGCCAGAGGAAATTCACGAAGACGGATTCTGGAAGTGGCACGACCATAAAGGGGTTCCTTTTTGTCATCGAATATCTTCGTCATCATTGAGTAAATCGAGCCACACACCACCAGATTTATCCGGGCTTCATTCTTGTTGCTGTCCCAGATATTCTGCATTTCGCTGAAAAATGCTTCATTTACATATTTGAAATTCTGGAATTCATCAAAAACGAGTATGAAATGCCGCCGCTTCGCTATCTGCATAATCGATGCAAACAAGCGGGCCATACTTGAAAAGTCTCCCAAGTCTTCGCCAAGCATATCACGCACTGTGTCGGAAAGTTCCTGACACAGCAGCGCCTCACTCTTGCGCGCAACAAAGAAATATATCAGCTCTTTGCCTTCATAAGCGTGTTTGATAAGCGTTGTCTTACCAATACGTCTTCGTCCGGTAATGACAGTCATCTGGGCGTACTCCCTGGCGGTGGATTCGATGCGTCGTAATGTCTCGGTTTCTATCTCTCTGTCGTAGAACTTCATATTATAGCAACGGCTGTTACTGTAACCGCTGTTGCAAAGATAATTGTTTTATGCTGAATGTGCAACAATCGTAATCGTTATTTAACTAAGAATTGTTAAATTTGCGTTGGTAAAAGATTGATGTTTTATGAAGGCAATGAGGAAGGCCCGGAGGCAAAAGGATGCGGAATGGGCGTTTGATGTATTCGATAAGGCTCCCTATGTTACGGTAAGCATGACGAGACCTGACGGCTCCCCTTATGGAGTGCCGTTAAATCTGGTGCGCAAGGATAACGATACGTTTTATTTTCATTGCGCTGAGGAAGGCGAGAAACTTGACTGCCTGAGACATAACCCGGTCGTCAGCCTGTCGGCAGTGAGCAAGTGCACTCCCAAGTATGAGGAAGAGAAAAACAACTTTACGGAATATTTTCATTCGGCCATAGCTCTCGGCAAAGCTGAAATAGTGGAAGATGATTCCGAAAAGATCGAGGCGCTCCGACTGTTATGCACCAGATTCCTGCCCAAATTCATGGACCATTTCGACGAGGCAATCCAACGCAGCCTTGATATTACTACGGTGGTAAGAATCACCTTGACAGAACCTCCTGTCGGCAAATGCAAGCCATAGCTGACTGCCGTCGCTCCGTTTTTGTCCCGGCTGGAAAAATAAAACGCCTGTAAGCAATTTGCTTACAGGCGTTTGTATTGCTCTCTGTCGGGGTGAGGCGACTCGAACGCCCGACCTCTACGTCCCGAACGTAGCGCGCTAACCAACTGTGCTACACCCCGATTTCGTTTGCGGTTGCAAATTTAGCACTTTTTCAGCAATTCGCCAAATTTTTTCGTATCATCACGGCGCGGATTGACGAATTTGGCCGGGATGACGTTATAATGGTATGGAACAGAAAGAGGAATGGCGACATGCGCTGGCCGACGGTGTGCCGGTTGTGCTGCTGTGCGGTGTCAGCGGGTCGGGCAAGACATATGTGGCCCGCCAGCTTGAGCGCGAGGGTTACGAGGTGTTGTCGGTCGACCATATAGCGTGGCCGGAGAATGATTTTCCGGCGGCGACGGCCGAGATGTTCCGGCGCCTTCGGGAATTGTTATCCCAGGGACGCCGGGTGGTTGTCGACTCGACGATGTGCAAGCGCGCCAAGCGCGACGAGGCGCGCCGCATCTGCGCCGAAGCCGGCGCGGAATGCCGGTTTGTTTACTTGCAGGCTCCCAGGCAGGTGTTGTTGGATCGATTGGCCGCACGCGGCGGTTCCGGCCCTGACGATCAGGTCGTTTCCCCCGAGCAACTCGACCGGTTCCTCTCGAATTTCGAACCTCCCAAGCCCGGCGTCGAAGATTGCTGACCGGCTTACCGGCTTACTTGCTGATTGCCTCCTTCTCAAGCACGTCGAGCAGGAATTCGGCGGTATCGGCCACGCAGTCGGGGCATGCACGCAGCGGACTGCCCGTGTCGAGTCCCTTCAGTGCCCGGCAGGTTACCGTACTGTTGCGCGCTTTGAAGGCGTTCATCACCTCGATGATGCGTTTCCGGGCTTCTGCCCGGTCGGCGCTCACAAGCCCGATCACCATCCCGGCGCCCAGCAGCGTGCCGCAGGTGCCGTCAAGCGTGCCCAGACCCGTGCCGTAGGCCATGGTGCAATGCTCCAGCGTCTTCCGGTCCAGCCCGGCGATGTCGGCGAACCCCAGCGCGATTGCCTGCGCGCAATTGTATTTCCCCTTCAGACTCCGGCAATATTCTATGCGTTCCTGCTTTTCCATCTTTTTTATTACATTTTCGGTTCTAAGGCGCGAATTTAATACAAAAATTGTGATTTAGCGGATT
>JAQXIE010000045.1 GCA_029007645.1 Bacteroidales bacterium
GATGACATGGCCGCCGTGATGCCGACAATCTCAGGCCGCTTGTGCGCCAGTTTCAGCAACGTCCTGCCGAATACGTCCTGCCATTTTGGCGTTGTGGAGCTGGATTTCTTCCGCTCGCCTGTATCGGGATTATACTTGCCCGGTGCATGCCAGTCGCTTGGATTGGCCATGGCAGCCGGGTAACCGTATCCTTTTACTGTGTGCAGATGCAATATCCGCGGGCCTTTCATGTCCTTGATTTCCCTCAGCACTTTTACGACCTTGCCGATATCGTTGCCGTTAAAGGGCCCGAAGTAACGAATGTTGAGGCCCTCGAATATATTCTGCTGCTGGGATATCAGCGATTTTAATGCGTTACCGAACCGCAGCACGCGACCCTTCTTGACATCATTGATCAGCCCGCGCCGCTTGAACATATTGTAGACTCGGTATCGCCAGCGATTATATCCGCTCGATGTGGTCAGCTCCGAAAGATAACGATGCAATGCACCGACATTCGGCGATATCGACATATCGTTATCATTCAATATGATCAGCAGATTGTTGGGGTTGATGGCCGCATTGTTGAGACCTTCGAACGCCAGCCCGTTACCGATCGACGCATCGCCGATCAGTACGACTGTATTGCGATCCTCTTCGCCTGGCGTGTTCATATCGGCTATGGCCATACCTAATGCCGCCGAGATGGCATTGCCCGCATGCCCGCATGTGAATGTGTCGTATTCACTTTCGGAGGGTGTCGGGAATCCGCTGATGCCATGCAGCGTACGCTGGCTTAAAAATGCCTCCCGGCGTCCCGTCAGAATTTTATGTGCATAGGCTTGGTGCCCCACGTCGAACACTATCCTGTCGCGCGGCGTATTGAATACATAATGCAACGCCGTAATGATATCCACTGCGCCCATGCTCGATCCGAAATGCCCCGGATTGTCCGCAAGTCCCGCGATGATGGTATCGCGTATTTCCTTGCATACCTGCGGCAACGCGGATTCATCCAGTTTCCTCAGATCGTCGGGCTTGTCAATTTTATCGAGCAGTTTCATTAATTACTTGTCCTTATGATATTTACGCCATACCGGCACAAATATTATTATACCCGCCATCACTACGATCAGCAGCGAATATAACGTTATGCCGTTCTTGAGTACTCCCCATGCAAGCCATACCCACAGGATGGCCAACACTGCTATGGTAACATATGCCGTTTTTGTCATGTGATGCAAATTTACAAAATTTCCTTCAATATTGATATTTTTTTTGTAAATTTGCAGAGATGAACAGACGCTGCTTATACGTTGTCTCCATAGCTCTGATGCTGTTAACTCCCTGTTGCAGAAAAGCGCAGGATAACGCTCGCGAAGACACGACCACTGACATAGCGGAACTCGACACGGCAGTTCCCTTGAATGACACCACCATAGTGCCGTCCGACACTGTGGCGGTTGCTGATTTTACGGAGCCTGAGTATGCCGACGGGGTTATACCGTCTATTCGTGCTGCAAGTCCCGAGTATGCTGATAAACTTGCCCAGGAAGGGCAGGACGGATTCATTATTGTCGACAAGGCCCGAATGAAGGTAATCCTTTACGATGCTTACGGCATCCCCTTGAAGACGTATGGCATGGCCTGCTCCAAGAAATATGGAGACAAGCACAAGAAGGCAGACAACCGTACTCCCGAAGGTTATTTCCATGTCAAAGGCATCTATGACAGCACCGATTGGCTGTTCACCGACGACAACGGCAAGACTTCCAAAGTGAAGGGCCAGTTCGGTCCTCGTTTCATCCGACTGGATATTCCTGTCACTACTCAGATAGGCATTCATGGCACACGCGCTCCTTGGTCGATAGGTCACCGCGTATCGCACGGTTGTATCAGAATCACCAACGAGAATATCATGGAGCTTGTGAATCTGGTGCATACTGGTATGCCTGTCATCGTGATTCCCGGCAAACGTGACCGCGCCGTCAATCGCGAGGAGGGCCATGAGACTGTCTATTTCGCAACTGCCCCTGGATTTGAACTCGGTGCGTCGGAACTGAAAGCTGAAGTAAAACGCAAGCCGGACAAAATCGAAAGTGCAGCCGACTCGCTGAAATCTGTAAATCAAAACACAGGAGAGATCACTAATCCAGACACTCTTCCTCAGAGTCCTGCCAGCAATGTTAATACTGCCGATTCCGTGCCGAATCAGTATTTTTGATAGTTGAATACATAATGAACCAATATACAGATTATTCCCCCGACTTGTCATCGCTTGACGACCTACCTGTTGCTGAGCCGGCCAAAGCGGCCGACCCCGAGACCTTGCAACGGGCCAAAGGACGGAAAGTGCAGAAAACCACAAAACGTGTAAAAGCCAAGGCCAAACCGGAGGCAAAGCCAAAAGCCGAGTCTACGTCTCCGAATTTTATGGATAGGCTTTACGCCGCGCTCACAAGCTCGTCGGCCAGAATGCTTTTCGGCATCTTCCTGATGTGCATTGCCGTATATCTGCTTGTTTCTTTCTGCTCTTATCTGGTGACTTGTGTACAAGATCAGAGCCTTATCAATTCAACGGGTATCGGAAATGCAGGCAAGGTCGCCAACGCCGGAGGTGAAGGAGGTGCCAGACTTTCGGAATTCCTGATCAATGAAAGTTTCGGCCTCGGATCGCTCGTGATTGTCGTGTGGTTCTTTGCCATGAGCCTCAAGATGCTTATAGGCAAACCTCGATTCAAAAGCGTCAACTTTACAATCAAGTGCCTGATAGTTCTCATCACTGTGTCGCTCATAATCGGGTTGACAACAATCGGCGTTCATTCGCCCGTTAATTGGGGAGGTTATCATGGCCGATATGTCAATGAGTTCATAGTCAACTTTATAGGGTGGACCGGAGCTGGGCTGCTTTCTCTGTTCATGATTTCACTCTTTGCTGTGATATGTCTGAGCGATTTCTTCCGTTGGATCATGAAGTTGCGTCGGCAGCATCTGGAGCGCAAGCGTGCCGCAGCTGCCGAAAAAGCCGAACGTGAGGCCCGCGAAGAGGAAATTCGACGCATGCGTGCACAGGAAAAGATTGACGACATCAAGGCCGGTGAAACTACCGTTATACAGCCGGTCAATGACAGCGAAGTTCCTGCCGATGACAATCAGGTGCAGTTCTCCAATAATGATGCGCCTAACGATGCGCCGCTCTACAGCGTACCAGATGTTGACGACAATGCAGCTGATGTCGATGATGACCATTCGGAACTTTATTCAGCTGTTGTTGAAGACGATGCGCCGGAACTTGCTACGGATCCTGAGAATGACAGCGAGACTGCGCCGGCTGTCAATGCCGAGAAAAGCTCCGACAGTCAGCCGCAGAATGTAGGCCGAGGCGGCGCGATGGTCGTAAACGTCAATTCCATAGGCGAGGCGGAGAAAAAGAAGTTCCAGACGGAAGTGGATATCTACGAATCGCAAAATTACCGTTTCCCGCCCATTGAATTGCTCAAGCCGGGAAAGGAACGTATCGACGTCGATCCTGAAGAACAGCTGCGCAACCAGCAGCAGATTGAAAAGACCCTTCTGGATTTCGGCATTCCTATCAAGAATATCGAGGCCACTGTCGGCCCGACGGTTACTCTATACGAGATAGTTCCGGAAAATGGCGTGAAGATCGCAAAGATTCGCCGTCTGGTCGACGATATCGCTTTGAGTCTTGCCGCTCTCGGCGTGCGCATAATCGCTCCGATTCCAGGCAAAGGAACAGTAGGCATCGAGGTTGCCAACAAGGATCCGCAGACCGTTTCGATGCGGACTATCATAAAGTCAAAAAAATTCCAGGAAACGAGATACAAATTACCCATCGCTCTGGGATCCACCATTTCGAACGAGGTATATATGGCCGATCTGGCTAAAATGCCACACCTTCTTGTAGCCGGTGCCACCGGTCAGGGTAAATCCGTAGGACTCAACGCCATTATTTCATCGTTGCTCTATTGCAAGGCTCCATGGCAACTCAAGTTTGTCATGATCGACCCCAAGCAGGTGGAATTTAGCCTATACAATAAGTTGCGCGACCATTATATGGCAATGATTCCCGAAGATGTCGAAGATCCGCAAAGCGAACCCGTCCTTACGGATATGTCGAAGGTCGAGGCTACTCTCAACTCGTTGATAATCGAGATGGAGAACCGCTACCAGCTTCTCAAGAACGCCCATACGCGCAATATCGAGGAATATAACGACAAGATCAAGGACGGCGTGCTGGATAAAACTCAGGGTCACAAATTCCTTCCCTATATTGTGGTTGTGGTCGATGAGTTTGCCGATCTGATCATGCAACTCAAAAAGAGCGTTGAGATGCCTATAGCGCGTCTGGCCCAAAAGGCCCGTGCCGTGGGTATGCATGTCATCCTGGCCACCCAGCGTCCTTCGGTCGATGTAATTACAGGTATTATCAAGGCAAACTTCCCGGCGCGTATATCATTCAAGGTATCGCAGAGCGTCGACTCACGCACTATTCTTGACTCGCCCGGAGCCGAGCAGCTGATAGGCCGGGGCGATATGCTGATATTCAACAACTCCGAGATGGTCCGTGTGCAATGTGCCTTTATCGATACTCCCGAAGTTGAGGAGATATGCGATTATGTGGCAAAACAACCATACCCCACAGGTCCGTATGTACTTCCGGAACCAATGCTTAGCAATTCCGAGGAACCCAAAGGGGGAGAGGTCACAATGCGTGAGCGCGATCCTTATTTCGAGGAGGTGGCACGCGCCGTGGTCAGCAGCAACAATGCCTCGACCAGCTCAATACAGCGCAGTTTCGCATTGGGATATAACCGTGCAGGACGAATCATGGATCAATTGGAACGTGCCCATATCGTCGGGCCGAGCCAGGGCGGAAAACCCAGAGCTGTCCTTGTCGACATGATGGAATTGGATAATATTCTCGCATCCTTATGACATTCACCCGGTTGAATCATTGAAAGGTCCATTCTATCCTGTATTTTTTAATTAGCCATTAATCGGAATACGGTTTTTTTGACGGATATACTTGCACAATCCGAATATTTGTATTAATTTTGCAGTCGCAAAAGGGTTCCATGTCCGAGTGGTTAGGTACCGGTCTGCAAAACCGTTTACACCAGTTCGAATCTGGTTGGAACCTCACTTAAGAGTCTGACTCAGTCAGGCTCTTATTTTTAGTATATATGCCGAATTTCATATTTTTGAGGCCTCAATCAATAAGAGATTATTGTGAATTGGATTAACATTCTGATGGTATTTCTTGGCAGCGGACTTGGCGGCGTGTGCCGCTTTGTTGCCGGGAAGGCTGTGCAGTCGCATGTGTCGGAGACATCTATGTTTCCCTGGGGTACTTTTGCTGTGAATGTAACGGGGTGTCTACTGATCGGCTTGTTTTATGGCCTGTTTAACCGCTATGCTCCGGCTTCAGAGCATGCGGCCCAACTGCGTTTGCTGTTGACCGTGGGCTTCTGTGGCGGATTCACAACGTTCTCTACATTTATCAATGAGAATTATCTGCTGTTTCAGTCATCCGGTTTCCCCATTTGTTTGGGATATGTGGCGCTGAGCATAGTCGTGGGTTTCATCCTGCTATATCTCGGCTATCTGATCTCCGCGAATTGACTCCGGGAATCAGATTTTTTTCGGCCAGTTCGGAGAGCAGCAGCATCCATTTGCCGGCTGATGTCACCCATACCTCCTTGTAGCAGGCATTGTTGATCTGAGGCCAGTACGGTTCATCACTATTGCCGAGGCTGCGGATACCTACCGGCATCTCGCCGGTGATCTCGCCCGACGAGAAACTGTTCATCATCGGATAGTTATGTCCTTCGCCGTAAATCAGCGACTGGGCAAAAGGATTCTTACCGACTGTCCAGTACAGTTGTTCGCGGGCTATGTCGCTTAACTCAGGATCATCAAGCATGCGGCCGGCTATTGCCGCTGATATTCCGGTCGAGGTATGTATAGCTGTATTGCCGTTGAATATGCTGAACCATATCGGGAAGCGACGAACTGAGAAATGCGGGGCCACTTTGACACCATTCGCGAATTGCAGCTTGTACAGTTCCTCGGCATTGTCCGGAGCGAAAAGATGCAGATGTTCAAAACTGTCGTTATCCTTATATTCGTCATCGCGATATACTCCCGAGGGTATCATGCCGTAAGGGGCCGTATACCGCATAAGCCCCTTGACGTACGAGCCATACAGCCGGGCAGCCTCAAGCCAGCGCTTGGCATCGGGAGAATCCGGTTGCGTGGCGAGCAGAGACTCAAGAGCCTGCATGTAAATCTGATCGCGGCTCTGATGGATGTAATGAACCGGCACGCGGTGGTCACGGTCGCGGTAAAAGAATCCCCGCAGGTCATTCTTCTTCGACAGAGGTTCGGTTTGCTGACAATCCAGCATATAGTCGGCAGCCTGACGCGCTCGGTTGGCATAGCGGGGATTGCCGGTCAGGACATAGAGCTGTGAAGCCGACCAGGCTATCGTCGCCATCATTTGGCTCATCGATGTATTGTACGTGTGTTCCATCATGGTCCGCCAGTTTCCCAACCCGTTGCGTGAGAACTCTCTTTCGGCATAGTCGAAATCCTCGATGGCTACCCGGCGAAGCAACGCCGCCAGTCCCGAATCGTCTTCGAAAATCCTGGCGGCATAGGCTTCGATGTACGCATAGGTATAATTGTCGACAGGTAAGTTCTGTACGCGGACCGTCGTGATGTCGTCAAAGGAGTCCTGAATGCCGTCCTGCCAGATCAGCAGGCCCATGCTCGAGGCCCGGTAACCGTCGCCGAAGCGAGTGCGCAGTGCAAAGTCCAGTCCCCATCGGGCTTCTTCACGCAGTCGCGCGCTCAGTGCCGGATTTCTCTCTTCGACACTCCTGGCCGCGCGCATCAACGCATAGGCCACTTCGGCTGTCTGAAATGTCTGCTGAGACAGGTCGCCGGCATCGTGCCAGCCTCCGCTGTAGGGAAGCTTCATCCCGTTATGCACGGCATAGAGGTCGGTATGGCATTTGCCGTGAATGCCCGGCACATCGTATCCGCAGCGCTGTCCGAAGATGTAATTGAGTACACGCCATTGCGAATTGTCCCAGATCTCTTCTTTACCAATTCGGAAAGGTCGACTTGTCAGATCACCCACTTTAATTTCATATATGCCCGGAGTTTTGATTTCCGTAAAATCGATTTCTCCGATTCTTCCCAGACTCGTATTCTGAACCTTTATTTTACCGCTGAGCACTGTGCGCCCATCGGCTGTGATTGTGAAATTGGGATTGCTCAGGGCCGTGCTTTCGCTGACCAATGCCGTCTTGCGTCCCCGCGTGTCATATCCGGTCATCGAATATACGATTACATTCTCCTTCGGTTCCCATCCCGAAACTTTTTCAGGCTCCGCAATCTTCTGAAGCCGCAGGTTGGCAATCTGGTAGACAATACTGTCGGGAGTGGTCTGATCGCGTCCGTTCAACGTGACATAAAAGTCCAGATTCTTCATGCTGTCGCGCTGCAGATCGGCTATCTCAAGATAGCAGCGGTTCCACCGGCCCTCCTTCAGATTGATGAGATGCGCACCTGTAGGAGGGTTATATCCCGCTTGCGGGGCCGATCCATTGTTAAAGCTAAGATTCATGTTGGCCACACGCAGCCCCGGAGCAACCGGCCTGATGTCAAAAGCCAGACGGTTATATCCGCTTAAGTCTTGGCCGTCAAGCCATTTAGAAAGCGATGCTCCGCCGTATGTGGCATAATCCGGATCGTCAGGCGATCCGGTGGCGCGACGGCCCGTAAATGTCGCATATCGCAGCTCCACGATACCATTATCTCGATCTTTGGTCATTGTGCCGAGTCCCGATACATGCCATCCATCGTACATATCCAGCCGTTCTTCGGCCAAAACTGGCTTTAGCGAAGCTACATGCTCCAGACTGTTGATAGTGTCAAGGGGAAGGGGAGTGTGTATATGGCCTGAGCGAATAAGTTGCTCTTCGAATGTGGCATCGGCCGCAGCAACCATTGTTATTGACAGAGCGGATGTTATGAGTATCAGAGTTTTAAAAGGTTTCATCAAGGTGTGTGGTCAGTAAAAGATTAGGCTGATTAGACATCTTCATTGCAAATATACCAAAAAATACGAGATTTTTCTTTAAATTTGCAATCAACAACTAATCAGAAACTATCTAATGAAAATCTCAATTGTGCCTGACGAGCGGTCGTTTGACTCAACGGAGGCATGGCGTGTAATTGGGCAAATTCTATCCAAACCCGACAGCGTGATCGGTCTGGTGCTGTCCTGGTTAGTGCTAGTAGTCTGCGAGATAATGATGCTTATCTATACGCGATTCGGCTCGCGAATCCGCAAGACGGCCGATTGACATTAAGGAACGATGCCTAAAACTCAACTAATAACTATATCAATGTTAAAATTTCATTCAATGTTAAAGTCGGCACTCGTGTGCCTCATTGCTGCTTCGCTGCCTTTCCTGGGCAGCTGCGGCTCAAAAGGCGACGAGCCAAGAAAACCTGGCAACAACAATCCAGGTATCGTAAATCCCACACCGGACCCTGAACCCGAGCCTGACCCTGAACCTCCGACAGGCAAGATCATTGTGGCCTATGTCACATCCTGGTCATCGGTGATGCCCAATCCACGCTACATGACTCACATCAACTATGCCTTCGGTCATGTCACTGATAACTTTAAAGGCGTGCGCATTGACAATGATCAGCGTCTTCGCCAGATTGCCAATCTGAAAAAGAATAATCCGGATCTCAAGGTGCTTCTGTCGGTTGGCGGATGGGGTAGCGGCCGGTTCAGCGAAATGGCTGCCGATGCCGAGAACCGCAGTTCGTTTGCAAAGGACTGCAAACGCGTGATTGACCAATACAACCTCGATGGCATTGATATTGACTGGGAATTCCCCGGAAACGATGCCGGCGGCCTGATTTCATGCTCTCCCAACGACACCAAAAACTATACGCTGCTCATACAGGATATTCGCGAGGCCATCGGTCCCGACCATCTGTTGACATTGGCAACAGTTGTCAGCGGCGATTACATCGATCTTGCCGACATTATGCCATATGTGGATTTTGTAAATATCATGGCCTATGATATGGAAAATGCCCCTAAACACAATGCGGGCCTGTACCGCTCCAAACACACGGGCTGGATCTGCGGCGACGAAGGTGTGAAACGTCATCTGAAGAAGGGTGTCCCCGCCGATAAACTTGTGCTCGGAATGCCTTTCTATGGTCACGGCAAGAGTCCCTATGCACAGACAGTGGATTACAAGGATATACATGTACTGAGCGGATGCACCGAACGCTGGGATGACGTTGCTAAATCTCCCTATATGGAGAATGCCAACGGCGAACTCGTGCTCAGCTACGACAATGTCCGCTCACTTTCGATCAAATGCGATTATATCATCGAAAATGGTCTGAAAGGCGCGATGTATTGGGATTATGCCGGCGATGACGCAAACAGTACTCTGCGCTCCGCCGTCGCAAAAAAACTGATAGGCCTGAAGTAATTCTCCTGCATGGTTACCGCTGAAGAAATAATTGAATGCCTGATTTCGATGGCTGACGAGGCTAAGTCTCGTCAGCTGTCGAAATTTTTCAAGACCGGCAAAGGACAATATGCCGAAGGCGATAAGTTCCTGGGACTGGTGGTGCCGAAAACGCGATTGGTTGTAAAAGAAGCGCGTCTGCAGGTGCCATTCTCTGAAATTCAGATACTTCTGTACTCAGAATGGCATGAAGTAAGGCTTGCAGGTTTTCTGCTTCTGGTCGAAGAAATGAAGGCTGCAAAGAAGAATGCCGAACGTCAAGACCTGATTGCCGAATTTTATCTACGGCATGCACGTCAGGCGAACAACTGGGATCTTGTAGACTTGAGTTGTCCCAAGATTCTGGGTGAATGGCTTGTGCGCCCGTCGGCCGACAGGTCTGTTCTTGACCGGCTTGTGTCAAGCGATAATCTTTGGGAACAACGCATCGGAATTGTCACCACTTGGCGCATTATCCGCGAGAACCAATTTGAAGACACCCTGCGTCTGGCCGAAAAGTTGTTGAATCATCCACATGATCTCATCCATAAAGCTACAGGCTGGATGCTGCGCGAAGTTGGGAAGAAAGATCCTGACGTACTGAGGGACTTCCTGGATGCTCACTTTGCCGATATGCCACGCACGGCTCTTCGTTATGCCATAGAAAAACTTCCCGATCCCGAACGCCAGTTCTGGCTTCATCGCCGGTAAAACAAAGAGTTTCTTAAATGATGCTTTTGGCCAGGCCATCTGATCATTTTCTATTTATCTATATGCGGTTAGCGGAGCGGTTCCGGTTCGAAATAATATATCCGACGCCAATATCCGATACTGAAAGCCGCCACGCCCGCTTCGCCCAGGTATGACATGAACATGTAGTTGCCTGATACCATCATCACGCCCATAGCGACTTCGGCTATGAATGTAGCCAGTCCTATGCGTGCCATATAGCCCACGTTGCGCAGCGACAGACGCAGCGACTTGACACTCCATTTCAGCCTATAAAGTCTCAGCGTCCGTGCTCCCAATAACAGGTAACCCAAAACCATCAGGCCGCCGACTCCGCAAGAGATTGATGTGGCGATTGCTGCTCCTTTCAGGCCCTCATCCCCACGCATTGCAGGTAGAGGAAGATCAGACCCGGCATCAACCATAACATGTAGTCGGTAGCGTAATTTTCCAGAGCAGGACTGCAACCTAACGCGTAAAGTATGGGACGGGTAAAGCCCAGACACAATGCGATCACAATAGCGAAGATAATGCCTCCGGCTATTATGGCCTACGTCAGGATGATTCGAGCTGCCTTGATGTTTCCCTCGGCCATGCGTATGCCGCAAATTACTGACGCTCCGATTCCGAACATCAGACCAATTCCGGTACATAGCAAAAATAAAGGCGCTACAATATTGATGGCGGCAAGCCCGTCGCTGCCGACTCCATGGCCAACAAACATGCCGTCACAGAGATTGAGCAGCGAATTGAAAAGCATACCAACCAATGTCGGAAAGAACATCTGTCTGAACAGCCGTCCAATCCGTTCGTTCCCAAAGTCAAGTTGATCTCTTTGCATGCTGCAAAGTTACAAAAAACTTCAAGAGAAAGATATTTCCGTCTTAATTGGTTATGTCGGGGATTTTTACGAACTTTACAATGAATATATTAAAAATCATCGGGACAGATATAAACAAAGAACCAATGAATAGAATTATCACCCGGATATATGAATCGCCGTGCGGGAGACTTATGCTAGGCTCTTTCGGTGACAAGCTGTGCCTTTGCGACTGGCAGGTGGAAAAGCACTGTGATAGTGTTAACAACCGTTTGCGACGCATACTTAATGCTGAGTTCGTAGAAGGCTTGTCTGCAGTAATCGACTGCGCCGTTACCCAGCTTGACGAATATTTTGCCGGACGGCGCCGGGAATTTGATGTGCCGATGCTATTTGTTGGAACTGATTTCCAGAAGAAAGTATGGGAATGTCTGCTTACAATACCTTATGGAGAAACTATCTCGTATGGCGAAATGGCACGTAAGATCGGGATGCCGAATGCTGTACGTGCGGTGGCAAACGCAAACGGAGCCAATTCAATATCCATATTCGCTCCATGTCATCGCGTGATCGGCAGCGATCATACCTTGACCGGCTACGGCGGTGGCCTCGCTGCAAAGCAATATCTTCTGAAGCTGGAGAACGCTATCTGAAAGGCGACTCAAGAAACTGCTGTTATTGGGGAGGATGATAAACTGTAATCAATCTACACCAAGCAATTTTTGGACGGTATTAAAATTATTGGATATGAAATTGAGGATTATTATTTTGGCTGCGATGGGATGCCTGAGCCTTCTGGCGAGAGGGGAGTCCCCGCAAGTTATCGCTCATCGTGGCTATTGGCAGGTCGAAGGATCGGCCCAGAACTCTATCCGTTCGCTTGTCACGGCAGACTCTATTGGTTGCTATGGCTCGGAGTTTGATGTGTGGATGACAGCCGACAGCGTGTTGGTGGTAAACCATGATGCCGAGTTCCGTGGCGTGGATATTCAAAACTCTCCATCTGACAAGGTGTTGGCACTCCGGCTCGACAATGGTGAGTCGCTTCCAACGCTCGACGCTCTCTTCGAGGCTGCTAAGTCGCTGAATACACGTCTTATCTGCGAGCTCAAGGTCCATGACAGCCGATCCCGCGAAAAAACTGCTGTAAGCGCTATCCTCGCCAAAGCTCATGATTATGGACTGGAGGACCGTATGGAGTATATAACATTCTCGCCTCAGGCATTCAGCGAATTTATCAGACTCGCGCCTAAAGGAACCCCCGTATATTATCTCAATGGCGATTTCATGCCTGCGCAAATAGAATATATGCACGGGGCTGGTATAGATTATTATATCGACATCTTGCGCAAACATCCTGAATGGATAGCCGACTGCCACAAGCGCGGCCTCAAGCTTAACGCCTGGACCGTCGACAAGCCGGAAGACATGAAGTGGTGCATTGATAATGGCATCGACTTCATAACCACCAACCGCCCCGAAATCCTGCAGAATCTGATTAAAGCATACCAGAATGAATAATCTGACATTATCCATATCAACCATCAAAGACTTGTTATTGCGAAACAGAATAAGCAAAGACCGTAACAACAAGCCGATCGAAGATGTAAATCTTTGCATACCCGAGTATCAGAGACCCTACAAGTGGTCTGTCCGCAATGCTATTCAATTGCTTGATGACATTACGGAGGCTTGCAATGAAAACAAGGAAATTTACCGCGTTGGAACGCTTATTCTTCATAAAGAAGTAACAAAAGAAGGAAAGACGATCTACAATATTGTTGATGGACAGCAACGAACCATAACTTTCAGCTTGTTGCTTTATGTTATATATGAGGGTCTAAGGGCCTCAAAGAATCCGGAAGTCCTCGATATCCCGTTCCTTAAACAAAGTTTGTCAGCCAATCCTGACAGCAGAAGAAATATTCCTAATAATCTGAACGCCCTGAGACGTCGATTAATCAGGAAGGGAGATGAAGAGGATAAATATGAATCCGAGCGATCCCTCAGACGCCTTAAGGATTATGTCGAAAACCGTTGTGAACTTATTGTTATAATCACTGACGACATTTCTGAAGCATTCCAGTTTTTCGACTCCCAGAATGCTCGAGGTAAAGCACTCTATCCCCACGACCTGCTTAAAGCCTACCATCTGCGCGAGATGACCGACGTTGATGACATTCAGACTGAAAAGATTGTCAGAAGTTGGGAGAAGATTCCTCAGTACGATCTGGCTTCTTTCTTCGGCGATTATCTCTATCGTCTGAAGGAATGGCTCAACGGGAATTGGGCCGATATACTCGATGAACGGAACCTACACAAATTCAAAGGCATTACCAAATCGGACCGTACCCCGTTTGCCCAATTCTATAAAAGTGCATTTTCTTACGCCAATATGGTCAATTCCTCGGCAATGCCATTTGTGTCGGGTACCCGCGAGGTAAATGCGTTTCAGCTTAATGCCCCGATTATCGCAGGGAAACCTTTCTTTGACTATACCCGTCATTACTACGATATCCTCAAGGATATTCAGGATAACAGCAAGTATGAGGGCTTCTACATTACAGACAACCAGATTGTAAAGACGCTAGACAAATACTTCACCCGTGGTACCGGCAATCGTATCGCTCGTCTCCTTTTCGACACGGCAT
>JAQXIE010000046.1 GCA_029007645.1 Bacteroidales bacterium
TGCTGGCCGTGGTCTACCGGCTGATGTGGGTCACGGCTTTGGGCGGTGCCATTTTCTGCGCGCTGTTTTCAAGATGGCTCAGCCAGCTGACCTTCCATACGCCCGACTATGCCTGGCAGTTCGTATTGCTGGCCGTGGCCGTATTCTTCACCCTGGCCGGAGGCGTACGCTTCGCCCTGATGCAGGGCCTGCGGCAGGTGCGACGCATATCGCTGTCATCGCTCGTTGGCGCCCTGACCGGTTTGGTGGCAGGTGTCCCGCTCTATTATTTCTTTGGCGACAAGGGTATCGTGCCCGCTATCGTTGTCCTCTCCCTGACTACCTTCCTGTTCTACTATTGGAACACCCGGAGCTTGCGCCCCGATGTCAGGTTCAGCTGGAAGGAGCACCGGGGTATGGTGCGCCAGTTCCTGGCTCTGGGGTTCGTCCTGATGGCCAGCGATCTGATCGGCACTATCGGTACGTATGTGCTCAATATTTTTCTTGAAAGGATAGGCGGCGTTGACTCCGTGGGTTTGTTCCAGTCCGCCAACAGCATCACAAGCCAGTATATGGGTGCGGTATTCGCAGCTTTATCGCTCGAATATTTTCCCCGATTGTCGAAGGTGGCCTCCGACAATGCCCGGATGTGCGATGTCGTGAACCGTCAGTCGCTGATTGTGGTATTGGTCATGGCTCCCCTCGCCATTGCGATGATTCTTACGGCACCCCTGCTGATCAGGCTGCTGCTTACAGACCGGTTTATGCCCGTGCTCGGGCTGGTGCGCTGGATGGGCCTCGGAATATTTCTCTGTGCCATGCAGTTCCCGCTGGGTTATATATCTTTTGCCAAGAACAACAAGCGGGTGTTCTTCCTGCTCGAGGGTGTACTGACCAATGTGCTGACCATCGGAGGCAACATGCTCAGTTTCTATCTGTGGGGGCTCGAGGGAATCGGATATTCCGTGGTCGTTGTCAATCTGTTGTCGCTGGGAATATACTATGCCGTGAATCATCGTCTTTACGACTACGGTTTCAGCGGTGCGGTATGCCGGGAATACCTGCTCGGCACGCTGCTGTGCGCGGCGGCGTTGCTTGCTTCATTGCAGGGCGAAGGCGTTGTGGCTTACCTGGCGATGGGAGGACTCTGCCTCTTGTCGGTGGCTTACAGCATATGGCGGCTCCGGTCGTTGATGAAAAGTGATGAAAATGGAAACGAAGGCTAAAATCAGCGTGGTGGTACCCGTGCTGAACCGGGCGAAACTGATAGAAAGGAGTCTGGACTCGATAGCGGCACAGGATGTGCGGCCGTTGAATCTCTATGTGGTCGACAACGGTTCGGACGACGGGACACAGGACGTGGTGCGCAATTGGGTCCGTCGTCATGCCGACGACAAGGGGCTTAATGTTAACCTGATGGAAGAGGAGCAGCGTGGCGCTGCCCGGGCGAGGCAGACCGCCCTGGACATCGTCGATACGGAATGGGTCTACTTCTTCGACAGCGACGACGAGATGCTGCCGGGCACGCTGAGCGGCGCTTTGGCTCTTGGCGATGCTGCTGACCTCGTATGCTTCCCCCTGCAATTAGTGGACCTGAACGGCCGTACCTTCACTCTGCCGATAAAAAAGGGGAATCCGCTTCGTCGTCAGGTTTTCAACAGCTTGTTGAGCACGCAAGCCTATATCTGTCGGACAAAGTTTATCAAGGATGCCGGGGGATGGAACAAGTCGCTTATGGTATGGGACGACTGGGAGTTGGGCATACGGCTGTTGCGCCACAATCCGCGGGTGGCATTTCTGCATAGGAATGGAGCCAAGATTTATAGGCAGGCAGAATCGATCACCGGCACCGACTTCGGCAGCAAGCAGGGCCAATGGGAACAAGTGATCGATCTGATATCGGCGGATGCCGGCACTGACCGGCGGCTGCGGGAAATGATGGATTACCGGAGGGTGATACTTGCCGCCCATTACCGCCGGGAAGGAAATGGGGAAGCCGCCCGCAAGCTGCTTGACAGGACATTGCGGTCCACCACCTGCAGCCCAATCCGCAAATGGCTGCTTCGTTTGATTTACATCTATACTGCCCACGGTGGCCGCGGAGCATATTTGCTGTGGCGTTAACGCGCGTGCTAAAAAATGGGTGGTTACCGCCGGAACGCCGGGGATGCATTCGCCGGAATATGCAACGACAGTTTATAAATATTATTTAGTCTTTTTGAGAGTGGATCAATAATTTTTGCTATTATAATTACTATCTTTTGCCGTTTTGGAGCACGCAAAAAGTGTAAAAAAAATTTCTGGATTGCATTATTTTGCTACTTTGCATTAATTTATTAATTTTGTACTTAGCGCGATATAAGGCAACGAATAATCTAACTAATATACCTTCAATAAAATGCAATGCCTATGAAACTTTCAAAATTGTTGTTAATATCTGCAATGGTTAGCATACTGACGTCGCTGAACGCTTATGCCTCGGATAACAACGGAGCGTTGCCGAAATATATGTCCTCATGGGAAATCCTGTCGGTATCTGACGTTCGGGCTAAGGTCTACAACCCAGCCACCGGCATTAATAAGACCCATGAAACCGTGATATTAGTCATAGGATACGACTCCTGTCCTCCTTGCAAAGCTGCATGGATTTTTATTCCAAGACAATTAGCTGCCGCACAGGGTATAAAATATGTCACAATCCGATTCCCAAAGGATAGCTGGAGAAAAGACATTTCCGATTTCATCATCGATATGAACAAAAAAGCAACTTTAAAGGATGCAGAAAAGACCACTGTCCCGGCAATATATATCATCCATCAAAATGGAAATGTGGTAGGCACTCGTGGTTATCCCACAGGCGGTTGGGACGAAAACGACAATAATAATAGATATAAAGATCCCGACAGTTATTATCATTACCAGTGGCCATTTGTTCAGACTTATAATGATTTAAGATATGGCCGCTAGTTCTATTGCCGACATCGGTTGCCATTCCGCTATTATTTGAGGATACTTGTCAGGTGACTCTGCCGGATTTGTTGGAATGGAGAAAAATTTCTATATTTGCAGATTGAAAACAGGCAAGCGAAAACCCTGACGCAACCACTTGCTCGACGGATGGAATTACTGCTGGTCTGAAACAGGAATATTAGATAAACCCAATATAAGAATCATGGTAGATTATAAGAGCTTAGGTCTTGTCAACACCCGTGAGATGTTTGCAAAGGCCGTACACGGCGGATATGCAATCCCCGCATTCAACTTCAACAACATGGAGCAGCTCCAGGCCATCATCAAGGCTGCAGCAGACGAGAAATCGCCTGTAATCCTTCAGGTATCGAAGGGTGCCCGCAACTACGCCAACGCCATCCTGCTCCGCTACATGGCACAGGGTGCCGTTGAGTACGCCAAGAGCCTGGGCTGGGAGCATCCCCAGATCGTGCTTCACCTCGACCATGGTGACACATTCGAGCTCTGCAAGGACTGCATCGATAACGGTTTCTCTTCCGTAATGATCGACGGCAGCCACCTGCCCTACGAGGAGAATGTTGCCCTGACCAAGAAGGTTGTTGATTACGCTCACAAGTTCGACGTAACTGTTGAGGGTGAGCTGGGCGTTCTGGCCGGCGTTGAAGACGAGGTCAGCAGCGACCACCACACATACACCGACCCCAACGAGGTTATCGACTTCGTTACCCGCACGGGTTGCGACAGCCTCGCTATCTCGATCGGTACAAGCCACGGTGCATACAAGTTCACTCCCGAGCAGTGCACCCGCGACCCGAAGACCGGCCGTCTGGTTCCCCCGCCGCTGGCATTCAACGTGCTTGAGGCTGTTGAGGCCAAACTGCCCGACTTCCCCATCGTTCTCCACGGTTCCTCCAGCGTTCCCCAGGAGTATGTCGACATCATCAACGAGTTCGGCGGCAAGCTGCCCGACGCTATCGGTATCCCCGAAGAGGAGCTCCGCAAGGCTGCCAAGATGGATGTCTGCAAGATCAATATCGACTCCGACTCCCGTCTGGCTATGACCGCTGCTGTCCGCAAGGTCTTCCATGACAAGCCCGCTGAGTTCGACCCCCGCAAATACCTCGGCCCGGCTCGCGACGAGATGGAGAAACTCTACAAGCACAAGATTGTCAACGTGCTTGGCTCCGAAGGCAAAGCTGAGTAATTGCCCGCTCTAAGCAACGGGTAATCTTACTCTGAAATACAGGATGGCTGTCCGCGCGCCGGACAGCCATCTTTTTTTGCGGGTGCCCAAAAGAACCGGATTTAAAAACTACATTTGCATAAGTTGCCGATGATTGTTATTTTTGTATTCTTGAACACACGATAGGATTCTGAACGTATGAAAATACTGAATTCCCAAGACATACATGCTGTTGACATGGCGACCTGCGAGAGTCAGAAAATCAGCTCGATCGAGCTGATGGAGCGGGCTGCGCTGCAGGTCAGCATCGAGCTAATCTCGCGGTTTCTGCCCAGCCAGCGGTTTGTGGTGATGGCCGGTCCGGGCAATAACGGCGGCGACGCCCTGGCCGTGGCCCGGATGCTGATGGAACAGGGCTACCGCCATGTCGAGATTTTTCTTTTCAATGTGACCGGCAAGCTGAGCCATGACTGCGACGAGGAGCGTAAGAAGCTTATCATGATCGACGGTGTGGATTTCACCGAGGTGACGCGGGAATTCACCCCTCCCTATCTGTGCGAGAATGATGTGGTGGTCGACGGTCTGTTCGGCTCGGGGCTTAACAAGCCGCTGCAGGGCGGATTCGTCGCCGTGTCGCGTTACATAAACGAGTCGGGCGCATACGTGGTGTCGATCGACCTGCCTTCGGGCCTGTTCGGCGAATGGAATGCCGAGGTGAACCGCCGCGACATAATTCATGCCAATCTGACGCTCGCTTTCCAGCTGCCGCGGCTTTCCTTCTTTTTCCGCGAGTCGGCGCCCGTGCTGGGCGAATGGAAGCTGCTCGACATTGATCTGGACGAGGAGAAAATCAAGGACACGCCGACCGATTTCTAT
This sequence comes from Bacteroidales bacterium, assembly GCA_029007645.1. Lineage (GTDB taxonomy): Bacteria > Bacteroidota > Bacteroidia > Bacteroidales > Muribaculaceae > Lepagella. The sequence goes on from JAQXIE010000046.1 coordinate 5,009, forward strand.
GTGATCGACGAATACAATGTGGCTTCGTTGCTGCACTCGCGCGACCCGTTCAGCGCGAAGCGCGACTACGGCTCGACGCTGGTCTTCGCCGGCCGATACGGAATGATGGGCGCCGCCGTGATGTGTGCGCAGGCTGTCCTCCGCGCCGGCGCCGGCCTCGTTACGGTCCACAGCCCCCACTGCGGTATGCCTATTCTGCAGACGGCCTTCCCCGAGGCTATGTTCGAACCCGACCGCAACGAGCATTACATCACCGAGATGAAACTGCGCCATCGGCATCAGGCCGTTGTGGCCGGTCCCGGCATTGGTACCAACGACGCGACGATCACGGCGCTTCAGGATCTGCTGCAGCATGCCACGATGCCTCTGGTGCTCGACGCCGATGCCCTGAACTGCATCGCCATCCGTCCCGCCCTGCTCACGATGCTCCCCTCCAAAACCATCATCACGCCCCATGTGGGTGAATTCGACCGTCTGTTCGGCGAGCATTCCAGCGACGAGAGCCGCCTCCGCACGGCCATCGACATGGCCCGGCAGTACAATATTATCATCGTTCTCAAAGGACATTACACCGCTGTGGTGCGACCCACAGGCCGGGTGTACTTCAATAAGACGGGCAATGCCGGAATGGCTACGGCCGGGGCGGGCGATGTCCTGACCGGCATCATCGCCGCTTTCCTCAGCCAGGGATACAAACCCGAGCATGCCTCGACAATCGGTATTTATGTGCATGGCCTCGCCGGCGATATGGCCGCCGGGAAATATGGCCAATTCGGCATGGTGGCCACCGATATCGTCAAATATGCTGGCCGCGCCATCCGGTCACTCTTCGAATCCAGGAAGAAAAACAGTTTACAATTATGATGAAACGACTGACAGTTGCCGCGCTCCTCGCCACGGCATGCCTGGCTGCCCCGGCGCAGCAGACACGGACGCTCACGGCCGACAAGCACAATGAATACGGACTGGTTTATTCGTTGCCGCGAACGGCACTGCGCGTCGAGGTCACGGTGAGCAGAACCCTCGAGCAGGCCGGCCCTTACTGGCAGTATGCCAAGAAGTATATCGGCACCGACAAGGTTATAACCGAGGACGCCGAACGGTGGCAGATCCTTAACGTCCGCGTCACCCCCTGCGGAGTGCCCGATCCCGATTCGAAGTTCCTGATGCAGCTCAAACCGGGCGCCCTCGCCTATATGTCGGTGGCCGACGACAATATGTTGCTGGCCATAAACAAAGAGGTTGAGGCTCCTGCCGTTACCGAGGCAGACGCCCCGGTGCTTTCCGACCGCATCGACATGAACGAGTTCCTGCAGTATGTCAACGAGGATTTCATTTCGTCGCGTTCGTCGGCCAAGCGTGCTCAGATGCTTGCCGAGAATCTGATGGAGGTGCGCGATGCCAAGGTGAGCCTGACCCGCGGCACGGCCGACTCCATGCCCACCGACGGTCGTCAGCTGGAACTGATGCTGGCTTCGCTTGCACGTCAGGAACGTGCCTTTACTTCGGCATTCACCGGATATTCGCAGACCGACACCATAGTCAGCACTTATACCTACATTCCCGGCGAGGCCAGCAAGGCTATCCTGTTCCGGATGAGCGATTTCGCCGGCCCGGTCGCGGCCGACGACTATTCGGGCGATCCCGTGGAAATCACAATTTCCGACAAGGTGCTGGCCGAAATGCCCGTCAATGAGAAAGGGGAGGAGAAGAAGCTGCCCAAGGATGCCGTGATGTACAAGATTCCTGGATCGGCGCGCGTCACATTGTCGCACGATGGCCGCAAGCTGTGGAGCGATGTGGTGGAACTGGGTCAGTATGGCGTGAATTTCGGGCTGAATCCTTCGTTGTTCAGCGACCGCAAATCCCGGTCGTATGCCGTCTTTGACCCCGCAACCGGCGCATTGCGCGAACTGGGTGAGGTGAATGGAGCCGAATAACGCCTATATTACGCTGTCGCAGTTCCAGCGGCGCGTCACCAATACAATCCGCATGAATCCCGACTTGCAGTCGGCCTGGGTTCTTGCCGAGCTCAGCGATGTGCGTCCCAACGGCGGCCATTGCTACATGGAACTTGTCGAGAAGGATGACAACGGCGGCATACGGGCCAAGATCCGGGCCATGATCTGGCGCGGCACTTACGAGCCCCTGCGTCGCAAATTCATGGATGCCACGGGTGGCGACCTCCGTTCGGGAATCAAACTGCTGGTGCGCGGTTCGGCCACACACCACGAAGTGTACGGCCTCAGTTTTGTCATCAGCGACATCGACCCGAGTTATACGCTCGGCGAGACCGAGCGTATCCGCCGCGAGATACTGGCGCGCCTCACCCGCGAAGGGGTAATTGACCGCAACCGCAGTCTGCCCGTTCCCCTGCTGCCGCAACGCGTCGCCGTGATCTCGGCCGCCGGAGCCGCCGGATACGGCGACTTTACCAACCAGCTTGCTTCCAACAGCTACGGATTCGTATTCTATCCCATGCTTTTCCCCGCTGTGATGCAGGGTGCCAACACCGCGCCGTCGGTCCTGAGGATGCTCGACTGGGTGGAGCAAACGGCCTACATGTGGGACTGCGTCATAATCATCCGTGGCGGCGGTGCCACAACCGACCTCAATTCATTCGACAATTATGAACTGGCCCGCCGTGTGGCCACGTTCCCGATTCCGGTCGTGGTGGGCATCGGCCATGAGCGCGACCGCACGGTGCTGGACGATATCGCATGTGTGCGCTGCAAGACCCCGACAGCTGTGGCCGCATGGCTTGTGGAGCAGCTCGACAACGCTTTTCGGCAGGTCTATGACAGCTCGGTGCGCATAGGCCGGTATGTTTCCGAGGCGATGAAAGGGGAACACATGCGGCTGGCGCAGATCGAAGCCTCGCTGCCGGCCACGGTCGTGACACGCACCATGAGCGAACGCGTAGCCCTGCAGCGACTGGCCGCGAGCCTGTCCACTGCCCTTGGCGGCAAGACAACCGCAGCCGACGCACGCCTGCTGGTAATTGCCGGACGTATAGCCGCGGCTGCCCGGAGCTCGCTCGACAATGCCCGCGCCCGTCTGACACGTCTCGAGGACATGCACAGAATCCTCAGCCCGCAGAACACGCTGAGCCGCGGTTACAGCATAACCCGCGTCAACGGACATGCCGTAACCGACGCCGCCAGCCTCAAGCCGGGCGACA
>JAQXIE010000047.1 GCA_029007645.1 Bacteroidales bacterium
GCGTATTTGTATTTCTGAACGTTCCTGGCATTGCGGGGACGGCACTCGGGGGCGCTACCGTTAACGGTAACGACTGCGGGCAGAGGCACGCGTACGGTCTCCACACCGCTCTCGATGCGGCGGACCACCGTAGCCTTTCCATCGGCGACTTCCACGATATCCTCGGCATACGTGACCTGGGGAAGGTTGAGTTTCTCAGCCACCTGCGGACCGACCTGGGCGGTATCACCGTCTATGGCCTGACGGCCTCCGAGAATCAGGTCATAATCGCCGATATTTTTGACCGCCGTAGCGAGCGCGTAAGAAGTGGCGAGCGTGTCCGCACCGGCAAACGCGCGGTCGCTCAGAACTATTCCGTTGTCGGCGCCGCGATAAAGACCCTCGCGGATCACCTCGGCGGCACGCGCCGGACCCATGGTCAGAAGGGTAACCTTCGTACCGGGATACTTGTCCTTAAGTCTCAGGGCCTGCTCCAGTGCGTTCAGGTCCTCGGGATTGAATATCGCCGGCAGCACCGCGCGGTTGATCGTCCCGTCTTCTTTCATGGCGTCCTTGCCTACGTTCCGGGTATCCGGAACCTGCTTTGCCATTACGATAATGTTCAGACTCATATGTATTGTTTTATGAAATTCTTGCCTGTATGAGCAAAGTTCGCCTATGACACGTGCAAAGTTTGCCCATAAACGGTGCAAAGTTAACAAAAAATTCTTACTTTTTAACACCAGATGCACAATTTGAGTAAAATTGTGCAAATTAGAACTTGTTTAAATTAATTTACGCAAACTAATAAATTTGTAATCGTGTAACTTTATGGTAACCTTTACTAATCTGACTCAAGTTATGTAATTAGGTAATATTAGATTTTCATGGCACAGGCAAGCAATGAAGTCGTCGTGTGGTGTGTATTACGTTGGCAATAAAGCAAATACCTCGGAGAGGTTGTTTCTCAATAACCCCACGATGGACGGGGCAGCGAAGCTGACACTGGCCTTCGTGGGGACGGACCGGCGTAGCACAGATTGGTCGGAGACCATGTTGCTCGCCTTAAGAAACCTAATCCTCCACCATATCGGGATACCACGTAAGACCTGCGTCCTCGACAAATCGTTTCAATTCTTCTTCAAAATCTTCAGTCCCGTGATGGTGCTCCTGTTGGGTGTTGATGTATTCGATCACAGCCGCGCTGTCTTTTTCTGCAAGAGTTGCTGCATAATACTCGCGACTCCAACCGTCAAACAAGGGGTATTTGTCGAATTGTTCCTTCACCCATAAGCTGCTGCGCCGTTTTATCTCGGCCACCAACGGAGCCTAATCAAGCGAAAAGTCTCCATCGTCACATCAGGCAGAACCGGCAGGACAGAAACATGGTCTCCGACCAAGTCGTATCGCTCCGGTCCCTCCCCCACGAAGGCCGGTGCCAGCTTCGCTGCCACGTCCATCGTGGGGTTATCGAGAAACAGCCTCTCCGAGGCAACAACTTCATTACCAGTTTGATCCATAATAATCTACGAGACAACAAGTCCCTTGTGCTGTAGAAACTTTGCATCCGTATGGCACAAGGGAGCTCCGCGACCGTAAAAGCTCCTGTTCTCCATAAATACGTGCGGCGTGGCCTGAAATCCACCATTCTGTTAGGGTCGCTCGACTGGGAATACGATGCAAACAATGTGATATTCCGCGGAGCATGCCAGGTTGTCAGTTTGCAAATAATTGATTAAATTTGCATTTCATCAATCAGGAACAGGAATGATGAATGCAAAAGGCATCATAATATCAGCGACATTGATATGCGCGGCAATACTGCCGATTAGCGCAGCGTCGAAGAAACCGGCGCGTCGGCCGGCGGCATCGTCGGGTCCGGAAGCGACGGAATTGTTGAGCCGCGCCCGGGAAGCATACCGGGACTACGACATATCGGAAGCCGCACGGCTGCTGAGTCAGGCACGCAACAAGCGACCCGACGAGTTGACCCGCGACGATATCGACCGATTGGAACAGGAGGTTACGATAGCGCGCAACAGCCTTGACCGCATTGAGCGGCTCGTGATCCTGGACAGCATCTCCGTTGCGAAAGACGATTTTCTGAGCCGTTACCGATTGCCGGTTTCCGCGGGCAAGATCTCCGACGGAGCGGACGACGATGCGGCCACGGGCTATATGTACACAAGCGAGAGCGGGGATTATCGGCTGTGGGCGGCGCCCGACAGCCTGACCGGGCAGCAGGTGATCTACGAGAGTTCGCAGCTGATGGACAAGAGCTGGACAGCGCCCCATGCCCTCACATCGCTTAGCCAGAGCGGAGATGCGGCCTACCCCTTCATGATGCCCGACGGCATCACGTTGTATTACGCGCTGACAGGCCCGGAATCGATGGGCGGATATGACCTCATGATAGCCACGCGCGACGGCGTGGACGGCGATTTCCTGCAACCCCAGAACCTGGGCATGCCCTACAACTCCCCCGGCAACGACTATATGATGGCAGTGGACGAAGAGAGGGGCATCGGCTGGTTCGCCACCGACCGTGATGCTCCCGAAGGGATGACCACCGTCTACGTCTACAAGCTGAACGACCTGCGCAAGAACTACGATCCCGAAGAGGAGGAAGATCTGGAATCGCGCGCACGTCTCCGGGACTGGCGTTCCACGCAGGGCGACGAAGACTACAGCGCGCTGCTCGAGGAAATTGACAACATCCCGGCCGGCAACGACGACGAGGAAGCCGATTTTCATCTGCCCATGCCGGGAGGCCGTGTCTATACCACCTACGACGACTTTCAGAGCATCCGCGCACGCGACCTGATGGAATCGTATGTCGACGATCTCGACAGCTACAACGACCTGCTGGATCAGATCTCCGACCTGCGCAGGCAATACCACAACCGGCCCTCGCAAGCGATAAAACAGCGCCTCGCAGGCCTGGAGAAACAGCAGGCGGCAAGCAGAACGGCCCTGCGCAAGAAGCTCTCGGACATCTACAAAGCCGAGAAATAAACCATAACTTTATTCGAACTAATAAATGATATCTTTTACCCTCGCATTGCTCCTGCTGATAGCGGGCTATGTCGTATATGGCGCCTTCGTATCGCGCGTATTCGGGCAGGATGCGGCGCGTGTCACCCCGGTGCACACCATGGCCGACGGAGTCGATTTCGTCCCTCTGCCTACATGGAAGATATTTCTGATCCAGTTCCTGAACATCGCCGGCCTCGGGCCGATATTCGGTGCGATAATGGGCGTGATGTTCGGACCGGCGGCTTTCCTATGGATAGTATTCGGAACAATCTTTGCAGGCGCGGTCCACGACTACATGTCGGGAATGCTTTCGCTGCGCCACAACGGAGCCTCGCTGCCCGAGATTGTCGGCGCCGAACTCGGAGGCGGCATCCGCAACACAATGCGCGTGTTCTCGCTGCTGCTGATGATTCTGGTCGGCGCCGTCTTCGTATACAATCCCGCCGACCTGCTGGGTATGCTAACTCCCGAAAGTCTTGACAAGACGTTCTGGGTAATACTGATCTTCGTCTACTACATGCTTGCCACTCTGTTGCCGATCGACAAGCTTATCGGCAAGCTCTACCCGATATTCGGTTTCGCACTCCTCTTCATGGCCGTGGGAATCATGTGCGCTCTGTACGCGCATTGGGGCGACATGCCCGAGATGTGGACCGGCTTCTACAACCATAAGGCCGACCCGGAATCGAGTCCGATCTTCCCGATGATGTTCGTATCGATAGCCTGCGGAGCGATTTCCGGATTCCACGCCACGCAGTCGCCCATGATGGCGCGCTGTCTGAAGAACGAGCGTCACGCCCGGCCGGTATTCTACGGCGCAATGGTGGCCGAAGGAATTGTTGCACTGATCTGGGCGGCCGCCGCCATAACGTTCACGCGCGGTTACGACGGCCTGCAGGCGATGCTTGGCAACAGCTCGCCGGCGATCCTGGTGAACAACATCTCGGAGAGCTGGCTCGGAGCCATCGGCGGGATTCTTGCGATCCTTGGCGTAATCGCCGCCCCCATCACCTCGGGAGACACGGCTTTGCGGTCGGCACGGCTCATCGCCGCCGATTTCATGCATGTCGACCAGAACGCCGTACTGAAGCGCCTGGCGGTGTCGGTGCCGATTTTCGGCATCTGTTTCCTGACGATGCTGATGCCTTACGAGGTGCTGTGGCGCTACTTCGCATGGTGCAATCAGGTACTGGCGGTATTCACCCTGTGGGCCATCACCGTATGGCTGGCCCGCAACGGCAAACTGTACGTCATCACACTCGTGCCGGCCATGTTCATGACTGCCGTCACCGTGACCTACATTATTTTCGCTCCCGAGGGACTGAGCCTGCTGACGCAGCCGCTGTTCGGATTTGCAATCAGCTATACGGCGGCCGTAGCAATCGCTCTGTGTGCCACTGCCCTGCTGCTGTTCCTTTTCGGCAAATACCTCCGCGGAGTACGCAACCAAATCACATTAAGTGCTGAATGACCGTTGAAGAACTGGCCGGTGCCATCCGGGGCACCTACATGTACAATCTGCATTCCCATACACAATACTGCGACGGCCGCGCTCCCATCTCGGAGATGGTAGCAGCCGCCGCCGACGCGGGGTTCGAAATATGGGGCGTATCCCCCCACTCCCCTCTCTGCGTCGAGTCGCCCTGCAATATGACCAAAACCGATGTCCCGCCCTATCTTGACGAGATGGCGGCGCACAGGGAGGCTTACCAAAGCCGCATGCGCGTGCTTACGTCCATGGAGATCGACTACATGAGTCGCGACTGGGGTCCGCATATCGACTATTTCCAGCGACTTCCGCTCGACTATCGCATCGGGTCGGTGCATTTCGTACCCAACCAGGAGGGCGTCCCCTACGACTGCGACGGAAGCGCCGGGCGTTTCGGCTCCTACCTGCGCGACGTCTACCACGGCGACCTGCGGTATGTGGTCGAGAAATACTTCGAGCAGGTGCTGACCATGCTGGAACTGGGCGGCTTCGAAGTGCTGGGGCATTTCGACAAGATAGCGGGCAACGCGTCGGCAATCGATCCGGGAATCGAAGAGAACGGCTGGTACCGCGCGCTGATGCGCGACGTGATCAGCTCGGCCCAAAGCTCCGGCGTGATTGTGGAGATAAACACCAAGGCCATTCATGACCGGGGACGGTTCTATCCCTCGGCCGCATGGTGGCCCGAAATCAAGGACGCCGGCCTGACGATTGCCGTCAATTCCGACGCTCATTACCCCGCCAAAGTCAACTTGGGAAGGCAGGAAGCGCTAAATATTTTGAATTGAACCATCGGGTCGCGCAGGTGTTATTCAATAAACCAACACCCATTTTCGACCTATGGATAAAGCGACCTACGAAAATCGGAAGCGCGCACGACAACCGCACCCAGGCCCAGGTAAGCTTCCTCCTCTAATCGCTGGCCCCTAAAAATACACGATATCACAAAATAGGCAGGGTTGCCGGAACGGTTCCGGCAACCCTGTCTGTATTGTAATATTCTGACGTCCGGATTAGATCCAGCGTACGTAAGCGAAGTCCTGACGGTGAGGCAGGGCGGGGTTCTTGGGATAGAGACGCAGAGCGTAGCGGAACATGCCGGCTTCGCGGAGCGTATCCTCCAGACGGTAGGTGTAGACGCTGCCGTCGCGCTTGATCACGGGCAGTTCGGTACGACCGTCATAAACCTCCTGGCCATCCTTGTCGCGGTAGTAAACCAGCTCGACGCCGATGGAATCTCCCAGACCCTTTGTATCGATCACAGCCTCGGCTACAAGCTTGTCGCCGGTGCGGGCTGCGCCGGTCACCTCGGACTCGTTGACAACGCTGCTGCCGATCACATGGATGCTGTCCCACTTGGATGCGACTTCCTCTTTCCAAGCCACGATTTCGCGGGCTTCGGCGAAGTTGTTGGCCGAAATCCGGGCGAAGCGCTTGGCCTCAGGCTCATAGAAGCGGCTGATATAGTCATCGAGCTGACGCTTCATGGTGAAGTGAGGCGCGATGTGACCGATGCTGCGCTTGATGTACTGTACCCATTCGGGGCTGTAGCCCATCGAGTTCTTGGCGAAGTAGAGGGGAATGATCTCATTCTCCAGCATCGAGTAGATGGTAGCGGCATCCAGCTTGTCCTGCTGGCCCTGGTCGGTGTAGGTGCGCTTGTCGGTCAGGGCCCAGCCGGCCTTCTCGTCGAAGCGGTAACCTTCGTACCACCATCCGTCGAGCACGGAGAAGTTGAGCACACCATTCATCTCGGCCTTCTCGCCCGATGTTCCGGAAGCCTCCAGAGGACGTGTCGGAGTGTTGAGCCAGATATCCACGCCCGTTATCAGACGCTTGGAGACAATCATGTTGTAGTCCTCGAGGAAGATGATCTTGCCACGGAACTGCGGCATACGCGAGATCTCGACGATGCGCTTGATCAGGCCCTGGCCTGCGCCGTCGGCGGGGTGAGCCTTGCCCGAGAATACGAACTGTACGGGATATTTCTCGTTGTTTACAATCTTGTCGAGACGCTCCAGGTCGGTGAAGAGCAGGTGTGCGCGCTTGTAGGTTGCGAAGCGGCGGGCGAATCCGATGATCAGGGCGTTGGGGTTGATCTTGTCGACGATGCGGAGCACCTCGGTGGGATCACCCTGGTTGCGCAGCCATTTCTCCTTGAAGTCACGCTTGATGAAGTTGATGAATTTGCCCTTCATCTCCTGACGCATGTCCCAGATGGCCTGGTCGGGCATGTCGAAGATATTCTTCCACATCTCGGGATTGCTCTGGTCGTGGAAGAGTTCGCCGCTGAGGTGCTCGCCGTAGAAGTCCTTCCATTCGGTGGAAGCCCATGTAGGCATATGCACACCGTTGGTGACATAACCCACGTGCGATTCCTCGGGGGCATAGCCTTTCCAGATGCCCGCGAACATTTTCTTGGAAACCTCGCCGTGGAGCCAGCTTACGCCGTTGGCCTCCTGGCAGGTGTTCAGAGCGAATGTGCTCATGCAGAAACGTTCGTTGGTATCGGGGTTCTCACGACCCATGTTCATCAGGTCGGACCAGCTGATTCCCAGCTTGGCGGGGAACTCGCCCATGTATTTGCCGAAGAGCGACTCGTCGAAGTAGTCGTGGCCGGCGGGCACGGGAGTGTGGACTGTGTAAAGCGACGAAGCGCGCACCAGCTCGAGAGCGACGTTGAACGGCAGACCGTCGTTCTGGACATAGTCCACGAGGCGCTGCAGGTTGAGCAGGGCGGCGTGGCCCTCGTTGCAGTGGTAGATGTCGGTCTTGATGCCGAGCTTGTTAAGCATCAGCACGCCGCCGATACCGAGCAGATACTCCTGCTTGATACGGTTCTCCCAGTCACCGCCGTAGAGCTTGTGGGTGATGGCACGGTCCCACTCGGAGTTCTTGTCGAGATCGGTGTCGAGCAGATAGAGGCTCATGCGGCCCACGTTGACACGCCATACATGGGCGTAGACTATGCGGCCCGGGTAAGGCACCTCGAGCACCATGGGCTTGCCGTTCTCGTCCAGCACGGGATCGATGGGGAGCTCGTCGAAGTTCTGGCTCTCGTAATTGGCTATCTGCTGGCCGTCGATGCTGAGTGACTGCGAGAAATAACCGTATTTATAAAGGAACCCGACGGCCGTCATGCGTACGCGCGAGTCGCTGGCCTGCTTGATGTAGTCGCCGGCCAGGACTCCCAGACCGCCCGAGTAGATCTTAAGGCAGTTGCAGAGACCGTATTCCATCGAGAAGTAAGCCACCGAAGGGATTTTCTCGTCCATGGGCTGCTTCATATAATCCTTGAAGTCGCGGTAAGTATCCTCGATGCGGGCCATCAGGGCTTTGTCCTTGAGAATTTCCTCGTAACGCTCGTAGCTGAGCTGCTGAAGCAGCATCACGGGATTCTCGCCCAGTTTGCGCCACAGATCGGGATCCAGGTCGCGGAAAAGGCATTTGCCTTTGCTGTTCCATACCCACCAGAGATTCTTGGACATAATCTCCAGGGCTTTCAGCTTTGCCGGAATCTCGGCGCTGATTGTGATAGTACGCCAATTAGGCTGGTTGGCGTTGCTAACTTGAAGTTTCATATTTGACTTTTCTGTTTGATTTCTATGTTTATGCCTGATATTATTTTCTGTTGTTACGTTCCATGGCTATCTCCATAGCCTTGTCGTAGTAACGGATAAAGAATTTCCAGTCGGCCTTGGCGGCCGTAAGGAACGCCAGATTACGGGCCTTGAGCAGCATATTGCTGTCGCCGGTCATGTAGTTCAGGGCCTGCTGGGAGATGATCTGGCATGCTTCGGGATAGTTTGAATCCGTACGGTTCACCACCTCGACACCGCAGTTGGCGATACCGTTGGTGAAGTTGTCGAGCACCCACTGGCCGAAACCGGCTTTGTCGTCGGTGATGGTGGGCACGCCGAAGGCCACGCTCTCGAGCGGCGTATAGCCCCACGGCTCGTAGTAACTCGGGAAGATCGTCAGGTCCAGGGCCGGGAGCAGGTCGTAGTATCCGATGTTGACCACGCCGTCATGACCATCGAGGTAACTGGGTACGTAGATTACCTTCATATTGCGGAAGGATCCGGCGGCCTCGAGCTGACGGATGCGCACGCACACCTCGTCGGAATCCTCGTTGTTGAGACGATGGGTCAGGAAATCGGGATCGGACTTGACGGTTCCGTTGAAGTCCAGATTGGTGACCACGGCGCCAGAGGGCTCGCGGACCCATCCGGGTACGAGAACGAAAGCGAGCACGCTCTGTCCGGCAGGCATATGGGCCTCCAGACGGGCCATTACGTCGAGATACATGTCGAGTCCCTTGTTACGGTATTCATGTCGGCCCGAGGTGGCGATCATGAAAGTGTCGGCGGGGAATTCGCGGCCGGTCACCGCTTTGGCGACAGCCAGCAGCCGTTCGCGGCCATCCTTGCGCAGACGGTTGTATTTCACGGTGCGCGGCACGAAATCAGGCTCAAAACCGTTGGGCGTCACTACCTGCGGACGGATCTGCAGCAGTTGCTCGCACTCGCGTGCCGTCACTTCGCTGACGGTGGTGAAGCAGTCGGCGTTGTGCGCCGCAGCCTTCTCCAGACTATGCTTCGACTGCATGTTGAGCTGTTCGGCCATCTGGTCGCCGTTGTACTGGTGGAAGTAATCGTAAAGCGGCTTGCCGTTTCCGCAGATGCTGCGGCCTATGCTTGTGGCGTGCGTCGTGAATATGGTGGAAACAGCCGGCTCATGGCTCTTCAGATAAAGCAACCCCATACCGGTGGTCCATTCATCGAAATGAGCGATCACCTTGGCAGGCGTTGCCTTCATATGTCGGATCAGAGCCTGTATCACGATAGCCGATGCCACTGCGAATTCGCACGACTCACCGTAATCACCGTAACCATGTAGCGAGTCCACGCCATATTCGCGCCACATGTCGCCGTAGATCTCGCTCATGTGCGCCGATGTCTCGCCGGGGCTGACCAGCACTACCTGAGGGGATCCGGGAATGTTCCAACGTCCCGCTCGGATGCTTATGCCCCATGGCAGTGATAATTTCGACGACGCCTGGCGCAGTATCGTCTTGCGCTCCTTAAAATATATATCGCTTGCCTCGCCAAAATCCCGGCCTATGAAGATGAGTTTGTCTCCGAACTGTTCAACCAACGACCGAGCCTTGGTCGACAGGACTGCATAGATACCTCCAACTTTATTGCAGACCTCCCAACTGGTTTCGAACAGCAAGTCGGTTTTGTCCGCTATTCCGGTGCTTGACACAGCGGGTGCCTTCTTCACAACTACTTTGCTAGTTGTCATGTCCTATACGTTTTCTGTAAAGAATTTCTTATCGATAACCGCCCACCACATATATATATGCGGAAAGCTCAAATACACTTAATCAATCTATTTAGAGGTGCGAAATTAGCAAATTTATGCACTACAGCCAAAAAATTTCCCAAAAATCGGTAAGCAAAAAATTTATTTTTAACATTTATGTTCATAATATTGCACTTTGGTGCAATATTATGCCTTAAAATGATACAGATATTAAAAAAGCCGCGGATTTGATAAATCCACGGCCGAAAAAATGCGTTAAATTCGATGTTTATTTCGATCAGAAGGGCAGATCATCGGAATTATCCACTTCGGGAGCTCCGAACTGGGGAGCCGGAGCGGGCTGAAAAGAAGGCTGCTGAGGCGCGGGCGCTGCGGGGGCAGCGGCATCCACAGGACGCACCATATAGACGTTGACGTCGGTGTACCAGCGGCCGTTGAACTCTCGGCTGTCGAGATCACAGCTCACGACATAGCTCTTGCCGACCTCGCACTGCATCTGGTCGCATTTATCTCCAAAGATTGTGAATTTCACTTTATGAGGGTAAGTGCCGGGAGTCTCGAGCACATACTCATCCTTTTTCCATTCCTTTCCGGCCTTCGAGACGCCTGTCTGACGTTCGAGACGCTGGATGATTGTTCCTTCTAATTCCATGAATTGTCTTAAAAATTTACTATTGCTGATGCAAAGATATCTTTTTTCCCCGAGATTAACAAACAAATTCCACTAACTTGATTCCGGCTGCCGGATTTTGTGACTAAGGCATCATTGACCTATCAGGAATGGATTTGAATGCCGTTCACGGTCTATGGTCGTAGCGGGGCCATGGCCCGGATATACGACAGTTTCCGGTGGCAGTGTCAGCAGTTTGTCGCGAATACTGCCTATCAGTCGGGCATAGTCACCACCTGGGAGGTCCGTGCGGCCGATGGATCCGGAGAACAGGGCATCTCCCACTATGACGTAACCGCCCTGAGGGTCATACAGGGCAATGCTTCCCGGAGAGTGGCCGGGAACATGGAGCACGTGCAGCTCCCCCTCGCCCACCCGGATCACGTCGCCGTCGTCGACATAGGATGTGAGCGACACGGAGTCGAGTTTCTGATGCATTCCGAACATCTGAGCCTGCTCCTTCAGACGGGCGCCAAGCATAGAATCGGCCTCGTGGCCGACCACGGGGACCTTGTAATGTCCGGCGGCGAACTTGACACCGATGGCATGATCCACATGCAGATGCGTATTGATGACATGCGTCACCTTGAGGTGTTCGCGGTTTATGTAGCCCGTCAGGGCATCCTCCTCTTCGGCGTCCGACATACCGGGATCGATGATGGCGCAGCAGCCGGTCGCCGGATCGGATACCACATACGTATTGATGCCGAACAGGGCAAATCCAAATTTTGCAACTTTCATACCGGGGTGTAAACTAATTTCTTTGTTTCGAAAAACGGCTCCTTGAACCATCCTGCAATATCCACCACCTCGCTTCGGGCCGCGAGATTGCCGAGATCTGACTGCAGATCGCCCCCCTTGAGCGAAATCAGGCCATTGGGAAGCGCGTTATGCTGCTCGGCCGATATGTTTTTGCGACACAGTTTCAGCAGGTCCGGCTGAGGCATTACCGCGCGGCTGACCACGAAATCGAACTTTTCTTTGATTTCGGCCACATCGCCGTGTCGGAACTCCACATTGCGGAGGCCACATTCGCGGGCCACGGCATCGGCGACTTTCAGCTTTTTGGCTGTACGGTCCACAAGCAGGAACTCCGTTTCGGGGAACATTACAGCCAGAGGCAGGCCTGGAAGACCACCGCCTGTACCGAAGTCCATAACCCGACTGCCGGGCTGGAATTCGACAAACCGGGCTATGGCAAGCGAATGCAGGAGATGATTGATTTCAAGGTTGTCGATATCCTTACGCGAGATGACGTTGATGCGGGCGTTCCATTCGGGGTACAGCCGCATCATCGTGTCGAAAGCCTGACGCTGCGCATCGGATAGCGATGGAAAATATTTCTCGATTATCTGGGCCATACAATATTATAAAATCATGATTGAGCGGCAACAAGGATTATTTCGGAGAGCGTGGGATGTCCGAATATGATGTCGCGCATGCGCTGACGTGTGGCGCCGAGCGACATCAGGTCGGCGCATTGCTGGGCGAGCAGCGCCGCATCGGCTCCCATGATATGTGCTCCGATCAGCAAACCGGATTCCTTGGCGAATATCAGTTTGCAGTAACCGTCGGCTTCCCCCATTGCCAGGGCCTTGCCGTTGGCACGGTAGAAACTCTTGCCAGTTTCAATGGCCATGCCGCGCTCCTTGCACTGCTCCTCGGTGAGTCCGGCCATACCGCATTCAGGGATGGTGAATACGGCCGAAGGCACGATATCGAAATTTATATTATCGCTCTCGCCAAGGATATGGTTCAGCGCCCGCCGTCCCTGCGCCGTAGCGGCATGAGCCAGCATCATCTTGCCGTTCACGTCACCAACGGCATAAATGCCAGGCACATTGGTCTGCATATTGTCGTCGACAGGAATTCCCTTGGTGGAATAAGCCACACCGGCATTCTCGAGACCAAGCCCCTCGACATTGGCTCCGCGACCCACGGCCATCAGCACATTGTCGCAAAGCTTGTGGTGTTCCTCACCTTTCAGCGTATATGTGACATCGATCTTATATTCATAATTCTGTTCCAGGCGCGTCACCCCGGCTCCTGTTATGATTTCGATACCCCGTTTGGAGAGCGACTGTTTGAGCCGTTTGGTGATGTCGCTGTCGAACGGAGGCAGGATCTGCTTCATGTATTCGATCACAGTGACCTTCGAGCCGAGAGCGGCAAAAACGGAAGCGAATTCCATACCGATAACACCGCCGCCCACCACGACCAGTTCGGCGGGAACGAACTCCAGGTTCAGGATGCCGGTTGAATCCAGCACCCATTCGCTGTCGGCTCCCGGCACGGGAAGAGTGCGGCTATGGCTGCCGGTGGCGATGATGATGTGCGGAGCATCATATTCCTGACCATCGACCTCAATGATGTTGGAATCCTTGAACTTCGCCATGCCGTCGACAACATTGACCTTAGCTTTCTTCAGCAGCATGGCGACGCCATCGCGCAACTGGGACACCACCCCTTCGCGGCGTGTGATCACCTTATTGAAATCGATATCGTATTTCACTTCCGTCGCGCAGAACTCCGTGGCATCGCGCAAAGTCATGGCCACCGAAGCGTCGCGCACCATACATTTGGTGGGTATACAGCCTTCGTTAAGACAAGTACCGCCCAGCTTCCCGCCGTTGACAAGCGTCACCGACAATCCGCGGGCCGCCGCTTCCAGAGCGGTCTCATATCCGCCGGGACCGGCTCCGATTATTATAAGATCACTATGCATGTTCCTGTTATTTTGGGTTTCTCACCTTGAAATAACAAATATAGATATATTATCGTTTTAATCCAAACCTTGTTAAAAATTTAATACTGGGCGGAGTCAACTGGCCAGTGCGAAATTATGAAATTTTTCGATTCAAGGCTTGAATTGGAGATAGAAACTTTAATTTTTCACGAGGTCTTCGGTTTAACTTACGTTGTATTTCCAAAATCGCGTCATCGCTAAAATCGTCA
>JAQXIE010000048.1 GCA_029007645.1 Bacteroidales bacterium
ACTCTCGCCGAGGTTGACGATGCTCTGATGGAGAAATACTTCGACGATCCCAGCACCATCACCGAGGAGGAGATCAAGGCAGCCATCCGCAAGGGCACACTGGCTCAGCAGATCCAGCCCATGACCTGCGGAAGCTCGTTCAAGAACAAGGGCGTGCAGACACTGCTCGACGCAGTCTGCGCATATCTGCCCAGCCCCGTGGACGCCGGCGCTGTCGAGGGTACGTGGGAAGGCGAGGTCGAGACCCGCGAGCCCAGCCCCGAAGCCCCCATGTCGGCCCTGCTGTTCAAGATCGCTACCGACCCCTATGTGGGCCGTCTCTGCTTCTTCCGCGTATACTCGGGCGAAGTCAACGCCGGATCCTACGTGCTCAATACCCGCTCGGGCAAGAAGGAGCGTATCTCGCGTCTGTTCCAGATGCACTCCAACAAGCAGAATCCTATGGAGAAGATCGGCTGCGGCGACATAGGCGCGGGCGTCGGCTTCAAGGATATACGCACCGGCGACACACTCTGCGACGAGAACCATCCCATCATCCTCGAGTCGATGGAGTTCCCCGATCCCGTGATCGGGATCGCCGTAGAGCCCAAGACTCAGAAAGACCTCGACAAACTTGGCGTCGGCCTTCAGAAGCTGGCCGAGGAGGATCCTACCTTCCGCGTTGAGACCAACGAGGAGACCGGCCAGACCGTCATCAGCGGTATGGGCGAGCTTCACCTCGACATCATCATCGACCGTCTGCGCCGCGAGTTCAAGGTAGAGTGCAACCAGGGTCGTCCCCAGGTTACCTACAAGGAGGCCATCACACGTCCCGCCGAGCTTCGTGAGGTATTCAAGAAGCAGACCGGTGGTCGCGGTAAGTTCGCCGACATCATCGTCCGCATCGAACCGGCCGACGACGATTTCGAGGGCAGCCTCCAGTTTGTCGATGAGGTTAAGGGCGGTAACGTTCCCAAGGAGTATATTCCTTCGGTACAGAAGGGCTTCCAGACCGCTATGAAGAACGGTGTTCTGGCCGGATATCCGGTTGAGAAACTGAAAGTGACGCTGCTCGACGGTAGCTATCACCCCGTTGACTCCGACCAGCTGAGCTTCGAGCTCGCCGCCATCCAGGCGTTCAAGCACGGAAGTGAGAAGGCCGGTCCTGTCCTGATGGAGCCTATCATGAAGATCGAGGTCGTTACCCCCGAGGAGTCGATGGGTGACGTGATCGGCGACCTTAACAAGCGTCGCGGACAGGTCGAGGGCATGGAGACAAGCCGCAGCGGTGCCCGCATCGTCAAGGCAACGGCTCCTTTGGCAGAAATGTTCGGCTATGTGACCGCCCTGCGTACCATCACCTCCGGCCGTGCCACCAGCACGATGTCGTTCAGCCACTATTCCGAGGTCAGCCCCTCGATAGCCCGTTCAGTACTGACCGAGTGCAACGGCCGTGTCGACCTCCTGAAGTAACCAGAATAAAGTCATTACAATAATATGAGCCAGAAAATCAGAATCAAACTGAAATCGTACGATCACAACTTGGTCGATAAGTCGGCCGAGAAGATCGTCAAGACGGTCAAGAGCACTGGCGCTGTGGTGAGTGGACCCATTCCACTCCCCACACACAAGCGCATCTTCACCGTGAACCGTTCCACCTTCGTCAACAAGAAGGCCCGCGAACAGTTCGAGCTGTCGAGCTATCAGCGCCTCATCGACATCTACAGCAGCACCGCCAAGACAGTCGACGCGCTTATGAAACTCGAGCTCCCCAGCGGAGTAGACGTAAGCATCAAAGTGTGACGTACGAAACAAGTAAGTAAGAAAGTAAAAACAACGTAAAGAAATGCCAGGATTATTAGGAAAGAAAATCGGAATGACATCCGTTTTCAGTGCCGACGGAAAGAATGTTCCGTGCACTGTTATCGAAGTAGGTCCTTGCGTGGTTACGCAGATCAAGACTGTCGAGAAGGACGGTTATGAGGCTGTGCAGATCGGTTTCCAGGAAGCCAAGGAGAAGCACACCACCAAGCCCATGGCCGGACACTTCGCAAAGGCAGGCGTGACCCCGAAGCGCCACTTGGCCGAGTTCAAGTCGTTCGACACGATGCCCGCGCTGGGCGAGACACTGACCGTCGACCTCTTCCAGGAGGGCGGTTTCGTGGACGTCGTAGGCACCTCCAAGGGTAAGGGTTTCCAGGGCGTCGTTAAGCGCCATGGTTTCGGCGGTGTCGGCCAGAGCACTCACGGCCAGCACAACCGTCTGCGCGCCCCCGGTTCAATCGGTGCCTGCTCCTATCCCGCCAAGGTCTTCAAGGGCCTGCGCATGGCCGGCCAGATGGGCAACGAGCGCGTTACCGTGCAGAATCTCCAGGTGATCAAGGTTCTCCCGGAGCACAATTTGTTAATGATCAAGGGTTCCATCCCCGGTCCCAAAGGTTCAATTGTAATAGTTGAGAAATAATGGAATTAGCAGTATACAACATCAAAGGCGAGGACACAGGCCGCAAGGTCACCCTCAATGAGGAAGTATTCGGCCGCGACCTGGAGGCAGGCAACGCGGAGCACACCCTGTATCTCGACATCAAGCAGTACCTGGGCAACCAGCGACAGGGCACCCACAAGAGCAAGGAGCGCAGCGAGGTATCCTACTCGACCCGCAAGATGGGACGCCAGAAGGGTGGCGGCGGCGCACGCCGCGGTGACCTGAACAGCCCCGTTCTCTACCATGGCGGCCGCGTGTTCGGACCCCGTCCCCGCGATTACCGCTCGAAGCTTAACAAGAAGATGAAGGCTCTGGCACGCCGTATCGCACTCACAAGCCGTGTCAGCGACAACAAGATCATCGTGATCGAAAACTTCAAGTTCGACAAGCCCCAGACCAAGCAGTTCATCAACATCTCCAAGAGCTTCAAGCTCCAGGACAAGAAGGTGCTGCTCGTAATGCCCGAAGGCGATGAGAACGTTCTCCTCTCTGTACGCAACATCCCCAACGCCATGCTGATGCGTGCCGTTGACCTGAACGCCTACAGCGTGCTCAACAACGACGCCATGCTCGTCACCGAGGACAGCGTCGCAATCATGAACGATTTCAAATAAGGAGACACGACATGGATATACAGATCAAACCCATGGTGACCGAGAAGGCCACCGCATACAGCGAGAAGCAGAACTGCTACACCTTCAAGGTGTCTCCCGACGCCAACAAGTTCCAGATCAAGGACATCGTCGAGAAGCTTTACAACGTTCGCGTTGAGAAAGTGAACATCTGCAACTACGCAGGCAAGCGCAAATCGCGCTACACAAAGAAAGGGCTCGTACGCGGCCGCCAGGACGCCTTCAAGAAGGCATACGTCACTGTGGCCGAGGGGCAGAAAATTGACTATTATAGCAATCTTTAAAAATGGCAGTAAGAAAATTCAAGCCCACAACCCCTGGGCAAAGACACAAGGTTATTGGTGTGTTCAAAGGAACAATAACTGCTACCACACCAGAGAAGACTCTTACAGTCGGCAAGCGCAGCACGGGCGGCCGTAACTCATCGGGCCACCTGTCCACCCGCTACCGCGGCGGCGGCCATAAGAGGAAATTGCGTCTCATCGACTTCAAGAGACAGAACGACGGCGTACCCGCAACGGTCAAGACCATCGAGTATGATCCCAACCGCTCGGCCCGTATCGCTCTGCTGTATTACCAGGACGGCTCCAAAGCCTACATGATCGCTCCCAACGGTCTGCAGGTCGGCCAGACTGTAATCAGCGGCGAGGACGCTGCCCCCGAGGTAGGAAACTGCCTCCCGCTGGCCAAGATCCCCGTCGGTACTCTGATCCATTGTATTGAGCTTCGTCCCGGCCAGGGCGCCGAAATGGCCCGCTCAGCCGGTACTTTCGCACAGTTGTCCGCACGCGAGGGCAACTACGCGATTATCAAACTTCCTTCCGGAGAAACCCGCCGAATCCTGCTGGCTTGCCGCGCAACCGTCGGCGTCGTCGGTAACTCCGATCATAACCTCGAAAAGAGTGGTAAGGCTGGCCGCAGCCGCTGGCTGGGCCGTCGTCCCCACAACCGTGGTGTCGTAATGAACCCTGTCGATCACCCCATGGGTGGTGGTGAGGGCCGTCAGAGCGGTGGTCATCCCCGTTCGCGTACGGGTCTGTACGCCAAGGGTCTCAAGACTCGCTCGCCCAAGAAGCACTCTTCGAAGTATATAATTGAAAGAAGGAAAAAATAATTGATCAAAAGAAGCAATCATGAGTCGTTCGCTTAAAAAAGGACCGTTTATCAGCGTCAAGCTGGAGAAGAAGGTCGCAGCTATGGAAGAGAGCGGTAAGAAAAGCGTCATCAAGACGTGGAGCCGCGCATCCATGATCTCGCCCGACTTCGTGGGACATACTTTCGCTGTCCACAACGGCAATAAGTTCATCCCCGTCTACGTGACCGAGAACATGGTGGGCCACAAACTCGGCGAGTTCGCTCCCACCCGTACTTTCCGCGGCCACGCCGGCAATAAGAAGAAGTAACGGTCCCCACAAACAATTCAAGAAAAAATAGAATACAATGGGTGTAAGAAAAAGAAATGCTGCCGACGCCATCAAGGAGGCTCGCAAGACAACGTACGGTGCCAAGCTGCGCAACGTACCGTCGTCCCCGCGCAAGATGCGTCTGGTCGTTGACATGGTCCGCGGCCAGGAGGCGTTCAAGGCACTCGGCATACTTAAATTCTCCAACAAGGAAGCTTCCCGCAAGGTCGAGAAACTCCTCCGGTCGGCCATCGCCAACTGGGAACAGAAAAACGAGCGCAAGGCCGAAGCCGGCGAGCTCTACGTCAAGACTGTTTTCGTAGACGCCGCTCCGATGATCAAGCGCATGCGTCCCGCCCCCCAGGGCCGTGGATACAGAATCCGCAAGCGCTCCAACCACGTGACTTTGTTCGTTGACACAATTGACTCCAAAAAGAACTGACGCAAATGGGACAGAAAGTTAATCCGATCAGCAACCGTCTGGGTGTAATCCGCGGTTGGGACTCCAACTGGTACGGTGGTAAGAAATACGGCGAGACCCTCCTCGAGGACTCGAAAATCCGTAAGTACCTCCGCAAGCGTCTGGAGAAGGCAAGCGTGTCGCGCATCATCATCGAGCGCACTCTGAAAATGGCCACGATCACCATCGCCACTTCACGCCCCGGTATGATTATCGGCAAGGGTGGCAAGGATGTCGACATCCTCAAGGAGGAGCTCAAGAAGCTCACCGACAAGGACGTTCAGATCAACATCTACGAGATCAAGCGCCCCGAGCTCGACGCCGAGATCGTTGCCAACAACATCGCACGTCAGATTGAGAACAAGACGGCTTACCGTCGCGCAGTGAAGACGGCCATCGCCTCCACCATGCGCATGGGCGCCGAGGGTATCAAGGTACAGGTCAGCGGCCGCCTCAACGGCGCCGAGATGGCCCGCAGCGAAATGTTCAAGGAGGGCCGTACGCCCCTGCATACACTTCGCGCTGACATCGACTACGCTATGGTCGAGGCCCTCACCAAGGTCGGTATCATCGGTATCAAGGTGTGGATCTGCCGTGGCGAGGTTTACGGTAAGAAGGAACTCACTCCCACTTACGTGGCCGGCCAGAAAGAGCCCGGACGCCCCATGCCCCGTCGCGAGGGCCGTGGCGGTTTCCGCAACAAGAAAAACAACAACCGATAAAAAACAGAGAAGATAATGTTACAGCCTAAGAAAACAAGGTACCGTCGCTCGCAAAAGGGACGGATGAAGGGCGAGGCCCAGCGTGGCAACCAGCTTGCGTTCGGCTCGTTCGGCATCAAGACCCTGGATTCGAAATGGATCACAGGCCGTCAGATCGAGGCCGCCCGTATCGCAGTGACCCGTTACATGCAGCGTCAGGGCCAGATCTGGATACGCATCTTCCCCGACAAACCTATCACCAAGAAGCCCGCTGAGGTGCGAATGGGTAAAGGTAAGGGTAACCCCGAAGGATTCGTTGCTCCCGTTACCCCGGGACGCATCCTTATCGAGGTCGAAGGTGTTCCCTACGACGTGGCTAAGGAGGCTCTGCGTCTGGCAGCCCAGAAACTGCCCGTGCTCACCAAGTTCGTGGTACGCCGCGACTATGATCCCTCGCAGAACGTATAATACGCTGAAATGACGAAATGATTTGGACTTTCTGACAATAAAACCGAGGTTTTAACGTTAGAAAGTTCGAGTCAATTCGACTAATTAGAGATAAATGAAAAAGGAAGAAATCAAGGAATTAAGCATTCAGGAACTGAAGGCCCAGATAGAGGCCTCGGAGAAGGCTTATCGTGAATTGAAAGTAGCGCACGCGATAACTCCCTCGGACAACCCGGCGAAAATCACACGTGACCGTCGTCACATCGCTCGTCTGAAGACAATATTGCGTCAAAAGGAAATCGCAGCTGTCGCTGCTCCCGGCGCTGAGTAATCAACCCTCTGACAACTTAAACAATGGAAGAACTGAAAAGGAACCTGAGAAAAGAGCGTGTCGGCGTGGTTTCGAGCAACAAGTGCGACAAGACCATCACGGTCGAGATCAAGTGGAAAGAGAAGCACCCGATCTACGGCAAATTCGTCAACAAGACTAAGAAATACCACGCTCACGACGAGAACAATGAATGCTCGGTAGGCGACAAAGTACGCCTGATGGAGACCCGTCCCTTGTCCAAGACCAAGAGATGGAGACTGGTAGAAATCATCGAAAAAGTTAAGTAACCATGATACAGACCGAATCACGTTTGACAGTAGCCGACAACAGCGGCGCAAAGGAAGTGCTTTGCATCCATGTTCTCGGCGGTACCGGACGCCGGTATGCCAGCGTCGGCGACACCATAGTTGTCACCGTCAAGAGCACAATCCCGTCGTCCGAGGTTAAGAAAGGCACCGTGTCCAAGGCTGTCGTGGTGCGTACCAAGAAGGAAATCCGCCGTCCCGACGGATCGTACATCCGTTTCGATGACAACGCCTGCGTGCTGCTCAACAACAACGGCGAGCTCCGCGGCACCCGTATCTTCGGCCCCGTAGCCCGCGAGCTGCGTGCCACCAACATGAAAATCGTGTCTCTCGCACCCGAGGTGCTCTGATGCGGCTGGTTTAATCTTAGAATCAATTCAAAATGGCAAAATTGCATATTAAGAAAGGGGATACGGTTTATGTCAACGCCGGCGACGACAAAGGCAAGACCGGACGCGTTCTCGAAGTGCAGGTGAAGAAAAACCGCGCCATCGTCGAGGGCATCAACATTGTCTCCAAAAGCACCAAGCCGACTGCCAAATACCCCCAGGGCGGTATCGTTAAGCTCGAGGCTCCCGTGCACATTTCTAACTTAAATGTGGTGGACCCCAAATCCGGTAAACCCACCCGTATAGGACGCCGTAAGAACGACGCCGGAAAGTCCGTACGTTACGCTAAAAAATCAGGAGAGGAGATCAAATAATGGCAGAGACTACACTTAGCAAGGCTTACAAGGAGCGTATCGCCCCCGAGCTGACAGAGGAGTTCCACTACACTACTCCCATGCAGGTTCCCCGCCTGGAGAAAATCGTGATCAACCAGGGTCTGGGCGGCGCCACTCAGGACAAGAAACTGATCGAAACCGCCATCACCGAAATCACGGCCATCACCGGCCAGAAGGCTGTGCCCACCCTGTCGCGCAAGGATATCTCGAACTTCAAGCTGCGTAAGAAGATGCCCATCGGCGTGATGGTCACCCTGCGCCGCGAAAAGATGTACGAGTTCCTGGAGCGTCTGGTGCGCGTGGCTCTGCCCCGTATCCGTGACTTCAAGGGTATCAACTCCAAGCTCGACGGCCGTGGAAACTATACCCTCGGCATCACCGAGCAGATCATCTTCCCCGAGATCAATATCGATAACGTTCCCAAGCTGCAGGGTATGAACATCACATTCGTCACCTCTGCCAAGACCGACGAAGAGGGCTTCGCGCTGCTCAAGAAGTTCGGCTTGCCGTTCAAGAAGTAATTCCGACGGACACGGAGCATAATAATAACTTTTGAACATTCAATACAAGATATGGCAAAAGAATAAATGAAAGCCCGCGAGGTTAAGCGCCAGCGTATGGTAGCCAAGTTCGCCGCCAAGAAGGCCGCCCTGAAGAAGGCAGCCCTGGCCGACGCCGAAGGCAACATCGACTACGAGGCTCTCACCAAGCTGCAGAAGCTGCCCCGCAATGCCAGCCGCGTTCGTCTGCACAACCGTTGCGAGATGACAGGTCGTCCCAAGGGATACATGCGCCAGTTCGGCATCTCCCGAATCCAGTTCCGCGAGATGGCGTCGGCAGGCCTTATCCCCGGTGTAAAGAAGGCAAGCTGGTAATATGATATCGTGCGGTTCGGAACTTAGATTTAAATTTTTTTAAGTTTTGGACCGCACTTTATACAATATCTACGGCACACTTCGTTATAGAAATAGGATAAACTTCCGGCCCCAATGGGTCGCAAAGAGTTGCTTCCTCAGTAATATCGCCGACAACTGCAAGTGTTTCAAGTTTTTAGCTTGAAATGCGTGCGGATGTTGACGACAGTGCTGTGAAGGCCGGAAGGCACAAACATGAGAGAGTTTTAATATTGTTCGGTAAATCTGAATCAATTAACACAAAATGACTGATCCGATAGCAGATTATTTGACCAGACTTCGGAATGCCATCATGGCGGGCCACCGCGTAGTGGAGGTTCCGACGTCAAAGATGAAAAGAGAGATCACCAAGATACTCTTTGAGCAGGGATACATTCTGAACTACAAGTTCGATGACACCAACGCCCCCAAGGGAGTGATCAAAATCGCTCTGAAGTACGATCCGGTTGAGAAAGTGAACGCGATCACCAACCTTCATCGCGTTTCGCGTCCGGGTCTTCGTCAGTACACCGGCTACAAAGACATGCCCCGTGTGCTGAATGGACTGGGAATCGCAATCCTGTCCACATCCCAGGGACTTATGACCAACAAGGAAGCTGCCGAGCGCAAGATCGGCGGTGAGGTTCTGTGTTACGTTTATTAATGGAAGGAGGTAATTTATGTCAAGAATAGGAAAGGCACCGATTGCAATCCCCGCAGGAGTAACCGTAACCGTCAAGGGTCACGAAGTAACCGTAAAAGGTCCCAAGGGAGAACTGTCCCAGGAAATCAATCCTGATATCAACGTAGAGGTCAAGGATGGCCACGTGTATGTGACACGTCCCACCGATGACAAAGAGCACCGCTCGCTGCACGGTCTGTACCGCGCTCTGATCCACAACATGGTTGTCGGCGTGTCCGAGGGCTATAAGAAGGAGATGGAGCTCGTCGGTGTGGGCTACCGCGCCACATCCACCGGTCAGGTGCTGGAGCTCGCCCTCGGTTTCTCGCACGCCATCTTCATCAAGCTTCCCAAGGAAGTGAAGGTAGAGGCCAAGACCGAGCGCAACAAGAACCCGCTCATCATTCTCGAGAGTGCTGACAAGCAGCTCCTCGGCCAGGTGTGCGCCAAGATCCGCTCTCTGCGCAAGCCCGAGCCTTACAAGGGCAAAGGTATCAAGTTCGTCGGCGAAATCATCCGCCGCAAGTCAGGAAAGTCGGCTAACGCCAAATAAATTTGAGCAATATGATTTCCAAGATAGCAAGAAGAAACAAGATCAAGACCCGTATCCGCGGCAAGGTTTCGGGTACCGCCGAGCGACCCCGTATGACGGTGTTCCGCTCAAACAAGGCCATCTACGTGCAGCTTGTTGACGACCTCAAGGGTGAGACTCTGGCTGCAGCTTCATCCAAGGGTATCACCGAGGGAACAAAAGTAGAAATCGCTGCCAAGGTGGGCGAGCAGATCGCTGCCAAGGCTCTCGCTAAGCAGATCACCGAGGTCGTTTTCGACCGTAACGGCTACCTGTATCACGGACGTGTTAAATCATTGGCAGACGCAGCCCGCAAGGGAGGCCTTAAATTTTAACAGAAATCATGGCAAAGAGAAATATTTCAGTAAAGACTACCAATGATTTGGAGTTGCAGGACCGTCTGGTGGCAATCAACCGCGTCACCAAGGTAACCAAGGGCGGTCGTGCGTTCAGCTTCGCCGCAATCGTCGTTGTCGGTAACTCCGACGGCGTGATCGGCTGGGGCCTGGGTAAAGCCAATGAGGTTACTGCCGCCATCGCCAAGGGCGTAGAGGCTGCCAAGAAGAACCTCATCAAGGTCCCCGTACACAAAGGAACAATTCCCCACGAGGTCAACGCCAAGTTCGGCGGCTCGCGCATCTTCCTCAAACCCGCCAGCGAAGGTACCGGAGTTAAGGCCGGTGGCGCTATGCGTGCCGTGCTTGAGAGCGTAGGCGTAACCGACGTTCTGGCCAAGAGCAAGGGAAGCTCCAACCCTCACAACCTCGTCAAGGCTACCATCGCTGCCCTCAGCGAACTGCGCAGCCCCGCTCAGGTGGCAAAGCAGCGCGGCATACCTGTCGAGAAAGTGTTTAACGGTAAATAACTGTAACAATGGCACAGATCAAAATCACTCAGATAAAGAGCCGTATCAATGCGCCCAAGGTGCAGAAGCTTACCCTTGACGCGCTCGGCCTCCGCAAAATGCACCACTCGGTGATCAAGGAGGACACTCCCTCCATCCGCGGCATGGTAAAGACAGTTCATCATTTGGTTGAAGTTACTAATCTCTAAGAACGAACAGAAATGGAATTGCATAATTTACAGCCTGCGGTAGGCAGCAATAAGAAGAACAAACGTGTGGGTCGTGGAACCGGCAGCGGTTACGGCGGCACTTCCACCCGCGGCCACAAGGGTGCGAAGTCGCGTTCCGGCTACAAGCGCAAGATCGGTTTCGAGGGCGGTCAGATGCCTCTGCAGCGTCGCGTCCCCAAATTCGGCTTCAAGAATATCAACCGCGTGGAGTACAAGGCCATCAACCTCTCCGATCTCGAGGCTTTGGCTGAAGCCTCCCAGATTCAGAAGGTCACCGTCGAGGCTCTGCGCGAGGCCGGTCTGGTGAGCAAGAACGCCCTGGTCAAGATCCTGGGCAACGGCTCGCTGTCGCACGCTCTCGAAGTCGAGGCCAACGCCTTCTCGAAAACCGCTGAGGAAGCCATCAAGGCTGCCGGTGGTTCAGTTGTCAAGAAATAACAATTCTCACAATGGGATTTACAAAAACAATCAAAAATATCTGGAGCATCGATGATCTCCGCAAGCGCATCGGCATCACGCTGCTGCTTGTCATCATCTATCGCTTCGGATGTTACGTGGTTCTGCCGGGAATCAACCCCGACGAGCTTATGGCTCTGAAGAACTTCACGGCCGATGGTCTGATGCAGCTCATCGATATGTTCTCGGGAGGTGCATTCTCACAGGCCTCGATCTTCGCGCTCGGTATCATGCCTTACATCACGGCGTCTATCGTCATCCAGTTGCTCGGCATGGTCCTCCCCGCGTTCCAGAAAATGCAGCGCGAGGGCGAAAGCGGTCGTATGAAGCTTAACCAGTACACCCGTTACCTGACGGTTGTCATCCTGGCTCTCCAGGGCCCGGCTTATCTTATGAACCTCAAGTACCAGGTACAGGCTGCCGGCGGACATGTTGAGCTTGGTGTCTGGTCCATTGTGTTCATGACAATCGTGCTGGCCGCCGGTTCAATGTTCATCATGTGGCTCGGTGAGCGCATCGACCAGAAGGGTGTCGGCAACGGCATCTCGTTCGTAATCCTGATCGGTATCATCGCCCGTCTGCCCGAAGCTTTCATGCAGGAGTTCACAGGACGCCTCATGAACTCCGCAGGCGGTGGTCTGGTGATCTTCCTGCTCGAGATTGTGATTCTGCTGGCCGTGATCGCCGGTGCTGTCCTCCTGGTGCAGGGCACACGCAAGGTGCCCGTGCAGTACGCCAAGAAGGTCGTAGGCAACAAGCAGTATGGCGGCGCCCGCCAGTTCATTCCCCTCAAGGTGAATGCAGCCGGCGTAATGCCTATCATCTTTGCTCAGGCCATCATGTTCATCCCCGTCACTCTGGTGGGCTTCTCCACGGAGCATACCGGTTTCTTCGGCGCGATGACCGACATGTACGGTTTCTGGTACAACTTTGTCTACTTCCTGATGATTGTGGCTTTCACGTACTTCTATACGGCGATCACCGTCCGTCCGGCCCAGATGGCCGAGGATATGAAGCGTAACAACGGCTTCATCCCCGGCATCAAGCCCGGCAAGCCGACGGTCGATTATCTGGATTCCATCATGTCGCGCATCACGCTGCCGGGATCTATCTTCCTGGGCATCGTGGCCATCATGCCGGCCATCGCTCATGTATGCGGTCTGAACCGCAGTTTCGCATCCTTCTTCGGCGGCACGTCGCTGCTGATTATGGTGGGTGTGATCCTGGACACGCTCCGCATCATCGAGGGTCACCTGCTGATGCACCGCTACGACGGTCTGATGAAGGATGGACGTATCAAGGGTCGTACCACCGGAAGTGGCGCTTTCTAAACAGCGAAATCTAAAGAGATGATTTATATCAAGACGGAGGAAGAGATTGAGAAGATGCGGGCGGCGGCCGAGCTGACCGCACGCACTCTCGGCGAAGTGGCGCGCTGGGTCAAGCCCGGTGTCACCACACACCGTCTGGACTCCATAGCCCGTGAGTTTATCCTCGACAACGGGGGTAAGCCCGCGTGCTTGGGCTATGAGGGGTTCCCCGGAACCCTGTGTATCGAAGTCAACGAGACGGTTGTCCATGGCTTCCCTTCGAGCTACACATTGCGCGAGGGCGACATCGTGGGCACTGATCTGGTTGTCGAACTGGACGGTTTCAACGGCGACAGCTGCTGGACGTTCGCTGTCGGCGAGGTCGACGAGGCCAAGCGCCGGCTGCTCGATACGACTCTTGAATCCCTGTATGTGGGCATCGAGCAGGCTCAGGCGGGCAACCGTATCGGCCATATCGCCCACGCCGTACAGGAATACTGCGAGCACCGAGGCTACAGCGTGGTCCGCGAAATGTGCGGACACGGAATAGGCCGCGACATGCACGAGGACCCTGAAGTCCCCAACTACGGACGCAAGGGCACGGGCGCGCTCCTGAAGCCGGGCATGTGCATCTGCATCGAGCCGATGATCAATGCCGGCAGCAAGAACATCGTAATCGAACGTAACGGCTGGGAGTGCCGCACACGCGACCGCAAGCCCTCGGCCCACTTCGAGCACACTATCCTCATAACCGAGGACCAGCCCGAGATCCTCACCACATTCAAGTATGTGCGCGAGGCCCTGGGACTCCCTGCCTCCGAACTGAGATAAACAGCAACCAGAAGCGACACAATGGCAAAACAAGCAGCAATCGAACAGGACGGTGTGATTCTCGAGGCGTTGTCGAACGCCATGTTCCGCGTCGAGCTCGCCAACGGTCATCAGATCATGGCGCACATCAGCGGCAAGATGAGAATGCACTACATAAAAATTCTGCCCGGTGACAAGGTCAAGGTGGAGATGAGTCCATACGACCTGACAAAGGGGCGGATCTCATTCCGTTACAAATAAAACCACGACTCAATATGAAAGTTAGAGCATCCGTAAAGAAGCGCACTCCCGACAGCAAGATCGTACGCCGCAAAGGGAGACTGTATGTGATCAACAAGAAGAACCCCAAATTCAAAACGCGTCAGGGATAATCCGCAAGGGTGAACCTGCAAAAATATTACAAGCTATAATATGGCAGTAAGAATTGTCGGCGTAGATTTGCCGCAGAACAAAAGAGGAGAGATATCGTTGACGTATATCTTCGGCATCGGCCGGAGTTCGGCAGCCAAAATACTTGAGGTTGCTGGAGTCGACAAGAACAAGAAGGTACAGGATTGGACAGATGCCGAGGCAGCTGCCGTCCGCGAGGTAATCCAGCGCGATTACAAGGTAGAGGGTGACCTCCGCACGGAGGTACAGCTCAACATCAAGCGACTGATGGATATCGGTTGCTACCGCGGAATCCGTCACCGTATCGGACTTCCCGTGCGTGGTCAGAGCACAAAGAACAACGCGCGTACCCGCAAGGGCCGCAAGAAAACTGTGGCCAACAAGAAGAAAGCTACTAAATAATATACTTAGAAATGGCAAAAAAGACAGTCGCAGCAAAAAAGAGGAATGTCAAGGTTGGCGCCAATGGCCAGCTTCATGTGCATAGCTCTTTCAACAACATCATCGTGTGTCTCGCCAACTCCGAGGGTCAGGTCATAAGCTGGTCGTCGGCAGGCAAGATGGGCTTCCGTGGCTCGAAGAAAAACACGCCGTATGCCGCTCAGATGGCAGCGCAGGATTGCGCCAAGGTTGCCTATGATCTGGGCCTGCGTAAGGTAAAGGCCTATGTCAAGGGCCCGGGCAACGGCCGTGAGGCCGCTATCCGCTTCGTGCATGCAGCCGGTATCGAGGTGACGGAGATCGTTGACGTTACTCCGCTTCCCCACAACGGTTGCCGTCCTCCCAAGCGCCGCAGAGTTTAATCATCGGGCAATTGGCAATTATCAATTAGTAGCGGGCCCCGAGCCCGGCAATTAATTGTAATTCTAAATTAACACATCAATTCCTTTCGTCCCGGATTCCGATTCTGAATGCGAATAGACTGTCTCCTGTACTTTCTCTCGACAGTCGCGGCTGCGCTAAGGGGTCTCAAGGGACAATAATAAGAAAGAAGAAAATGGCAAGATACACAGGACCAAAAACAAGAATCGCGCGCAAGTTCGGCGAGCCGATCTACGGTGAGGACAAAGTTCTCGCCAACAAGAACTACCCGCCGGGCCAGCACGGACAGAACCGTCGTCGCAAGACGTCGGAGTACGGCCAGCAGCTCAAGGAGAAGCAGAAGGCCAAATATACATATGGCGTACTCGAGCGCCAGTTCCGCAATCTCTTCGAGCATGCGGCCCGCACCAAGGGTATTACCGGTGAGGTGCTCCTGCAGCTGCTCGAGAGCCGTCTCGACAATGTGGTTTACCGTCTGGGCCTCGCTCCCAGCCGCCCCGCTGCCCGTCAGCTCGTGCTCCACAAGCACATCTGCGTCAACGGTCAGCCCGTAAACATCCCCTCTTATCGCGTTAAGCCCGGTGACGTCGTTACCGTGCGCGAAAAATCCAAGAGCCTCGAGGTTATCCAGGACAGCGTTGCCGGTTTCAACCACAGCCGCTATCCCTGGATCGAATGGGATGAGTCGATCAAGGGCGGTAAGTTCCTGCACCTCCCCGAGCGTGCCGATATCCCCGAGACTATCAAGGAGCAGCTCATCGTCGAGTTATATTCTAAATAATAAAAAACGAGATACCCATGCCAATATTAGCATTTCAGAAGCCCGACAAGGTGATTATGCTCGAGAACAACGACAAGTTCGGCAAGTTCGAATTCCGTCCCCTCGAGCCTGGTTACGGCAAGACCATCGGAAATGCCCTCCGTCGGATTCTGCTTTCTTCGCTGGGCGGTTTCGCCATCAATACTATCCGTATCAGTGGCGTGGCTCACGAGCTTGACACCATCCCCGGCGTCAAGGAGGATGTCCAGAACATTATCCTCAACCTGAAGCAGATCCGGTTCAAGCAGATCACCGAGGATGTCAATTTCGAGAAGGCTATGGTCAACGTCCAGGACAAGGAGGTGTTCACCGCCGGCGACCTTGGCGCTGTCCTCTCCGGTTTCAAGGTGCTCAACCCCGAATTGGTAATATGCCATCTTGATTCCAGCGCAAGCTTCACTCTCGAATACACCATTGATAAGGGTCGTGGCTGGGTGCCCGCTGATGAAAACCGCGAGCTGTTGACCGACGAGGACGTCAATGTCATCGCCATCGACTCCATCTACACGCCTATCAAGAATGTGATGTACGCTGTCGAGAACTTCCGCGTCGAGCAGAAGACCGACTACGAGAAGCTGATTATGGAGGTCACCACCGACGGCTCAATCCATCCCAAGGAGGCCTTGAAAGAGGCTGCCAAGATTCTCATCCAGCACTTCATGATGTTCTCCGACGAGAAGATCACTCTGGAAACTCCCAAACAGGAGAGCCCCGAGGAATTCGACGAGGAGGTACTGCACATGCGCCAGCTGCTCAAGAGCAAGCTCGTCGACATGGACCTTTCGGTCCGTGCCCTCAACTGCCTCAAGAGCGCCGAGGTCGAGACGCTCGGCCAGCTCGTGCAGTTCGAGAAGGGCGAGCTGCTGAAGTTCCGCAACTTCGGCCGCAAATCCCTCTCGGAACTCGATGAGCTGCTCGAGAAGCACAACCTCTCGTTCGGGATGGACATTTCGAAGTACAAATTAGATAAAGAATAAACCGCACAATGAGACACAATAAGAAATTCAACCACCTCAGCCGTAAGAAGGGACACCGTGAGGCACTGCTCTCGAACCTTACGATTGCGCTGATTGAGCATAAGAGAATATTCACAACCGTAGCCAAGGCCAAGGCTTTGCGCATGTACGCCGAGCCTCTGATCACCCGCGCCAAGAAGGACGACACCGCCAACCGTCGTCTGGTGTTCAGCTACCTGCAGAGCCGTGACGCCGTCAAGGAACTGTTCGGCCCCATCGCAGACAAGATCGCCGATCGTCCGGGTGGCTACCTGCGCATCCTCAAGACCGGTCACCGTCTGGGCGACAACGCCGAGATGGCCATGATCGAGCTCGTGGACTTCAATGAGAACGCCGATGTCAAGCCCGAGAAGAAGGCCAAGACAACCCGTCGTTCCCGCGGCAAGAAAGCCGAGGCTCCCGCAGCAGCTCCTGCTGCCGAGGCTCCTAAGGCTGAGGCTCCCGCCGAAGCTCCCGAAGCCGAGTAAGACAATTACTGATCACACAATAGCAAGTCCGGTGAAAGCCGGACTTGTTTTTTATAGCGTTATAATAGCAATGTCTTTATAGCCAGCGGAAGTGAAAACGTCCCTTTATCCGCCTCAACTATCAGTCAAGGCGTATAAAGGGACGTTTACTGATCCGGCAATGGGGTTTCTATTGTGAGATCTCCACGTACCCATTGTCGCAATGCATGAATCTTCTCATGCAATTATAACGCCGATAACGTGTTGCGGGTTTAGAGAATAGGGGAGATTAAGCGCACTATCGACTCCCATGCGCGCTGCAGCAGCGGGCGTCGGTGCCAGGACTCGTAATTCAGCTTGGTGCACCGCCCCATGTCGCGGAAGAATATGTCGCGCATCCTGCTGTTTATCTCCCGGTCGTAGATCAGCAGATTGCATTCGAAATTGTTCTCGAAGCTGCGGAAATCGAAGTTGGTCGACCCGGCTGTGACGATCCTGTCGTCCACGATCATCCCTTTGGCATGGAGCATGCCGGGATTGTAGAGGTAAACCTTGATGCCGGCCTTGAGGCATTGCGTCACATAGCTGAATGAAGCGTATTGCAGCATGCGGCTGTCGCTATGGCGGGGGATCATGATGCGGACATCGATCTTGCTCAGCGCGGCGGCCTCCAGGGCGTGCTGCAGCGCGTCGGTGGGCAGGAAATAGGGCGTCTGGATATAGATGCACTTGCGGGCCATCGAAATGGCCTTCATGTAGATCAGCGCCAGATTGTCCCATTGGCCCATGGGGCCAGCGGTGACCAGCTGCATCCCCAGATTGTTCTGTAGCTGAGTGGGCTTGGTCTTCGGGAACTCGATGCGCGCCGGCTGCTCCAGAAAATTCCAGTCGACGATAAACGAGAAGAGCAGCGACTGCACAATATCGCCCTCGATGCGGAAATGAGTGTCGCGCCATGGAGCCCCTTTCCCCGCGCCGCGGTTGTAACGGTCGGCGATGTTCATGCCCCCGATGTAGCCGATGGCGCCGTCGATCACCACTAATTTGCGGTGATTGCGCCAGTTTATGCGGTTGGCCAGGTGCGGAAAGTTCACCCGGAAGAAGGGATGCACCATTACCCCGGCCTCCTTCATGCGCCGCCAGAACTTGTTTTTGGAACTGAACGACCCGATATGATCGTAGAGCACGCAGACCTTCAGCCCCTGCCGTGCCTTGGCTATCAGTATGTCGGCTATCTCATAGCCGATATTGTCATCATTGAAGATGTAATACTGCAGGTAGATCGATTCGCGGGCATCTTCCAGATCATGCTTCAGCGCCTCGAACTTTTCAGCGCCGGTGGTGAAGATGCGTATGCCGTTGTTCACGGTGTAGAGTGACGACGAGATGTTCCGGGCCAGCTTCACCAGGCTTTTCTCGGCCTCGTCAAGATCCCGGGTCGACAGATCGGCTTTGCGCGGATTCATCGTCGACATCAGTTCCAGCTTGTTATGGCGCGAAATCATGCGCTGGCCACGCATGGACCGACCGAAGAACAGGTATAGCACCAGACCGGCGAAGGGAAGGAAAATCAGCGCCAGCACCCATGCCAGCGAGCGGATAGGATTACGGTTCTCCTTGAGAACCACAATCACGCAGCTCAGTATCGTTACAACGTAAAGCCAATAGAGCGTTATGTCAAGCCATACCGGATACATTCTTATTCCTCCTGCTCATGTTTGAGCCATTCGCGCGCGGTGACGCAGAGCTCGTCGTACCATTCCCGGCCGAACCGGGCTATCAGCGGGTCCTTCAGGAACTCGTAGGCGCGGACGCCAAGCTTGCGGCCCAGCCGCTCGGCGGGGCGGCATATTTTCCATTTATGCAGATTGACGGCCGTGAATCCGTCATATTCCTTGACTCTGACGGGGTAGAGGCGGCAGCTGATGGGCTTGACGTCCTGGGCCATCGCGCCCTGACGGCGGGCTTTCTCCAGGGCGCAGAGACAGAGGCCTCCAGGCTCGCGGCAGGTGAAGGCGCACTCGCAGCCGTTCACCAGCGCCGTCACGCGGTCGCCGTCGCGGTCGAAATAGTCCACGCCGTTCTCGCGCACCTCGCGCAGTCCCCCCGGAGTCATGAACGCCTCGGCCTGCGGCAATGCCGCACGTATCCGTTCGCTCTCCTCGGCCGTAAGCGGCGCGCCTTCGTCCCCCTCGATGCAACACGCCCCCAGGCATGAGTCAAGGTCGCATACAAAGTATTTCTCTATCAGATCGAGCGAAACAAGCGTGTTTTGTATCTGCAGCATTCCGTTTGCGTTGTTTATCGGTTGTTGACTCAGGGCAATATCAGCTGATGGCCTATCAGGCGGTCGGCGCGGTCGCCGGGACGGCGTTCCCATAGGTAGACATCGTATTGGTTCTGCGTCTGCCATTTGTCGCCGTCAAGTTGCCTGAAGGTGCCGTCGGGCAGTTTCATCACATATCTGTAATTGTAGGCACCCTGTTTCAGCGGCAATTGCAGTTCATAGCTGTTGGTCTGCCGCGAGTATTCCATCCGGTTGGCGTCGGTCATCGCGCCCTGGGTCATCTCGCCGACCACATATATCTCGGCCCCCGGCATCTTGCCCGTGTGCAGCCGGAAATGCACCGTGATATAGTCCGCGCCGATATTGGAATCGGTTGCGTTCCATTCACGCACCAGAAACCGGCCGTGCTGTGTCTGGTCATAGACGTAGTCGTCATAGGCCCGGGGCTCGTCCGGGCGAAGCCACACGTGGTAATTGCTGCCCATATAACGCAGCGAGTCCACGTTCATCCCCGGGAACTGATTGGATACCGATTCGAACCGCCGGTACTCGTTGCCGGCCGGGAATATCAGCTGCGGATCGTGGTCGTAGATCAGCTCGTTGCCGCTGACGCGCATCGGCACGGGCAGGATCCGCGAGCTGTCGTACTCGTTGTTGCGTGTTATCTCCAGCTTATAGTCCTGGTAGGGATTGCCGCCGTCGCTGCGGTCCACGGTAGCTTTGAGCCATAACTGTTGCCATGTGTCGTTGTATCCCCGGTCGGTCCGGGCGTTGTAGCCTCCGCTTATCGCCGCCTCGTTCTGCGTCACCCTGAAGCGGCACTGCAGCAATGTGTCCTCGGGATCGTCCGGATCATACACCTGCAGCAGGTAATTGCCCGACCGCAGGATGGGCAGCTCCGGCGTGGGCAGCTCTATGCGGTAATTCACATAATGCACATATGTCGAGCTGCTGAAGGCGAAGTCCTCGATACGCCGGGCGTTGAACCCGTCGACATATTCCAAATCCACTAATGCCGAGGGCTGCCAGTCGGCATTGCAATGCACCAGGCGCCATTCCAGCCAGGAATTGTCTTCGCCGATCTCGTCGAACAGTATCTCCAGCCGGTCGTCGCTCCCCATGCGCAGCACGGGCGCGGCGTCGAAATTGTCCGGATTCCAGACCTTCAGCGTCTTGAAGCGGGGCGAGAAGATGCGCTCCGACGTGTCCATGCCCCACAGGCACGGCACACAGATCAGCATCAGCATCAGGAGCAGTGAATAGATTCGGGACATATCACCAGTTTATAGTCGTTTTGCCGTGGGCGGCGAGGTATTGGTTCGCGCGGCTGAATTGATGGTTGCCGAAGAACCCGCGATGAGCCGAAAGGGGGGAGGGGTGTACGCAGCTCATCACCAGATGCCGGCTGCGGTCGATGAACTCACCCCGGCGGATGGCATCCGATCCCCAGAGCAGGAACACCAGGTTCTCGCGCTCGGTGGCGAGCTTGCGTATCGCTGCTTCGGTGAAGCGCTCCCAGCCGATGCCGCTGTGCGAGCGCGGCTCATGCTCGCGCACCGTCAGCGTCGAGTTGAGCAGCAGCACACCCTGACGCGCCCAGCGCGTCAGGTCGCCGTTGGCCGGTATCGGTGCCCCGGTGTCGGCGTTGACCTCCTTGAAGATGTTCTGCAGCGACGGAGGAATCCGTACGCCGTCATTCACCGAGAACGCCAGCCCGTTGGCCTGCCCCGGTCCGTGATACGGGTCCTGTCCGATGATGACAACCTTCACCTTGTCGAAGGGCGTCTGATCGAATGCCGCGAAAATCTCCGGCCCCGGCGGGTAACAGTGACGTCCCGTCGTGCCGTATTCCTCATGAACTTTACTGACGAGTTGTCGGAAATAATCCCGGTCGAACTCATCGGCCAGAACACATCGCCAACTTTCTTCCATACGCACATCCATACCACAAAATTAGCGAAAAAATATGGATATTCGCAGAAAAATCATTAAATTTGCAACTCAAAACGAGAGAACGTCTCCGTAGTTCAATGGATAGAATATCGGATTCCGGTTCCGACGATTACGGTTCGACTCCGTACGGGGATACCAGACGGCCTTTGCAAGCACGCTTGCAACGGCCGTCCCTTGTATATCAAGGCGCGGAACTGAACGGCAAAAGCAACTATCGCTTGATATCTTTATAATTCCAGTTATTGATATAACGAGGGCTGCGTCGCGACGCAGCCCTCGTTTCAGTAGATTATTCGGGTTGGTTATTTCCTGACGATGCGTGTGGCTTTGCCGTTTGCACGGACCACATAGATGCCGGGGGTCAGGGCGTCGATGGCATCGTTGATGCCATTGTTGCCTGCTGCCACGCGGTAGCCGTCAACCGAGTAGATCTCGTATGCACCATCGGCGATCACGTTGTCAACCGAGGTTGCCAGCCCTTGCTTCAAGTCCACGGTCAGAACCACCGGCTGTGGAACAGCCACATGCTGCATGTGTACGGCAGCTGCGCGGCCCTTGTCGGTGCTCGGCACCGTTATGGCATTCTCCTGACCCGGGAAGATGGTTAGCGTGCGGCCCTCGCTGAAGGTGGGCGTGCCATCCTCGGCAACCGATGCAACGGGTGCAAGCAGCAGCGGATACTCCGTGGTGAAGATTGCCTCTACCTCATGTGTCTCGGGAGTCTCAGCGGCTTCAAGCGTCTCGCGGGGAGTCGTCGAGATGTGGTCAAGACGAACCTCATAGATTCCGCCGTCGAATGCCATCCATCCGGGGTTGGTATCCAGCGAGCTGCCCAACCCACTTTCGGGTAAGCCAAGGTGCGTGGGAAGACCGTTCGCAACGAAATTCTCAGCATTCGAGTTGAGCTGATCCTCATGGTTCGAAGAAGAAGCCTTAACACCGATTATGGCGTTCAGATCGTTCTTGGTCACGGGGAAGCTCATATAAGCGGCCCATGCGCCCTGCTCGAGATCCGTACGGTTTTCATCACCCCATGCCACAGCGTAATCGGGAGTGAACTCTGCGGGAACAGCGCTGGTCAGCAGGTTGATGCCGTCGGATGCAGAAGCCGTGATAGCATCATCAAGCAGATTTACGGTATTGGCGGCATCGGACTGCGACTCACCGCGACGGGTGCCAAGCGTGTAGGTTACGGTTACATCAGCCTGTACGTTCAGTGCATCGCCGAGTGCTTCGTGCTCCAGTTTAAGGCTGCTGAAGTTTTTCGTTGACTCTACCGAACCGACTTTAGTCGGAAGCTCCAGATAGTCGAGGCTTGCAGCGTGTGCATTAGCAAGAGCCGGAACAGCGCCTTCAATTTCCTTAGGCATAGTGGCTACGTAGTTTATGGTCTCTCCGTTCAGATCCAGGGTAGTGGCATATTCCACATCCCAGGTGCGCAGAACGTCGTCGATGACGCGCAGACCCGAGTAAGAACCTCGCAGGCTTGCCACGTTGGCCTTCATGAACTTCGAGCCATGACCGCCGAACGCCTCGTTGTGATCGTAGGCGAATGTGAGACCTTCGAGATTCTCGAATGTTGCCTCCACGGCCTTGATCGCGATATTCAGCGGATCGAAGCTCATCTTCGGAACTACAAGCTGTGTACGGTCGGAGTTGTTCAACTCGATGTCGTTTAACTGGACCAGATTTTCGATGCTGCCCTGCATCGGTACGGCCTTGGCCATATAAACCTTGCTCGGATCGGCGTTGTGGATTCTGATCTCGGGAATCATACCGTAGATGGCATCCTCGTCACCCTCGGCCTGAGTTGCAGGCTCATCAGCCTTTACGAACAGCTCGGACTTCGTCTTGAATGTAGCGGGCAGTGTCATCTTGTAGGCACCATCCGCGAGCGTACCCTGAATATTCTGTACAGTACCGTCCTTGTCAACGTATGAAACGGAGGTGTTCGCATCAACGGCTGCAATATCCTGCTTCAGCCACATCTGGCTCGATGCGTCCGAAGGATCGTACGCGGGATTCAGCTTCTGAGCTACAATCTGTACCTCGTAACCCTTGACCTTCTGCAGAAGTTCCTTCATGTCGGCCAGCTCGGCCTCGGTGAAGTTGGCTGTGTCGAAATTATTATCTACAGCCAGGTCGAACGAGTAGTACGGATTGTTGTTCGTTTCCTCGGCGAGCGTGGTTCCTGCTGCATCTTCATATTTCAGCTGCTTCAGCTTGAGAGGCATCACGGTCTTGTTCAGCTTACCGTAGATGGCAGACTCATGCATCTTGATACCCCACTGGGTAGCGGGCTTGGTGAACTTGATACGGACTGCAGCGATATTGTTCCAAGGCTTGATGTGATCCAGGAACTGGCTCCTGAACGACTCCTCGTTCACAGCATTTCCGCGGATGTCATAGAATGTACCGCCGTTGGCTGTGGCCTTCGTGTAGTCCTCCATTGTGTAGAGGATGGGGTTACCCTCTGCATCGGCGCGGTATACGCGGTGCGTCTCCTTCTGGCCAACACCCATCCATGGCATCTGCTGGAATATGCAGCCGGGTTCGGTTACCCACTTGTCTATGATCTTACCCTCGTTGGGATTCAGAACGGGATGACCTTGATCATCACGTTCGAAAGTGCCATCGTCTTTCAGTTTGTACTTGCCTTCACAGTAGAGGAACTGTACCTCGTAGTCTCGCGGGCTGGCACCCTCGAACTTGAATCCGAGCATGTCGAGTTCCATAGCGTAACGATCGGCCTTCTTGTTGGTCTGGTTATAATCCTCGCCACGGTAGTCGATGTAGAGGATCCAGGGTTCCTTATTCGGGTCGATTTCGCCCGTCTTGTGGTTGGTGCGGACATCGAAGTCGGCGGGATACTTGTAGTTCACGTCGAAGTTTTCGCCGTCGCTATAGTAACCTACACACCAGTAGTTGTTGAAGTTATCGTCCGAAGCAGCCTGAGGAGCTTTGGTCAGGTCGTTCAGGTCGCGGTCGCCAGTGGGTGCGCTGAAATACGCGGGTGTGTAGCCCTCAGGTATATCGCCCTTACCGTTCTTGGCACCACCGGCAGCGAGCCAGAGGTTGTAGTCAAACGGTATGTCGGTGTTTTGACCGTCGATGGTATAAACCTTGAAGTAGGCTACCTGATCCTTGTCAGCGCCGTCGTAACCATTGCCCCAGTACTGGCCGATGGTCATCGGCTTGCCGTCGCGAAGCACGATCTTACCCTCGTTCTCCCAGTTGCCGGTGCCCTTGGCGTTGTCGTAGGCGTAAGCGTAACGGTTGATGTTGTTCTGCTCGGAGATAACCAATACCTTGAGGTGCTCCGATTCCTGGCCGTTAACCTTGGCGTAAACTTCCTCGGTACCCAGTCCGTCGGCATTGTACTCATAGATGGGCCATCTGTTGTTGCGCCAGTTTACGGTACCGGCATTGGCAGTGCCCTCGGCATTCACGCTGTAATCGCGCGGAAGCTCGGTCTCCACGCCGTTCGCCTTCTTGAACATCTTCACATCACCCTCGAGAGCGTATTCCACACCGAAGCAGTCTACTGCCAGATAGGAGAAGTGAAGCTTGTTGCCGGAGCTGACGCCCTTTGACGTAACGATCCAGTCGTTGTCCGACGCACGGTCCCTTGCGTTCGAACGGTCGAACTCGGGAGAGGTCGTCTTCAGAACGCGGGTGGCGGTAAAGTTATCGCTCAGCGCTTTGCCTTCGGCGTCCTGGAAGTCGGGACCGCCGACGCGGATCTCGGATATAACGATGTCGCCGGGTGTGCCGTCAGCCTGTGCACGTGCATTGTCGAACACGAATTTCAGATAACGGTATTCCTTGCCTTCGGTATTGAAGATATGGCGGTCGGATGCTCCGAATGCCAGATTGTTGTCGGACATCGTGTAGACCTCGGTCCAGTCTGAGTTGTTGAGAGGATATTTCTCGTCAGTTTCGGCGCTCGAGGCATAAACCTTGTAATCGCCACACTGCACATGCCAGTCGCCCTGAACGCCGCCGGATGTGGCGAAATCCAGATTGAACTCGTTGATGTTGAGGTTGTGGCCCAGGTCGAGAACAATCATCGGTTTTTCCTCCTTGGCCAGGCTCTCCGAAGTGATCTGCCATGCCATCCAGTCGCCGTCGATCATGCTGCCGGGGCCGGAAGCGCCGTTCGTCGGGGTGTTGGCGTAGATCTTCACGCTCGGGTTACCGCGTGTGAAACCGTTATCCCTGGGATTTCCGGGATAGGTGTTGAAGTCGCTGTAGAAACGACGGGCAATGTTGACGTCCTTTTCCCAGTTCTCGGTAGTAACCTCCACCTGAGTAGTAGCTTCAAAGGTATTGCCGTTACCATCCTTCCAGGAAACCTGAACAGGGGCGATACCTCTCTTCTTACCTCTTACCTGAGTCTTAGTATCGGGATTGACATACTCAATAACATCAGAATTCTCCGGAAGAGTAACAACGGCGCCTTCCAAAGCGTCCTCACCATATACTTTCTTGCCGTCGGTAATTGTGTAGCCGACAACCTTGTAATCGTAGTTGGGAAGACCCTCTTTCTTGTTCCAGGTAATCACCTTGGGCGAGAACTCAATGCCGTCGTATGCGAATGCCTGGTTGTCAGGTCCATATAAATGAAGCTCATTCAATCTGGCTCCCCAGTCAGAGGTATAGATTTTCTTGACGATAATCTTCATGTAACGTACGTCTGAAATGGTAGCCGGCAGATAGATATCATCGGTGAAATTTGCGTTCTCGTTGCTTGCCGTGTAATCATAATCCGCGCCCTCGATATGGTTCTTATCCTTGTCGAGGAACTGGAATGTAGCTTCCTTAATGGTAGCCATAGTATTCAGGACTCGCATTGCCGAGATGTTGCAATCGCGAACCAGATCGATAGTCATCTGGACATCTCCGCTAATGGTCTTCTTGTCATCGGCGGTGTAATCGGTAAGAACATTGTCGTTCCAACCGCCCTGATCTGTTTCAATACCATTGACAATTTTGTTAGGATCTTTGTCGTAATTCGCTGCTCCCGACGGAGCTGGAGTGACATCGATCACCTTGGATTTCCACGGACCGTAGGAGTACACGATACAGTTCATTTCATCTATCGGCTGGATGACGCTGAACAGGGTAGCGTCCATTTCTTTACTGCCGAACTTAAATGAAAGGTCGCAGTTGCCAACAACGGTACCCATGGCATTTTTGCCATCGGTAATAGTAATTAAATCAGGGTTTCCCGAAGAGACGACGATATTGTTGGTTTCGCCCAGCAGGACTCCGTCTTTGTAAAGACGAGCCTTCAATGGCGAATTGACACCCTTGACCAAGGTCTGGCCGCCGGTCAGGGTGTTGTAAAGCGTTCCGTTAGTGGCGTTTGCGCCATCAGTATATAGTTTAATGTTCCTGAAACGTATTCCCCATGGGCCGTTCTTTGTGAACCTGATTCTCAGATAGCGACCCGTCAGGGTCTTGCCGAACACATGTTCCTTATCCCCGGTCCCGTCATTTGTTAGGTCAACTGTGTTGTTTTGATCAACAACAGTGGTGTTGTCAGGCTTTTCATCGAACATGTCGATGGAGTATCCTGTTGCATAGGCGCCTTCCCAGTTCAATGTGATTGCGTCTACTGCTACGGATGATCCAAGATCAACGAACCACATGACTTTGCCGTCGATGTTCTCATTCTGATCCGGCCTGTAACCATCCCATCCGGCATAATTGCCGTTAGCGAGGGCGCTATTGCCGTCATCCGCGGATCCTTTATTCCCATTTTGGATGGAGGGATCCGTGTAGAACCATTCCGATGCCTTTGACAAGTCAGTCAGAAGCATGGTATCGCTAAGGGCTGACGCATTGAGCATGGTCATAATGCACAATGCTGTCATTAGCAATATTTTTCGCATAATTAGTTAATTTGTTAGGTTATTGTGTGTTTGTTATTGTTATGTCAAATGTAATTCTAATAGTAATTGTCAGTTCAACGAATTAGAATTAGTAACGTCTGGATACAATTAACGTATTAGATACAATAAGTGTATGTAATACGATTCAGCTATTTTAACTTTCAAAATTAGTGATTTAATTCCCGATTTCCAAATAAATCCCTGAAAAAGAATCGAAAATCTCCAGCAAATTATTAACTCCCGTTTCACAACGTGGAATTATTAGATTTCAAGGCATGCGAAATTTGTATTACGGTTTGCGGGTCAGGACGCGCGGCAGCAGGTCGCGTTCGCCGCCCACGAACCGCACGCGATAGCTCTGCGCCTGCGGGTCGAACCGCACGATCTCCCCCTCGCCGAAGACCCGGTGTGTCACCCGTGTGCCCGGAGCCCAGACCTCCTCGGAGCCTTCTCCTAATTCCGCGTTCAATCCGGCCACAAGCCGCCTGGTGCCTTCGAACAGCACCGGATCAGGATCTCCCTGAACCTCCAGCAGCCCGTCGGGAACTTCCACCAGAAACCGGCTCGGATATTTCATCGCCCCCGAATCGTTCAGATAGCCCTCGGCCTCCGACAGATAGAGCATGTTTATGGCGCGGGTCACGGCCACATACATCAGCCTGCGTTCCTCCTCCTCGCCG
This sequence comes from Bacteroidales bacterium, assembly GCA_029007645.1. Taxonomy (GTDB): domain Bacteria; phylum Bacteroidota; class Bacteroidia; order Bacteroidales; family Muribaculaceae; genus Lepagella. The sequence goes on from JAQXIE010000048.1 coordinate 27,596, forward strand.
TCCTGGCGCCGCTCGCGGATGCTGCGGTGATTCGGGAATATTCCCTCGGTTAGTCCGGTTACGAAAACCGTATCGAATTCCAGGCCTTTCGACTGGTGGATGGTCATCAGTTTGACGCGGTCGGCATCGGTGGCTGCATCGGGATTGGTGTAGAGCGCAATTTCCTGCAGATAGCCGTCCAGAGTCATGTCGCCGTCATCGCGCTGCACGCGTTCGAACTCCTTCATGGCGTTGATCAGCTCGTTGACATTTTCGAGCCGTTCCTCCTTTTCATCCATCCTGTAGAGGTCGGCCAGGCGGGAGTCTACGAGAATACGGTCGGTCAGTTCGGAAACGGGGATCGAGGCGGCGAGGCGGCGACCCTGTTCGATCAGCTCGACAAACTGTCGCATGGCCGGTCGGTCAAACCGCCGGTGGCCCTCCACGATCAGCGAGCGCAGAGTGGTGAAGAGCGGGGCCTCGCGTTCCTCGGCAATCAGGCTCAGCTCCTTCATGGACGCGGCGCCGAACTTGCGGGCGGGCAGATTGATGATGCGGCTGAAGGCCACATCGTCGTTGTCGGAGGCAATCAGCTTGAGATAGCTCACCACATCTTTGATTTCGCGGCGCTCGAAAAAGCGGACGCCGCCCCACACGGCATAGGGCAGCTTCTGTTTCAGCAGAGCCTGTTCGATGGTGCGGCTGATAAAGGAGCTGCGGAACAGAACCGCGAAACTGTTGGCCTTGGCGCCGTTGCGGATACCCTCGGCGATGGTGGCGGCAATGGTCTCGGCCTCCTCGCGCTCCGACTTGTGGTGCCGGTAGATGACGCGCCGTTCGTTCAGCCGGGCCGTATAGAGGTCCTTGGGCACACGGTTGCGGTTGTGGGCTATGATGGAGTTGGCCACATCCAGGATGTCGGGCGTCGAACGGTAGTTGCGGTCCAGAATCACATCGGTCGCGGCCTTGAAGTCGACGAACATCCGCGGGTTTGCCCCGCGCCATTCATAAATGGCCTGGTCCGGGTCGCCCACGACAAACAGATTGCCATGACCCTCGGCAAGTATCTTGAGCAGATGCCAGTCGTCGGCCGAGCAGTCCTGCGCCTCGTCGACCATGATATAGTTCAGCTTGTCGGTCCAGTAGCTGCGCGCATCAGGGAAATGATTCAATATATATATGGTGAAATATATAAGATCGTCGTAATCCAGGGCGTACTGTTTGAGTTGGAGGCGCAGATACCTGACCTGGGCGTCGGGGCAGTCGCTCGACGAGGCCGGCAGGAGGTGTCGTTGTATGTAGGCGTCGATATCGTAGCCCTTCAGCATCGCCACCTTTGTCAGGAACCGTTCGGCGGTAAGCTTCTTGCGGTCCACGCCGAACTCGTTCATGGCCTGCTTGGCCAGGGTCTTGGCGTCCTCCTCGTCGAGAATCGAGAAATTCTTGGGATAACCGATGCGGTAGATTTCGCGGCGCAGGAACTTTACGCAGAACGAATGTATGGTGCAGATGAAATCGTTGACGGCCCCGCGGTCCACCATCGAGGATATGCGGTGTTTCATCTCCTGCGCGGCCTTGTTGGTAAAGGTGAGGCACAGAATGTTTCCGGGGGCGATACCGAGGTCGTTTACGAGGAACGCGAAGCGGTGGGCCAGGACGCGGGTTTTGCCCGAACCGGCGCCGGCCACCACGCGCACTCGGCCCTCCGAGGCCTCAGTGGCGCGTATCTGGTTGGGATTGAGTGTTTTGAGAAAATCCATCCGGGAGGATTACATTTCGCTCAGCTTCACCGACATGGTGATGATCAGTTGCGCCGGACCGTCGCTGTGCGGATTATACGCTATGCTGCTTTGCATCAGGAACGCTATGAGTCGGCAAATGAACAGCGAGGAGTCGTGACGCTCCGCCAGTTCGTCCATATTGATGATGTCGTCGAACAGCGATTCCTCGTTGCCGCGTGTGATGCGGTCCCCTTCATGGGTGATGACGATATGGTATTGCGAATAACCGGCCTGGTGCACCACGCGGATTTTAGCCGACGCATCGGTGGAATGCTTCTGGGCAAAGAGGCATATATGGGTAAGCATATGTGTCAGGCATTCCACGTCGGTAGTGATTTTAAAATCGGGATCGGGCGGCGTAATCACGAGCGTCGCACCCGGAGCGCACTCCCGGGCATTGATTTCGCTGACGCTGTTCAGAACCTTGCCGACGTTGATTGTGGAGAGATGTTTCATACGGTCGTCGCGGCCCAGCGCCGAGATATAGACGATGTCGCTGAGCACGGAGTGTATCAGCTTTTCGGTATCGCGCGGTTTGAGCAGTTTTTTCGAATTGTCGGAAACAGGACCGTAATCGCCGAAACGGTCGTTCTGGATGGCATTGCGCTGGGTGGTGAGATTGCGGGCGAACTTCGTGAGCAAGGAGAGACTTGACCGATAGCGGGTCCACAGGAAGAGAAGGATCACCAGCAGGATTGCGATTATGATCCAGGCCACGATAGCCATCGACATTTTCTGGCGCAGCTGTCTGGACTCGGCTTCGGCGTTTTCGGCGCGCAGCTGGGCGTTGCGTTCGGTCAGAGCGCTCACGTCGTAGGCCACCTGCAGCTCCTTGTACTTCTGGGCGGCGTCAAGGCTGTCCATCATGGTGATCAGGATATTGTAGCCGGTGAGGGCCTCGGTCAGTGTTTCGGTGTCGCCGGCCTGGCGCGCCGCCGTCTGCAGCATCTCGTAGAGCTGGCGTTTGCGGGACATGCTCGTCTCGGCCGCAATGTAGCGCTTGATCAGCGGAATGGCCTCTACATACCGGTTGCGCGCCATCAGATAGTAAGGTTCTACGCCCCGGGCGTCGATCCCGAGGGCGTGGCGGATATCTCCGTCGCGCTTCGACAGGGTCTGGATCGCGTTATAGATCTGATCTGTTTCGGCCGGAGTCAAGGCTTTGTAATTGCGCAGCATACGGCAGTAAACAACAAAGAGGCTCTGGTCGTAGTTGCGGTATTTCCGTCCGGCGGCCTCGTACTTTTTCTGTAGCCCGTCGATTATCTTGAGCATGTGTCGATCGGCCTTGATAGCCTGCTCGTGCATGCCGGCGTCGCTGTAGATGCGCGCCGCCTCCGAATGCACTATGTTGTTGAGGGCATAAAGCTGATAGGAATTCTTATGTACCAGATTTACCAGCGTGTCGACATACTGTGTGAGCAATCGGGAGTCGCTGTGATTACGCAACAGCGATGTGATGGCAAATAGGTTATACAGCCGTTCGTAGGGATTCTGCTTGCCGGCTGACGTTTGCTTGATATTGGTCGTGAGCCGGGTCAGCTCCTTGAGCTGGTCTTCGGCCGACATCGACTGGGCGCTGGTGGCTATCTGATTCATGCGCAGGAACAGCACGGTCTCCTTCTGCTCGCGCGATGCTGGAAGTGCCGAGGCCATCTTGATCAGCCGGATCAGGTCCGCTTTGTCCTTGTACGCGTTGCTGTTCAGACGGAGTATGTCGAGCTGTGCCGAAACATCGCCGGCGCGCTTGGCGACCTCGAAGAGATCCTTGCCGACTTCTATGCGCGGCGTGATCAGCGACAGATCGTAGATGTCGTAGAGTATCCTGATCGAATCCTGGGGCGTGCGTGCTTCTGCCAGATTATGCTGGAGCTTTTCGATTGTCGACTGCGCGTCGGTCGGTACAGCCATGGCCTGAAACAGCATGGTTATATTCAGCAGTAAGGTTAGGAGCCGGTTCTTTCTCATAGTATCCGCATGCGTTCTGTGCATTGAATCACACAAAGGTAATAAATATTGCCCACAAACGCAATAAAAATCGCAACATTCCGGTTTTTGATTTAAAAACAGACACTTAGAGACATTTATGACCGTACGGATAATTAATATATTGATTGGCTTGCTGATAGCGGCCGCCGGGGCATTCGGTGCCAATTACGTGCCGATGATACTGAAGATCAACCCGGCTGCCGTGGATCAGGAGCTGGCGGAGCTGAAACGTCAGCGTGTGGTTGTGCTGAGGCACCGCGACAATCTGGTACTGGCCTATGTGCCCGAGAGTTCGGTACTGGCCCGGGTCGCTCCGGCGCCCTACGGCGAGGAGATGCCGCCGATGGTCCGCCGGATGGTTCCGACGCTCGACAAGGCCCGGCAGTGGTACGGCGCCGGACGTGTGCAGAGCGGCGAGGGATTGCCGCGGGCTTACACCGGAGCCGGTGTGGTCGTGGGATTCTGCGACATCGGTTTCGATCCGCTGCATGTGGCATTCCTTGACAGCGAGGGTCACAGCCGGGTCAAACGATTGGTCCATTACGCCGAATCGACCGGCAAACGCCATGTCTATGAGGGCGATGAAGCCTATAAGGCCTGGCGCACCGACAATTCCTCCGAGACGCATGCCACGCATGTGGGCGGAATTCTTGCCGGCGGCTATCAGGGCAACGATTACTATGGCGTGGCTACCGGCGCCGATATCGTGGCTACCGTTTCCGAGGCCAGCGACGTGGGCCTCCTGGCCGGTGCCGAGGATATTCTGGATTATGCCCGCGAAACGGGGCGGCCGGCCGTGATCAATATGTCGATGGGCTACTATATCGGGCCACGCGACGGCACAAGCCTCTTCTGCCAGTACCTCGACAAGATCGGCGAGGAAGCCATAGTCTGTCTGTCGTCGGGCAACGAGGGATCAGTGGCCGGAGGCGTCTCCGTAGATTTTACGGAGGAGACTCCTGCGGCCGGGGCGCTTTGCTACAACACCGACTACGTGCAGTTCGACATGCGGGGTCTGCTGGAGGTGTGGGGCCGGGACGACTCGCCACTGCGGCTGCGGCTCACGGGCCATGACGGAGCCTCGGGCCATAAGGTGGTGTTCGAATTGCCCTGGGTAGATACTTCCGAACCTTTCGCGCAATATTTCCGGCCCCGGGATTATCCGGAGATGGCGTCATGTTTCCGGGGCCTGGTCTACATGGAGGGAGGCGTCAGCGAGGAAAACGGACGCAGCTATGTCACGGTAATGCTGGATACGCATACCGACGAGCACCACGGGCCGACGCGGCCTTGGGCGCGCTATGTCTGGGGTGTGGAGATCAGCGGCGCGCCGGGCACGCATGCCGATCTGAGCAGCGACTGTCAGCGAATCGTGTTCCGCAAGCATCCCGACTATCCGGCGCCGGTGACGTCGCTCTCCATCAGCGATCTGACTACAGGCCGTAACACGGTGAGCGTCGGCATGTATGTGTCGCGCGACGACACGCCGCGGATGAACGGCAATTCCTATCCGGTGACGGATTCCCAGCAGGCCGGTACCATTGACCATAATTCCAGCTACGGTACGCTTCTCGATGGCAGGATTCTTCCGCACACTGTCGGTCCCGGCAACGCGGTGATATCGGCCTACAGCACTCATTATATGCAGACTTCCGTCAGGGATGTACTGCGGGTGGGTTGTGCCGTGGCAGAAGGTCCTTACGGCACGGGCTACTGGGGCGTGAACACCGGCACGTCGATGTCGTGTCCCTTCGTGGCCGGATACATCGCAACCTGGCTCGAGGCCAATCCGGGGCTGACCGTGCACGACGTGCAGCGAGTCCTGAAAATGACCAACGACCGGAGTCACAGCCATGCTGATGATCCCCGCAATGGCGGGGGATGGTTCCGCCCGTATGAAGGACTGCTGGAGGTGCTGGGTCTGGGTGGAGTGTACAGTGTGGGCGGCGCGACGGCAAAACCTTCGATGGAATGGCGCGACGGCATGCTGGATATATATAATGCCGGCACGCGGCAACTGCAGCTCAAGGTCTACACCTCCGACGGAAAGATGCTTGTCAGTCAGACGCTTGGCGCTGACCTGCATCTCCGCACTGCCCTTCCCGACGGCCCTGGCATCTTCCTCGTGTCGCTCACCATGCCCGATTCAAAACCAATTGTGCAGAAAATAGCGAAATAATTAGTTAATAATAGTTATTCCGCTGGTCAGCTATTCGGCAATGAAGTTGGTTCAGAAGCGCAGCCTGTAGCTCACCGGGTCGATGCGCACCGTGAAGGGTGAAGACGATTTGCCGGCCGGACTCAGATGATAATGGAATGAATGCTGCGTGTCCCACGACTTGATGTCGGCTTTGCGCGTTTCGCCGGCAGGGATGTCGCAGTCCAGTTTCAGAAACTGTTTATGCAGCTGCCGTCCGTCGGGCGTAAGGTATTCGATATAGAGGGAGAGACCCGACATGGTGCGGTCGGTGTGGTTGGTGATGAAGAAGGATTCGCTGGACGAGCGGGCCGGCTTGTCGAAACCGGAGAATGAGATTTGGTCGAGCGTGTAACCGTTGTTGCAGTCCCGGCACTGCGAAGCGACCAGGAACGAGCCTTTGGCCGTGCGTTCCTGTCGGGCTTCGGCCCGCATCTCCTTGCTGTCGGATTTTAACCGCAGATTGACCTTGCGTGCCATGCCGGATGGCGCGGAGGTGGCCGCACATGCGGCTATGACGCAGAGGATCAGCGTCTCAGAGATAAATTTTCTGTTGTGTCCTGCTGCCATACGGTCGGGGATATATGCGGATCATGCCCTGGGGGATTTCGGCTCTGGGGTCGGTGATGTTGAAACGGAGCCGGCGCCAGAAGTTGGGCAGAAGGCTCATGGCGCGGAGTGAAATCTTGAATTTGCGGGGTTTGAACAGAAGCGATCCTTCGGCGTCTTTAAGGGTTGCCACGCATTTGTCGGGATCGGTCAGGATGCCTTTGACCAGCTGGCGGCACAGCGACAGATCGTAGGTGCCGCTCTGGGCGGTTTCGTTGACGGTGCCGATGCGCTTGCCGGGAGTCAGCCGGCAGTCGGCCGACGAGAGGATGATTATTTCGTAGTCGTTAACGCTGTCGTCGGCGGTGCGGATCAGCACGTGAGTGTCGTCGTCGGGGAATTCCCAGATCCCCTCGATACGGTCCAGCGTCACGCTGTCGCAGTATTCCCTGGCCATTCCTTCGTCGGCTATGGTTTCAGCGGCAGCCGGGCGCAGCCCGAACAGCAGACAAAATGCCATTACGCTCAGTAACCGTCTCATTTCGTCTTGGTTGAAAAGTTATACGACAGGCCGACGCTCAGGATTTCCTTGAGCATCCATTTCTTCCATTGCGGCGCCAGATTGACGTCGGCCGCCGAGTCGTAGCGCAGATAGGCGTAAATCTGCGTCGAGAAGAGCTTGGTCCATTGGAAATTAAGCGTGTTTTCCCAATCGCCGTTAAAATGGCTGTAATCGGTGAAGAGGAAGAGCCGCGTCGAATAGGAGATGTTGTTGCGGAACGCCCAGTAGAAGTTGATTTCCGTATTGCTACCGTACTCGTTGACGGTGCGTTGCCCTGGCAGCATGTTGAACTGCGCATGATCCACAAGGTCGTCGGTGCAGATCTTCAGGTTATAGGAAATCGGGGCGATGGATATGGAGAGTTTCAGCCGTTTCTGCTTCTTCTCGAGGTTGTAGGTCATACCGGCGCCGACGTTGAGCGTGGCGGGCGAGAGGAAGGAGGCCTTGCGGACCTCGCTGTCCTGGCCGTAGCTGTTCAGAAACTGGGTCTTGAACTGGGCCGTCACCGAGTAGTACCAGTTGTGGCGCGCCTTGTAACCGAACTTGGTGTTGTACTGGAACAGCTCCTGCGAGATGGCATATTTGTGGTACTTGTCCTGGCTCGTGGAGTTGATTGCCAGTTTATAGTTGAGCGTGCTCTGATAGATCAGTTTGGGATGCAGGAACTCGTTGAGGCTCACGTCCCAGAGGAAATTTCCGAAGAACGCCAGGTAATCGCTGCCGCCCTGGTACCAGTTGTCGGATATATAGGCCTGCGACAGCTGGAGGCTGATATTGAGGGTATGCAGCCAGTTGATGCGTTTCCCCAGAGCGTCGACAACATTCTCGGAGTTCTGCATGTTCTGCTGGGGCATATTCAGATTGCGGACAATTCCCATCCGGGAGTTGTCCTGGCCTGGCAGGGGCGGAGGCGTGGGGAGATACCACTCGGCGTAATCGATGTACTCGGGATTCTCCATCATGATCCGGAACATGAGGTCGTTCTCGAAATCGCGCATGCGGATAACCTCGGCGAGCCACTGGGGCAGAGCCGGGCCGATAGGGTTGTCGTAGTCATACGGGGCCTGGTACGAGGGGATCAGGTCCTCGATGTCGATGGAATCGGTCAGAGCCTCGGACATCTTTTCGGTCAGAGTCTCGGGAGCGGCCTCGGCCCTGCGCAGGGAATCCTGCGCGGCGCGCCATGAAGCTACATCGGGCAATATTATCGTGTCAGGGAGCCATGGGCGGTTCAGACTCCTGTAGCCTGACAGCACCAGCGGCAAAGCCAGACGGTTGATCTGTCCGACAACCGTCAGCACCGTCGCCGACATAAGCAGTGATAGGATGAATCTTCTCATATTCATTTCTTGGGAGCGGAGAGCAACCGGTCGTAATCGCTGGAATTGATCAGACGGTAGGCCTCCTTGAATATAGGATCATACTCGTTGTAGACCTTGAAGTAGGTGGGATTGTCGTATATGTCGCGGCCTATCAGGGCCTTGACGATCATGCGGAACAGCGGGGCGCTCTTCTCGGCCTCCGCGGCGTTGAACTTCACGCCGTCGCGGCTCTCTGCCTGATCGTAAAGGGCCTTGAGCATAGCGTCATCCACCTGGAAGCCGTTCACAAAGTCGGTGTCGGCAGGATATTTCTTCTTCACCTCGTTGCGGTGGGCGTCGACATAACCGATGGCATAGCGGGTTATGGTACCTTTGGCCATCACATCGCGGTAGTAGTGCGTAAAGTCGGCAGTGTCGAGGGGCACGAACACGTCGGGCGATATGCCGCCGCCGCCGTAGATGGGGCGTCCGAGGCGCAGCGTGTTCACGCGCAGCGAGTCGACGTACTTGATGGAATCGGCGTGCATCAGCTCGCCCGAAGCCATGCGGTCCAGAATATCGTGGGCGTATTTGTTGCGGTCTCCCTTGGCGTAGGGTTTCTGGATGTCACGGCCCGTAGGCGTGTAGTAATGGGCTACGGTGAGCCGGATCATCGACCCGTCGTTGAAGGGGAACGGGCGCTGCACCAGCCCTTTGCCGAAGGTGCGGCGACCCACGATCAGGCCGCGGTCCCAGTCCTGGATTGCGCCTGAGGTGATCTCGGCGGCCGATGCCGAATACTGATTGGTCATCACCACCAGGCGGCCCTTGTCGAAGAGGGGTTTGAGCCCGTGGGGCTCGGTCATATGGTCGTAGCGCGGCGACGTGCGTCCCTCGGTGTAGACGGCCAGTTTGCCCGGCTCCAGGAATTCGCCCAGTATTTCGACGGCGGCGTTGAGGTAACCGCCTCCGTTATCAACCAGGTCGAGGATCAGCTGCTTCATGCCCTGGCGCTGCAGGTCGCGGATCGCCTTCTCGACCTCGTTGCGGGTCTCGGCCGCGAACTTGTTGACGCGGATAAAACCGGTCTTCTTGTCGACCATATACGCGGCGTCGACGCTGTAGATGGGTATCTCGGCGCGGGTGATGGTGAAATTGATGCTGTCGGGACGAACCGTGCCGGCATTGCGCAGCACACGCACGTCGACGGTGGTGCCTTTAGGCCCGCGCAACATCTTCATGATGCGCGAGTTCTTCATCTTCTGGCCCGCTATGTTGGTGTCATTGACAGCTATGATACGGTCGCCGGCAAGCATCCCGACGCGTTCGCTCGGGCCTCCGGCCACGGTCTGGATCACATAGAGCGTGTCGCTGCTCATGTTGAACGAGATACCGATTCCGCTGAAGTTCCCCTCGAGAGGTTCGTTCAGTTCCCGCGTCTCTTCGGCGTTGGAATAGGAAGAGTGGGGATCAAGCTTGTCGAGCATCCCCTTGATGGCGTCCTCCACCAGGTTCTCCTCGTTGACCGTGTCGACGTAGAACTGGTTGATTACGGCCTCGGCCAGACGCAGTTTCTGATTGGACGACAGCTGGGCCATCATGATGCTCGCACCGGCTGCCATAATTAATACGTATAGTAATTTCTTCATGATCCACAGGGCGTTTCAGGGTAAAAAGCGGGAAATGTCCATGCCGTGGCACTGCAGGTCGCGCAGGGCCGAGGAGGATACCCAAGCCAGTTCGGGAAGGGCGGGGAGCAGTACGGTCTCGATGCCGAATAGGGCTCGGTTGGCGTCGGCCAGCTGCAGTTCGTACTCGTAGTCCTTGACGCTGCGGATGCCGCGGATTATGAAATCGGCGCCGATCCGGCGGGCGAATTCGCCCGTCAGCCCGTTGTAGGTGGTGAACTCCACGCGTGGGTCGTCGAGGTGCGGAACGGCGAAGGTCGCGTCCTCCGGCTGTTTGCATGCGTTGACGCCGCGAGCCACCACCACGCGGTCGGCTATCTGCAGCGCCCGGCGCACTATCGACTCGTGGCCCACGGTAAACGGGTTGAAACTGCCCGGAAACAGAGCGACACGTTCTTTAGATTTCGGAGTCATCTTCGATCACAAGGTTGTTGATGATGAATTCCTGGCGCTCCGGCGTATTCTTGCCCATGTAGAACTCCAGCAGCGAGTCGTAGGCATCCTCGCGTTTCAGTTTCACGCGGTCCAGGCGCATGTCGGGACCGATGAACTCGGCGAACTCCGAGTCGTTGATCTCGCCGAGACCTTTGAATCGGGTTATCTCGGCATGCTGTCCGAATTTGGCGATGGCCGCTTCGCGTTCCTCATCGGTGTAGCAGTAGTAGGTGTCCTTGGGCGCGTCGGCGTCCTGCTGCGACGCCTTGCGCTTGCCGGAATTCTTACGGCGCACCGAGCGCTTGTCGCGCACGCGGAACAGCGGAGTCTGCAGGATATAGACGTGTCCCTTCTTGACCAGGTCGGGAAAGAAGGTCAGGAAGAAAGTGATCAGCAACAGACGGATGTGCATGCCGTCGACATCGGCATCCGTGGCTATGATCACCTTGTTGTAGCGGAGGCCGTCGAGGCCCTCCTCGATGTTGAGCGCCGCCTGCAGCAGGTTGAACTCCTCGTTCTTGTAGACCACTTCCTGAGTCATGCCGAACGAGTTGAGGGGCTTTCCGCGGAGCGAGAACACGGCCTGAGTCACCGCGTTGCGCACCTTGGTGATGGTTCCCGATGCCGAGTCGCCCTCGGTGAGGAAAATCGAGCTCTCCTCGCGGCGGTCCTCCTTGGCCGACGCCTTGATATTGTCGTTGTAATGCACGCGGCAGTCGCGCAGTTTGCTGTTGTGCAGCGACACCTTCTTGGCCGTCTCGCGGGCCAGCTTGGCCACGCCGGCCATTGCCTTGCGCTGCTTCATGCTGCGGTCGATCTTGGTCAGCATATCCTCGGCGATGTCGGTGTGCTTGTGCAGATAGTCGTCAAGTTCCTTCTTGATGAAATCGCCCACGAATTTATTGACCGTGATCGGCGAGTCGGGGGCAATCTCCTTGCTGCCCAGTTTCGTTTTGGTCTGGCTCTCGAACACCGGCTCCTGGATACGGACAGACACGGCGGCGACCATGCCGTTGCGGATGTCGGCGTATTCGTAGCCCTTGCCCGAATATTCCTTGATAGTGCGCGATACGGCCTCCTTGAAAGCCGACAGGTGCGTGCCGCCCTGCGTGGTGTGCTGGCCGTTGACAAAGCTGTAATATTCCTCGCCGTTCTGGTCGGCGTGGGTCAGCACCACCTCGATGTCATCCCCTTTCAGATGGATGATGGGATAGAGGGGCCGGGCTGTCATGTTCTCCTTCAGCAGGTCGAGAAGTCCGTTGCGGCTGTGGTAGCGCTTGCCGTTGAACATCAGCTGCAGACCGACGTTTAGGTATGTGTAGTTGTTGACCATCATATCGATGGTCTCGGGATTGAAATGGAAGCCGCGGAACAGGTCGTTGTCGGGTGTGAAGCGCACCATCGTGCCGTTGGGCTCGCGCGTGGGCTCCGGTTCGCTCTGCGACACAAGATCGCCCTTCTCGAACTCTACGGTCACCTTCAGACCGTCGCGCACCGACGCCACCGTGCAGTAGCGCGACAGCGCGTTGACCGCCTTCAGGCCGACACCGTTCAGACCGACCGATTTCTTGAAATTCTTGTCGTCGAACTTTCCGCCGGTATTGATTTCCGACGCCACCTCCTTGACCTTGCCCAGGGGAATGCCGCGGCCATAGTCGCGTACAGTGACGGTTCCCTCCTCGGTGAGGGTGATGTCGATCTGTTTGCCCACGCCCATATTGAACTCGTCGATGGAGTTGTCGATCACCTCCTTGATGAGAACATAGATACCGTCTTCGGCATGCGTGCCGTCACCGAGTTTGCCGATGTACATGCCGGGACGGCGCCTGATATGTTCGTTCCATTTCAGGGTCTGGATGGCATCGTCGGTGTAGGTCCCGGCGTTGCCTGAAGTCCCGGCTGCCTGAGTCGTTTCAGGCTCTGCTGCTGTGTTGAAAAGCGAATCTGTCATGACAAGTACAAAATTACAAAAAAATCGGGGAAAAGTATTGCCATGTCGCCAAAAAAGATTAACTTTGCAGTCGCAAAAGCGGCAAAGCTATTGAAGAGGACAGCCAACAGTAGCGTAGCTATGGAGTGATGCTCGAGTGGCTGAAGAGGCAAACCTGGAAAGTTTGTATACCCCGAAAGGGTATCGGGAGTTCGAATCTCCCTCACTCCGCAAAAAAGAGCGGCAATTCATCCGATGAATTGCCGCTCTTTTTTGGCTATGGATCTTTAGGGTCTTATTTGATTCGCTGCAGCAGATCGGCCATTTTTGCGGCGATCTGCGGGTTGGCGGGGTTGCCGATGCTGCCCAGATGGGTGTGCTTGACGCTGCGCGTCGGGCGGTAGGTGCCGTTCTGCACTTCCAGACCCACCTTGCGGTACGCATCGCGGAAAGGCATTCCCTCCTCGAGCACCAGCCGGTTGACGTCCTCGACCGTGAAGATGTAGTCGTAGCGCGGGTCGTCCAGGATATTGTCCTTGACCTGGATATGCTGCAGCATGAAGTCGGCCATTTCCAGGCACTCGATCAGCTGACTTGTGGCCGGGAACATGATATCCTTCATCAGCTGCAGGTCGCGCTGATAGCCTAACGGCAGATTGGCCGTGAGGATCGTCAGCTCGTTGGGCAGCGACTGCAGACGGTTGCATTTGCCGCGGATTATCTCGAACACGTCGGGATTCTTCTTGTGCGGCATGATGCTGGAGCCGGTGGTCAGTTCGTCGGGGAACTTGATGAACCCGAAGTTGGAGCACATGTATAGGGTCACGTCCATGGCGAGGTGCCCCAGGGTCGATGCTACGGCGGCTACGGCGGCGGCGACAGCCCGTTCGGTCTTGCCGCGGCTCATATGCGCGGCCATCACATTGTAATGGGGACGGGCAAAGCCGAGCAGCTCGGTAGTCATCTCGCGGTCCAGAGGGAAGGAGCTTCCGGCACATGCGGCCGCGCCCAACGGGTTCTGGTTGGCTATCTCATAGGCGGCGAGGATAAGCTGCATGTCGTCGGTCAGCGTCTCGGCATAGGCGCCGAACCAGAGCCCGAACGACGAGGGCATGGCCACCTGCAGATGCGTATAGGCCGGCATCAGTTTGTCGCGGTGCTCCTCCGACAGCGCCTGCAGGCGGTCGAACAGCTTGCGCACGGCCTCCGCCAGATGCTTCAGCTCATCGCGGAAGAAGAGCTTCAGGTCGACGAGCACCTGGTCGTTGCGCGACCGGCCGGAATGTATTTTTTTGCCCACATCGCCCAGCCGGGCCGTGAGCATGAACTCAACCTGTGAATGCACGTCCTCGACGCCGTCTTCGATGCGGAACTCGCCGCGTTCGATGGAATCGGCGATATCCTGCAGCGCCGGAAGCAGCTGGTCAAGCTCTTCGCGGGTCAGAAGCCCGATCGACTCGAGCATACGTATGTGGGCCATCGATCCCTGGACATCGTAGCGCGCAAGACGCATGTCGAGCTCGCGGTCCTGACCGACGGTGAAATTCTCTATTAACTGGTCGGGCTCAAAACCCTTGTTCCATAATTGCTGGGCCATTTTGATATATTGTAATGACGTGGTTTACATGTAATTGTTTAGAGCCGTGATGAGGCGCGGATAGAAGTCCAGGGCGTCGTGAAGTTCGGAAATCAGCACGAACTCGTCGGCCGAATGCGACCGGGCTGATTCGCCGGGGCCGATTTTGAGCGACGGGATGCCGTGCATCAACGCCATGTCGGAGGTGGTGGGGGAAACGAATGTTTTTTTGCCGAGGCTCACGGCGGCCTGCACCAGCGGATGCGCGGCATCGATCACCGAGGCCTGGACGCGCGTTGACCGCGGGGTCAGACGGCTCCATTTCACAGCCTGCTGCAGCAGCCTGACAGTTTCGGGGTTGGTATAGGCATCGGTGGTGCGCACGTCGACCACATAGGTGCATTGCGCGGGTACTACATTGTGCTGCGTTCCGGCGTTGATCATGGTGACGCTCACCTTGATCGGACCGAGGATTTCACTGACCTTGGGAGTGGTGAACGAGCGCAGGGCATCGATATCCTCCATTGCGCGGTAGATTGCATTGATGCCTTCGTTGCGTGCGGCGTGTCCCGCTTTGCCTTCGGTCACGGCGTCGAGCACCAGGAGTCCGCGCTCGGCCACGGCGGGCTGCATGCCGGTGGGCTCGCCCACTATCACCATATCGGGCGTCAGGCCCTCGGCGGCAAGATGGGGCAGGAAGGCGCGCATGCCATGTTCGCCCATCACCTCCTCGGCGGCCGTGATGGCAAGCAGCAGGTTTACCGGAAGATCCTTGCGGTCCTTCAGCGCAAGGAATGCGCAGGCCAGGGCCACGCCCGATGCACCGGCGTCGTTGCTGCCAAGGCCGTAAAGCCTGTCATCCTCGATGTCGGGGCTGTAAGGGTCGCGGGTATAGGCCGGCGACGGTTTCACCGTGTCGTGGTGCGAGTTCAGCATCAGAATCGGCTTGGCGGGGTCGAAGACGGGGACCAGCACATATACGTTGTTATGGAGTCTGCGGACATCGCCGGCGCCGTTGTCGGTGAGCCATTGCTGCCAGATGTCGGCGGTGGCCTCCTCCTGCCTCGACGGCGAGGGGGTGGCGATAAGATGCCGGAGCAACTCCAATGCCGAATTCTCAGTCACCTTCATTGCAGAGTGATGATTGTGCCGCGGTCGGAATTCAGGGCCGAGGAGCTGCATATGCGCACCTCGGTGACGCCCTGCTCGGCGGCCTGCAATGCGTTGTGAATCTTGGGAATCATTCCCTTGGCGACTATGCCCCGCTCCTTGAGGTCGGCGAACGACTCGGCCGTGATATGCGGGATGACGGAGTTTTCATCGTCGAGGTCAGTCATGACGCCGGCTTTTTCGAAGCAGAAAGTGAGCCGGACGGGAGCCACGCGGGCTGCGCCGACAGCCACGGCGGCGGCCACGGAGTCGGCGTTGCAGTTCAGCAGCGTTCCGGCGCCGTCATGGTTGATGGCGCAGAACACCGGGACATAACCGCCTCCGATTAGCGTGCTGATGAAACGGTCGGACACGCGCGCCGGGTCGATGTCGCCGACAAAACCGTAATCCACCGGAACGGCGGGACGCCGGGTGGCAGGAATCACATTGCCGTCGGCGCCGGTGAGGCCCACGGCATTGCAGCCATGTTTCTGCAGCAGCGACACTATGCGCTTGTTGATCAGGCCGGCGTAGACCATGGTGACGATCTCGAGAGTGCGTGCGTCCGTTACGCGGCGACCTTCGATCATCGTGGCCTCGATGCCCATCTCGCGGCTCATGCGCGTGGCCTCCTTGCCACCGCCGTGAACCAGGATCTTGTCGCCGGGCAGCGCAGCGAAATCCTCGATGAACTTCTCCAGCGCCGCGGGATCGTCGATGACGTTGCCACCGATCTTGACTACGTTTATCATAGCGATTCCAGCATCATTTTCAGCACGGTCGTGGCCGAAATCTCGCGGTTGGCGGCTTCGGGAATCACGATGCTGCGTTCGGACTCGATCACATCGTCGGTGACGATCATGTTGCGGCGCACGGGCAGGCAGTGCATGAACCGGGCGTTGTTGGTCAGGGCCATCTTGGCGCTGTCGATGGTCCAGCCGCGGTCGGTGCTGAGGATCTTGCCGTAGTTGGGATCGGCGTAGGCCGACCAGTTCTTGGCATATACGAAGTCAGCGCCTTCCAGAGCCTTGTTCTGATCGTATTCGATCCGGGCCGAGCAGGTGAATTTCGTGTCGAGCTCGTAACCGTGCGGATGGGTGATGACGAAATCATAGTCGGTGGCGTTCATCCATTCGGCGAACGAATTTGGGACGGCCTGCGGAAGCGCGCGGGGATGCGGCGCCCAGGTCAGTACCACCTTGGGACGTTCAACTTCCTTGAACTCCTCGATGGTGATGAGGTCGGCGAAGGCCTGCAGCGGGTGGCATGTGGCCGCCTCCATACTGAAGACGGGACGGCCCGAATACTTGATGAACTGGTTCAGGACACGCTCCTCGTAGTCTTCTGCCTTATCGACCAGACCGGCGAAGGAACGTACGCCGATGATGTCGCAGTAGGAGGCCATGACGGGAATGGCCTCGAGCAGATGCTCGGCCTTGTCGCCGTCCATCACCACCCCGCGCTCGGTCTCGAGTTTCCAGGCGCCCTGGTTGACGTCAAGCACCATAACGTTCATGCCTAAGTTCATCGCCGCCTTCTGTGTGGAGAGACGCGTGCGCAGCGATGAATTGAAGAATATCATCAGCAAGGTCTTGTTACGCCCCAGTTCAGTGAAGGCATAACGGTCTTTCTTTATTTCGGCGGCCATTGCCAGGGCCTTGTCAAGCGGACCCAGGTCGGCTACGGATGTGAATGTTCTCATAATTTTTTAAGGGTGTCGATAAACTGACGGGCCTGATCCATCGAGATGGAGAGGGCGGGAAGGAGACGAACCGTGTATTGGCCGGCGCCTCCGGTGAAGATATGGTGGTCGAAGAGGAGTTTGCGGCGCAGGTCGGGACCCGTGTAGCCCTCCATTTCGAAGCCGATCATCAGGCCTCGTCCGCGCACGTCGGTCACCTTGGGCATCTTGCGCAGTTCGGCAATAAGATATTCGCCGACCTTGCGGGCGTTCTCTACCAGTTGCTCATTCTCAATCACATCGAGAACGGCGATTGCGGCCGCGCATGCCAGATGATTGCCGCCGAAGGTGGTGCCCAACATTCCTTTGGAAGCGGGAATCGCGGGCGATATCAGCACGGCACCCATCGGAAAACCGTTGGCGATGCCCTTGGCGCAGGTGATGATGTCGGGACAGATGCCGGCATGCTGGTGGGCGAAGAACTGCCCCGAGCGACCGTAGCCCGACTGAATCTCGTCAAGGATCAGCAACGTGCCGGAGGCCTTGCACTCCTCGGAGAGGAATTTCAGGAAGTCGTCGGAAGGCTCGTGGATGCCCGACACACCCTGGATGCCCTCGACAATCACAGCGGCGTATTTGCCGGTGTCTAAAGCCTCGCGGGCAGCGCTCTTGTCGTTGAGGGGCACGAAGTCAACCTTGCCTGTCTCGTTGAAGGGGGCGCGTATCCTGGGATTGTCGGTAACGGCGACAGCGCCCGACGTGCGGCCGTGGAATGCCTTGCCGATAGCCAGGATCCGGTCGCGGCCCGTGGTGAACGACGCCAGTTTCAGGGCGTTCTCGTTGGCCTCGGCGCCCGAATTGACCAGAAACAGATTGTAGTCCCCGTAGCCCGACACATTTCCGAGCTTGTTGGCCAGTCGCTGCTGCAGCGAGTTTTGCACCGAATTGGAATAGAAGCCCAGACGCGACACCTGGTCGGAGATGGCCTGCACATAGTGCGGATGCGCATGGCCGATCGAGATGACGGCATGGCCACCGTAGAGGTCCAGATATTCCGTGCCGTCCTCGGTATAAACATGCGAGCCGGCGCCGCGCACCGGCTCGATGTCGTACAACGAATATACGTCGAATAAATTCATTAGAAAGCTGATGGTTTGAGCCGGAGTCCGAGCGTCTGGTCGTATCCGAGCATTATGTTCATGTTCTGCACCGCCTGGCCCGAAGCGCCTTTCAGAAGGTTGTCCTCGGCGCAGGTTATGAGCAGTTTGTCGCCATGTTTCTCGACATGAATCACGGCCTTGTTGGTATTGACGGCCTGCTTGAGGTCGACGGGATTGTCCGAAACGACCGTAAAGGGAGCGTCGGCGTAGAAATTGTGGTACAGTTCCACGGCCTCGTCCTGGCTCAGCGGGGAGTCCAGGGTGGTGATGGCAAAGATTCCGCGGGGGAAATCGCCGCGGACTGGCACGAAATTGAGCCGGGCCTTATTGCCGGGCTGCAGTTTTTCGAGGGTCATGCCGATCTCCTTGAGGTGCTGGTGGGTGAAGGGCTTGTAGACGGAGATATTGTCGTTGCGCCAGCTGAAATGGGTTGTGGCGCCCGGTTTGACGCCGGCACCGGTGGAGCCGGTCAGAGCGGTGATGTTGACATCGCCTTCGGGCAGAAGGCCGGCCGCGGCCAGCGGCAGCAGCGACAACTGCAGCGCCGTGGCGAAGCAGCCCGGATTCGCAACAAGATCCGCTCCCTTGATCCGGTCGATGTTTACCTCCGGAAGTCCGTAGACATATCCGTTGCTCTCGTCGCGGAAATCCTGCGCAAGGTCGATGACCTTCAGCCCCGCGGGCCGCTCGTTGGCTGCCCAGAACTCGGTGCTCTTGCCGTGTCCCTGACACAGGAACAGCACATCGACCTCGTCGAGCGGATGCGTGTCCGAAAAGCGCAAGTCAGTCTCGCCTAACAGGCCGCCGTGGACATCGGTCACCGGACGACCCGCATTGCTGGTGGAGTGCACGAACCCGATCTCCACGCCGGGATGATTGATCAGGAGGCGCAGAAGCTCGCCGGCCGTGTAGCCGGCGCCTCCGATTATGCCTGCCTTATTCACTTTTCCCGTTCTTTACCTGATTGTTATGGTATATCTTCATCTGGTTGCCCAGAATCTTGGTGAATCCCTTGACATCCTCGGCGGTCCAGGCCTTGTTGACCTCGCCGTATTCGCCGAAGTCGGTCTTCATCAGGTCGAAGGGGGAGTCGACGCCGACCAGCGTGTAGCTGAGGGGACGCAGAATCAGCTCGACGGTACCGGTGACATTGCGCTGCGAGCTTTCGAGCATCTTCTCGATGTCGCGCATCACGGGCTCGAGGTACTGGGCCTCGTGCAGGAACATACCGTACCATGTGCCGACCTGGTCCTTCCAGTACTGCTGCCATTTGGTCAGCGTATGCTTTTCGAGCATCTTGTGGGCGGCGATGATCAGAACCGGACCCGCGGCCTCGAAGCCCACCCGGCCCTTGATGCCGATGATGGTGTCGCCGATGTGCATGTCGCGGCCGATGCCGAAGCGCGAGCCTATGCGCTCAACTTCGCGGATAGCCTCGACCTTATCGTCGTATTCCTTGCCGTTGACGGCCGAAATCTCACCCTCCTTGAACGAGATGGTCAGCTTCTCGGGCTCGGTGGCAACCACCTGCGAGGGATAAGCCTCGTCGGGCAGCGTCTGGTCGGAATGCAGGGTCTCCTTGCCGCCGATCGACGTGCCCCACAGGCCCTTGTTGATGGAGTATTCCAGCTTCTTGAAGTCGGCCTCGTAGCCGTGCTCCTTCAGGTAATTTATCTCATACTCGCGGGTCAGGGTCAGATCGCGGGTCGGGGTGATGATTTCGATTTCGGGAGCGAGTATCTGGAACGTCAGGTCGAAACGCACCTGGTCGTTACCGGCACCGGTGGAACCGTGCGCGATGGCGTCGGCGCCGATCTTCTTGGCGTAGTTGATGGTGGCGATGGCCTGGAAAATGCGCTCAGAACTTACGGAGATGGGGTAGGTGCCGTTGCGCAGCACGTTGCCGGCTACCATGTAGCGGATGCTCTTCTCGTAGTATTCCTGGGTGATGTCGAGCGTGGCGTGCGATGCGGCGCCCAGACGCCTGGACTTGTCGGCGATGACCTTGAGCTCCTCATCTGAGAAACCGCCGGTGTTGGCGATGGCCGTGTGTACCTCGTAGCCGAGGTCTTCCGAAAGATATTTAACTGCAAACGAGGTGTCGAGACCTCCGCTGAAGGCCAGCAGGACCTTCTTTTTCTTATCTGACATAATGTAATCGATTTTCGTTATTTGACGTGAAGGATACGCTTGGCGATGTTCTTCATCTTCAAGACGTAAGGATTGGCGTGCTTCTCGGCGGGCAGAGGCTCCTCGGGATCGTAGAGCATGCCGGTGCAGAGGCACATGCGCCGGTTGTTGCGCTGCAGGATGTCGTAGTTCCTGCAACCCTCGCAACCTCGCCAGAACTCTTCGTCGTCGGTAAGCTCGGAGAATGTGACGGGCTTGTAGCCCATACGTGAGTTTAACTTCATTACGGGCAGGGATGTCGTAATGGAGAAGAGTTTGGCAAACGGAAATCGAAGTCGAGCCAGCTCGAAAGTTTTCGCCTTGATGGCGCCGGCAAGGCCAAGATGGCGGTATTCTGGGTCGACAATCAATCCGGATGTAGCCACAAAATCTCCATGACCCCAGCTCTCGATGTAGCTGAACCCTACCAGGCGGTCGCCATGCAGCGCCACGACACTCTTGCCTCCGTTGATCTTGTTGGCAATGTATTCGGGGGTGCGGTTGGCGATGCCCGTGCCGCGCTGCAACGATCCCTCGTAGATCAGTTTCACGATGTACTCGGCAAATTTGGCATGCTCGGGTTCGGCATACTTGACAGTGATGTCCTTGATGTCCATTTTGTTATGGTCCGAATAATTGATTGTTATATTGAAGTTGTTCAGTCAACTTCTTTGTATTCTTTGTTGGATGCCTTAATCTTAATAGTCAGATTTTACACTGAGAATTCTTTCGTTGGGTATCAAAATACAAAATTACAAAATAATTTTGGTTTAAGCGTCATAATGATAACAAAATCAATAAAAAAACGACAACGGGAAGGCTTTTGACCCTCCCGCTGCTATGATTCTGTTTCAATATCTGCTTATCTGAACAGGTTGATCTGCGGCATATAGTCGAAGCCGGCCTGGTGCAGCCGTTCGGTCAAAGCGGTCTTGTCGACCCCTTCGGACGCGCACAGTTCATCGAGCGTTCCGTATTCGTCGCGCAATTTGGTATTGACGACGCTCAGCAACATAAACGGATCATTGGGAAGTGCCATATCACAAATTATTTACGTCGTCGTCGCACGGATCTGTCGGCATTCGAATTTGCTCCCGACGAGCTGCTGCTGCTCTTGATCGATTTCGGTTTGGAACGTTTGCGGCTCGACTTGCGCGAACTTTTGGCTTTGGGCAGGTCCTTGGCCGACGCTACGGTGCGCTCGGGGATCGAATCGCCGTTAGCCAATGCCTTGGCTATCTCCTCCTCGCGCTCTTTCTGCGCCAGATATTCCTCGCGGGTCGGCACCCACATGCCCTTGCCGTAGGTCTTGAGACGGTTGTCGATGCTGTCTTGGGCCCGCTGCATGTCGTCGGGATCCGGATACATTTGCGCCATCGACAGGTTCCGAAGGTTCTTGGTCTTGTAGATCTCGCCGTCGTACATGCCCAGGGTGAAATAATCGTCCAGACTGTACTGCGGCAGGTTGTTGTCGTCGGTCAGGAAAACATACTGCTGGGCGAGCCAGGGGCGGAGCTGGTCATAGCGCACCCAGAACATCGGGTAGCGGGCGTCGCCGCCGAAGTCGCCCGTGCGGTTCAGCACCGGACAGATTGCCTCGACGCGCGTGCGCATACGGTTGGTGCGCTTGTCGAACTCCCATTTCTCGATGATGTAATAGTTCAGCACCTGGCCCGTGGGCACGTCGGCTTCCTCGATCACATATTTGGGATTGCGCTCGGTCGAGCCTTTGCCCTGCGTATAATAGATACCGAAGCGGTCGAGCATCTCGGCCACGTTCAGCTTATATTTGTCGGAGAAAACCTCGCGGCCGTCCAGATATTCGTATGCCGGCACTTTGCCGTCGACAACGAGCTCCAGGATGGTACGGAACAGGTTTTTCTGTCCGTCCACGATATCCTCGGGGAAATAGAGCGGGGTGTTGCCGGGTTTGGAGAGGTCCAGCTGCCGGTAGATTTCGCGCATGTAGGCCAGGTCGGCGTCATGCGGAGCCTTGACGGTGAAGAAGTCCTGCATTCGGTCGGTGACCCCGGGCTGCGCGGTCTCCGCCTTCTTATCCTTTGCGGAGCGGCGGCGTACGGTTCCGCCGTTCTCAACCTGCGCGATGGCCGCGATAGCGGCTGCCGACACCAGCCCGATGATGAATATTTTGCGGTATGCTTTCATATCTGTCAGTTAAGCGCAACCTCCATGGGGGAGATGTCGCGGGTGATTCCGTCCGGGCCCTTGGCCTTGACATTGGAGATAAAGAATGATTTGCCGGGTTTGAGCCGTTTGAACTGCTCGCGCTGGCGCGGCGAGAAGGAGCTGCCGTTGGACACTTCGGGGATGGCGTTGCCCATCTGATCGAAGAATACGGTATTGAACGAAACCACGGTATAAGTCACGTTGAGGATATCGTCGTCGATAGCTGCGCCCAGGCCGTTGGCGGCCATCAGTGCGGCTTTGGAGATGCGTTTGGGCGATCCCTTGTAATGCACGGTATTGCCGGATCCGTCCTTGACCGCCAGATAGGGGGTGGGATCGGGTAGTTTGCGCACGCGGAAAGTCATGCTGCCAACCGACTGGGTGCGGCCTTCGAGCTGCGCCGATACCGAGATCACCGCCTCGGTGCCGACCTTGCCCGGATGGGCTATCCAGGTGTCGCCGTTGCGTGTCAGCGTTCCATTGGTCATCGTCGCGCTGATGGCGTTCATCGGCACGCCAGGCACCGAGATCGATATCGGGTTGTTGATGCCGGCATAGAGCACGTTCATCATCGTCGGCGAGATCGTGGCCATGGGCTCGATTACGGTGTAGGACGATTTGAAGGGACGCTTGTCGATGCTGCCGTCGCCGCGCGCAACCTCGATATATCCCGAGAAGTCGTGAGTTCCCACCGCTCCGGGCACGAACTCGTAGAGTCCGTTGGGATTGTTGAGCCGGGCACCGTTCACGTAGATCGTGGGGCGCTGGGTGGTGTCGATCGCCGCCAGCACGATGTTGGCGGAGTATTTGCCGCCGCGGATTATCATGTTGGAGTTGGGTATGACGTAGGCGTTCAGCTCGTTGACGCGGACGTCACCGATGTCCACGCTGGTGATCAGCGACGAGAGAGCCTCGGATTCAGCCTGCCGGATGTCGTTCTGCAGCTTGGTGAGCAGAGTCACTGCAGCCACGGCGGGCATGTTGTCGAACATGCGCTGTTCCCATGGCAGTGGAGTTACCGAACCGGGAGCCGGGCTGTCCTTGGTCAGAAGCATGTCGGCCACGGTCTTGCGCTTGTCGGGGTCGGCTATCATCGAGGTGGCCATCCTGCTGTACTCGGCCAGCGAGGCACGCAGCTTGCGGCCCTTGTTGGTGGCCGGATTCAGCATGGTCACCGAGGAGGCCTCCAGGTCGTCGTTGTTGATTATCTTGTGGTAGTCGCCCTTCGGGCCGTCGGCCTGACGGGCGATCTCGGTCTTGAGCGCCTCGATGGCGTTGTACAGGGAGTCCGACAGCCCGTGGATCTCCAGTCCACGGCTGTAGGCGTTGCCCGCCTTGGTCGGGTTCTCGCGGTACAGTCCTTCCAGAAACTCGAACTGCACCTTGTTGCGTGCCGACATGTTGAGGTTGGTGCGGTCAATCCCCTCCTGCACCTGACTGAATCCGTTCAGCACGTCGCTCGACACGTTGAGCGCCAGCATCGCGGTCAGCACGATGTACATGAGGTTGATCATCCTCTGACGCGGCGACATCCTCGCCACATTATTGCCACCTGCCATCCTTTATATCGATATATAAAATAATACTGTTCTTGTGTTGTTTTAGTCCTGACGCGAGATCGACTCGTCGAACGGGTTGGACTGATTGCTGCCATAGCCTGCGGCGGCTCCCATCATCGGGTTCTGCATATTGATGGTCATGGCTGTGATCATCTTCTCGTAGACGGAGTTGAGCTGCTTCATGTAGCGGGCCATCTTCTCGGTCTCCTCGCAGTAACGGCTGGATTCGCGGGCCGATTTCTCGTACATGTCGCGGATATCCTTCAGTCCGCGGTTCACGCGGTCGATGCTTTCAAGCTGCGACGAGATGCTCTTGAGCTGAATCTCATAAATGGTGTTCAGTCCGGCGATGTTGCGGTTCAGATCCTCCATCTGGGCCACATATCCGTTGGAATTGGTCGAGATCGTTTCCGAGTTCTCGGTGATGGCCTTGTAGGAGGAGAGCAGCGTTGCGCTGACCTCGTTGAGGGCCTGGGTGGTCTCGTTGAGGCTCTTCATCTGTTCGGCGATGCCCTGCATGCCTTCCAGATAGTCCTGCGAAGCCTTGGCGATTTCCTCGCCCTGCTCCAGTTGCTCCTGGCTGACCTGCGGGAAAGCGGCGCCTCCGGGCACGCCCGCGATGCTGACATGTGTCGCGTCGGTGACGCCCTGACTGGTAACCTCGCCTTCGAACGTGGTGCCTCCGACTCCGTTTATAACCACGCCTGCACCGCTGCTGAAATCGGGACGGTCCTCCTCGTTCTTGGTGTCAAGCACCGGGAAAACCTCTTCCCAGGCGTACTCCTTGGGAGGACGGTCGAAGGCCGTCAGGATGAACATGGCGATCTCTGTGCCCATACCGATGCAGAGCAGAAGGCTGCCGCCCGGCAGGTGAAGAATCTTAAACAGCGCACCCCAGATCACGATGGCGGCGCCGATGGAGTATGCGAAGTTGAAAAACCTCTGGCCGTTCTCGCCATGAAGGAACCGTTCGATGACGTTGGCGTATTTTCTGATCTTTACCATTTTATTTCTTCTTAGTCTTGGTGCCTCGCGCGAAGCCTATCTGCGAGCGCACGTTGCGGAAACCTATGTAGGAACGCTGTTCATTCTGATATTCCCATGCGCGGAGGTCGGAGCGGATGTTCTGGGCGGCGTCTTTCCAGCTGCCGCCGCGCACGATCTTGCGCTTCATCTTGTAGGGGTCCTCCTTAGCCGCGTCGTAGCGGTATTCGGGGTTCAGGTCGTTGGTGAGCCGGTCGATGCTCTCGGTGTAGGCCGTCGATGTCCATTCCGAGACGTTTCCGGCCATGTCGTAGACTCCGAAGTCGTTAGGCTGGTAGGTGCCGACCTGCGAGGTGATGACATGTCCGTCGAGCACGTAGTCGCCCTCGCGGGGCTTGAAGTTGGCGTAGAAACATCCGCGTTCGTCCATGGGCAGGGTCTCCTCCCAGGGATACTGGCTCTCGGAGTTGCCTGCGCGTGCCGCATATTCCCATTCGGCCTCGGTGGGGAGACGGTAGGGCTCGATATACACGCCCTGACGGCCCAGCGAGCGCTTCAGGTAGTCGGTGAGCCAGTTGCTGAACGCGTTGGCCTGCTCCCAGCTGACGCCGACAACGGGATAGTCGTTGTAACCGGCATGCGAGAAGTACATACGTGTATAAGGCTCGTTGTACGAATTCTCGAAATCGTTGATCCAGCATGTGGTGTCGGGGTAGACGTTCACGATGTAGGTGTTCAGGAAGTCATAGTCGCCGGTGAGCGGACGACTGATGGTCTCGCGGACAATGTTGCCCTCCTCGGTCAGATAGGCCGTGTCCTTGGAGATGACGGGCATATCGGTGGGCACGGGAAGGTCGGTGTTGTATTCGCGGGTTGCGGGGTCCAGACGGTTGCGGCGCTTGGCTGCGGCCGTATGGTTATAGATCTCGTACCGGTAGTTCATCTGGGTCGGGTCGAGTTCGCGGCGACCGGTGATGGGGTTGGTACGGTATACGCTTTCGATGGCACGCTCCTCGTCTTCGTTGGGATTGCGCCATGGAATGGGTTTGTTCCAGTTCAGATAGGGCTTGATGGGATTGCCCTCTCGGTCCTCCTCGATCTTGAAGGCCTCGTTGCCGCCGTAGGCCGGGTCGGCAAGACGTTCGCGGATAATGGAGTCGCGCACCCAGAACACGAACTGCTTGTACTTGGAGTTCGTGACCTCGGTTTCGTCCATCCAGAAGGACTCGATCGACACGCTGCGGGCATTCTTGCGGATGCCGGCCACGGAATCGTCGGCCGCCGGTCCCATGGCAATGTTGCCGCGGTCGATCAGCACCATCCCGTAGGGTGTGGGCTCGGCCATGCTGCTTCCGCCCACGCCGGTGACCTCGCCGCCCGAGCCTCCGCGTTTAAGCCCCGAGCACGATGCCGCCAGCATCATCACGAGACCCACGGCTGCCAGCTGGCACAGTGCTCCGAATCTCTTTATGTTCAGTGATTTATTCATTGGTCGTTACATTATGCGAATCGAGCGATGCTTGTTTTTATTCTTCTCGCCGTAATTGAGTTTTATCATATATCCGGCCACTAACTCATGGCTTCCTGACGAAGCGCGGTTGATGGCTGAGAACGGGTAGCTGTAGGCGTATCCGAGGAAGAAGTTCTTGAACTCGGCTCCCGCCATGACGCTCAGTGCGTCTTTCCATCGGTAACCGACGCCGGCCCAGAATAAGCGCTTGAATGTGGCGCGCATCGTGATTTCGGCCGAAAAATTGCTGAAATTGGTCCGTACCAGCAGCGACGGTTGCAATGAAAATAACGAGTTTCGTATCGGAATATTGCCGTCGGCGGTAAAATAGAGCTGCCTCTGAATCACGGTAGAGAACTGTGCCTGTTCGGTTTCCGACTGGCCTTCCTGCTGCAGGTCGACCTTAGGCTCCAGCAGATGCAGCGCCGAGACGCCTACCGAGAAGTATTTGTGGGTGTAGCTGACGCCCACCGACAGGTCGAACGCGCCTCCCGAGACATCCTGTTTGGGCAGCGCTTCGTCGTCGGGCTGATGGAAGTCGTCACCCTCGGGGATGTATACGTCCGTGCCACGGAATTTGACCGAGTAATAGGCAGGCTGGATACCGATCGAGAACACGCCTTTGAGCGCGCGGATCTGGTAGGCCGCCTGAGCGCCGAACATCATGTTGTCGAACAGACCGATGCGTTCCTGCATGGCGATGATGCCCACGCCCATGCGCTGTTTCTTGCCAAGCTTGAGCTGCATGTCGGCGTTGCCGTTGAACGTGCGCGGCGCATTCTTGATGCCCAGCCACTGCAGGTTGGCTCCCAGCCGGATGCGGATGAATTCCAGACTTCCGGCGTAGGCGGGGTTGTAGAACGTCGGGATCGCCCAGTACTGCGCGTACTGAGGATCGTTCTGGGCTTTGCCCGGCAGGACAGCGCTCGTGATAATGGCCAGGAACGCCAGGATCCGTAAATATGCTGCGCGATGTCGCTTCATTCAAAAAAGAAGGTTATCATTATCATCCGCGACTTCACCTTCGACAGCGCCTCGGTAATGCGGAGCGTCGACGGATCGTCCTCGAGTTCCGGCCGATTGCGCTGCAGTATGTCCGACAGTCCGAAGCAGAATCGGACCTCGGGATTCAGTTTGAAGAAGGGCAGATAGAAATCACATCCCAGACCCACGGTCAGATAGGGGTCGAAGGTCTTGAATTTCAGGTAGGAGTTCTGTTTTTTGCCGACGTCGAAGGCTCCCATGAAGCCGGCCGTCACATAGGGCCGCGCGTTGTGGTGGCGGTTGCCCGATATTTTCAGGTCGATGGGCAGTAGCACATATACGCTCTTGATGTCCTGCGAGAGCCGTTCGGAACTTGTGGGCGAGATCATCTCGACCTTTTTCGACCCGAACGACATTCCGGGCCAGAAACGCAGGTTGAAATGCTGCCCCAGCCTCAGGTCGGCCAGCACGCTGACGTCGATGCCGGGCGCCCAGGAGGGAACGGAGGCATACCACTCGTTGCCGTCGGATGTCGGCAACCCGTTGTGGGTAAACATCAGATCCTGCATCGACATGCCGATGGAGAAACCGAAATGTATCCGCTTCAGGTCGGCGTATGGCCTGTTCTCCATCTTGTCCTTGGGCTTGCTCCACACCGGTACAGCACAGCAGATCATGGCCAGCATCACTGCCATCATGATATACCGGGTCCGGGGTTGTGGTTTCTTCATCAGAGCGGTTTTTTTGTCTTTTATATTAAACGAATGCTGTTTTTTATTATTGTTATTATTAAATTTGCAAGATGAAAGCAGAAAAAGAGAATCAAATAGGCGGCTGTGAAGCGATGAAATGGGAACGGCTCATCAGTGATAGGCGGCTCGGTCTGGAGGAGTTTCATGACGAGCGTCGGCACACGCGGTCGGATTTTCAGCGCGACTACGACCGGCTGATATTCTCGAGCCCCTTCCGGCGGCTTCAGAACAAGACGCAGGTATTCCCGCTGCCGGGCAGTATTTTCGTGCACAACAGGCTGACGCATTCGCTCGAGGTTTCCTCGGTGGGCCGGTCGCTGGGGCATGAGATAGCGCTGGGCCTGAAGGAGCGGCACGGAGATTGCGACGGCCTGTTCGACAATTTCCGCGACATCGTCGCCGCCGCATGTCTCTGCCATGACCTGGGCAATCCGCCGTTCGGCCATTCGGGTGAAAAGACCATATCCACATTCTTCAGCGAGGGCCCGGGCCAGTCGCTCCGCGAGTGTCTGACGGATAGGCAGTGGGCCGACATGATTCATTTTGAGGGTAACGCCAATTCGTTCCGGCTGCTCACGCATCAGTTCGTGGGACGTCGTGCCGGCGGTATGGCCATGACCTACAGCACGCTCGCCTCCGTGGTGAAATATCCGCATACCTCGCTTCATGCCGGCCAGAAGGGTAAGTTCGGTTTCTTCGAAAGCGAGGACGAGATTTTCCGCCGCGTGGCATCCTGGCTCGGCATCCCTGAGATCGAGCCCGGCAGATTCGTCCGGCATCCCCTGGTCTATGTGGTGGAGGCCGCCGACGACATCTGCTATCAGATCATGGATATCGAGGACGCGCATAAACTCAAGATTCTCAGCACGGAGCATGTGACCGATCTGCTGCTCGGGTTCCTGACCGAGCCGGAGCGGGAACGGAGCGTACGGAGCATGGCGCGTCTGTCGGATCCGAACGAGAAGATCGCATATCTGCGCAGCATAGCCATCGGCAAGCTCGTCACGGATTCCGCCCGTGCCTTCCTGGAGGGAGAGGAGGATCTGCTCAAGGGAACCTTCGGCCGTCCGCTGCTCGACGCGGTCGATCCGTTGCTGCGCGAGGCTTACGCCAGTTGCTCGGCAACTGCCTGGAGTCGAATATATTGCGCGCAGGAGGTGGCTGACATCGAAATTGCCGGCAACCGCATCATCAACTATCTGATGGAAGCTTTGGTCGATGCCGTGATACATCCCGAACGCAACAGTTCGCGGCTGCTGCTCAATATCGTTCCCCGGCAGTACGACACCCGTGCCGCCGACCCCTACACGCGCCTGCAGGCCGCGCTTGACCATGTCTCGGGCATGACCGACGTCTATGCCCTCGACCTATATCGCAAACTCAACGGCCACAGTCTGCCGGCCGTATAAAATTGAGATACCTATGAAAAATCTGAGATATATTGCAATACTGCTGACGGCGCTTGTGTCGGCCGTCGCTTCCGCCCGCGTCTGGACACCGCAGGAAATGGTGAACCCGAACATTGCCAACCGCAACCATTACGTCTGCGACCCGGCCTATCTGCTCGACGCCACGACTACAACGGGCGTCAACGAGCGGCTGGCTTCGCTGCGACAGGTCACGACCTGCGAGGTGGTGGTGGTCGTGGTGCCCGATATCGGCGACGTCCCCATCGAGGACTGGTCCGAGCAGGTGTTCACGCGCTGGGGCGTGGGCAAGAAGGACAAGGACAACGGCGCAATGCTGGTCATCGTCCCCGACCAGCGAGTCTGCCGTATACAGACCGGCTACGGCGTGGAGGGTGTCCTGACCGATGTGGCGTGCAACAATATAATAGGCCGAGCAATTATCCCGAATATGCGTGACGGCAATATCAATGCGGCTGTCAACGATGCCACCCAGCTGATGTGCGACGCCTTGACCGATCCGGCTGTGGCCGACGAACTCCACTCGGATATGGCCGATAATTACTCGGGCGCCGTGTCGACCCTGTCGGCCGACGTTGTCTGGGAATTTATCCGCATCGTGGCCGGATTCTTCTTCCTGTTCGGGCTCGGTCTGTTCTGCTATGACCTCTGGAACCAGCGCAAGCTAGACGCCTATAATAAAGCCATGATGTGGCGCCGTCATCTCACCACTTACCTGATATGCGGCATCGTCTCGATGGGTTGCGGGCTGGCCTTCTGGCTTCTGGCTCTGTGGGTCTATCGCATGGCGCGCTCACGGCGCATAAAATGCCCTACGTGCGGCGCACGGATGAAACGGCTCTCCGAGGAGGAGGACAACGAGCTGCTGAGCCCGTCGCAGGATTTCGAGGAGAAAATCAAGACGGTGGATTATGATGTGTGGGAGTGCCCGAAATGCGGCACGATCGAACGCTTTCCCTTCAGGGAGAAACAGTCGAAATACACCGAATGTACTAAATGTCATACGGTTGCGATGCGGCTTGTCAGCGATGTGATCCGCGTGCAGCCCACTACGACCCGCGAGGGCTGGGGTGAGAAAATCTACGAATGCGAGTTCTGTCATCACCGTGAGAGCAAGCCGTACAAGATTCCGC
>JAQXIE010000049.1 GCA_029007645.1 Bacteroidales bacterium
CCGTGCTGCTAACCCTGACATCGTGCGACCCGCTGAACCGCCGTTCCGTCCGGGTCTCGATGGGCTCGGTGTTTCTCGTGCCATGGACGTGGATCGATCCTCCTTTGTCGCGCCTGCATGAATATGGCTTTGTCACCGCGGCGATGGCGCTTTCCGACAATTCGATAAGTATCGATGACCCACTGCTGGCTCAGGTCCCTCAGCTGGCACTAATCATGGGCACCGAAGGTGACGGTCTGAGCCGCGAGGCAATTGCCGACGCCGACCATGTGGTCAGGATTCCCATGTCGCACGGTGTCGATTCGCTCAATGTTGCAGCTGCCTCGGCCGTAGCTTTCTGGCAACTGCGTAAGCGCTGATCATTTGCGGCGTATTTTGCCGTTGGCCGTGCGTGGTATTGCGGCAATGCGGATCTCCTTGGGGATTTCGTGTGCGGCGAGCAGCGAACGGCATTTTGCCATAATCTCATCGATGGTCATCGTAGGATTCTCCACAAGCAAAACAGTCCGTTCCCCCCATTTCTCATCAGGTTCCGACGTCAGCATCACGGGGAAGGGGAGCAGGGCACCGAGCTTTCGCTCCACGCTTTCGGGATGCACTTTCAGCCCCCCGGTGATTATCACGTTGTCCGCGCGTCCCAATATCTGAAACGACCCGTCGGACTCGATTTCGGCGATATCGTTGGTGACAAATCGTTGCCAGCCCGCTATCTCTATTTCAAGGGTTCCTGCCGGTGCAGACACCGCTATGCCCGGCAGCGGCCGGAACGGCCCTTGTGGATCAGTTACGCGACGGATAGCTATGTGCGATGCCGTCTCGGTCATGCCGTAGGTCTCCCATACTGTCAGTCCGGACGCCGCGACTTCCTTCCTGAGAGTCTCTGACACAGGAGATCCACCCACCAGAATATTTTTTATTTCAGAAAGATGTGCAGCATTGTGCACGATGTAAAGAAGTTGTGACGGGACGACGCACAACAGGTCGATGCGGCTTTCCTTGCAATCGGCAAGTGGCCGGTTGGACGGTTTCTCCCATGTGAACCGCCCTCCGCAGATCATGGCCCGGATCATCATCATCTTGCCCCCGATATAATCCGGGGCGAGACATGAATGCAGATGTGAATCCGGCCCGAGCCCGAAGAACGAGACGGTTCGGCCGGCGCTTACCGCTACTTGCGGTTTCGGCAGCTCTATGGCTTTGGGCGTCCCGGTTGAGCCCGATGTGTGACAGTGAAGCACATCGTTCGGGCCAAGCCATTCCTCCTCAAGTTCGGTCCAGGTCATTCGCGCCAGTCGAGTCGGTCGAGTGCCGCGCGGTCCAGGGTCTTGTCGGGATCGTACATCAGTCGTTCCCCTTCCAGATGCAGCGGCGAATCGAAATTGTTGGTGTATAGGGCACCTGTGCCGAGACCCTGAGGCATCGTAGTGTCAAGCGTAGCCACCCATTGAGCCAGGGCATTCAGACCGATATTCGATTCCAGCGACGAAGTGATCCACCAGCCGATGTTGCGTTCGCGGGCCAGGTTTATCCATTCCTCGGCTCCCGAATAACCGCCTATCAGTGTCGGCTTGATAACGATATACTGCGGGCGTATCGTGTCCAGTGTCTCCGCTTTCTGTTCGGTGGAGAACTTGCCGATCAGTTCCTCGTCGAGCGCGATGGGCAGAGGAGATACCTGACACAGGAATTGCATCAGGGCCGGCTGCCCGGCCTTGATCGGCTGCTCAATGCTGTGCACTCCTAAGTCGGCGAGCCTTTTCAGGCGGGGGAGCGCCTGGTCCATGTCGAACGCGCCATTGGCATCGACGCGGATCTCAACCTGCTCCGGAGTGTAACGGCGGCGCACCTCCTCGATCAGGTCGACCTCGCTGCGCCAGTCGATGGCCCCGATCTTGAACTTCACGCAATGGAAGCCGCCCGCAAGTTTCTGCTCAAGCCTGGCAAGCATCTCTTCCTTGTCGCCCATCCACACCAGGCCGTTGATCTCGATATGTTCGCGACCCAGCACGAACGGCGACCCGTAATAGATTCCATGGCAGCCGCCGCTGAAATCGCGGATGCATTGCTCGAAGCCGAACTGTAGCGACGGGAAATGGCTCAGATCCGTCGGCCGTCCCAGCCTCACGTTGGCCTGGAGTTCCATCAGCTTGTAGAAGAAGCGGTCATCGGCCTCGGGCGACAGGCCGGGAAAAATCCCTGCCTCGCCGATGCCGAACTGCGACGGGTCATTCTCGTCGAAGATCCGCATGATGCACGTGATCTTCTCGGTCAGAATGCCGCGTGATGTCCCCGCCGGCTCCTTGAATTTCAGCACGTAAGGTGCAAACTGAAGTCTCATAGCCGGATTTTATCAGGGAAATTTGGGATATTGCTGGAAATCGGGATCGCGTTTCTCGAGGAACGCGTTCTTACCCTCCTGGGCCTCGTCCATCAGGTAGTAGAGCAGTGTGGCGTCGCCGGCAAACTCCATCAGACCATGCTGGCCGTCGAGCTCGGCATTGAGCGCGCGCTTGATCATGCGGATAGCCAGCGGCGAGCGCTTCAGAATCGTACGCGCCCATTCCACGGTGGTCTCCTCGAGCTTGTCGAAAGGCACGACTTCATTGACCATACCCATCTCCAGGGCCTCCCGGGCCGTGTATTGCTTGCAGAGATACCATATCTCGCGGGCCTTTTTCTGGCCTACGCACCGCGCCAGATAGGAGGCTCCGAAACCGCCGTCGAAACTGCCGACCTTCGGACCCGTCTGCCCGAAGCGCGCGTTCTCCGACGCAATGCTCAGGTCGCATACCACCTGCAGCACATTGCCCCCGCCGATGCTGTAGCCGTTCACCATCGCTATCACCGGCTTCGGTATGCTTCGGATGGCATGATGAAGTTCCAGAACGTTCAGCCGGGGCACCCCGTCGTCGCCGACGTAGCCTCCGTGTCCCTTGACATTCTGGTCGCCTCCCGAGCAGAAGGCCTTGTCGCCGGCTCCCGTCAGGATGATCACTCCGATGTCCTGACGCTCACGGCAGATTGCGAACGCATCAAGCATCTCCTGGTTGGTCTTCGGCCGGAACGCATTGTAGACCCGCGGACGGTTGATGGTGAGTTTGGCAATTCCCTCGAATTGCTCGAACAATATATCTTCGTATTCCTTGATGGTTTTCCAATCGAACTTTTCCATTGTGTCGTATGCTTATAATGTAATTAAAGCAATGAGAGAAGATGCTCTATGAAAGCTGTGCGGGTGGAGTCGGGGTCGGACGACATGCCCGGGCAATTGTGCCAGCTTGCGTTGTTGAAGCCTATTGTGGTCAGCGACAT
The DNA here is from genome assembly GCA_029007645.1 of Bacteroidales bacterium. GTDB lineage: Bacteria > Bacteroidota > Bacteroidia > Bacteroidales > Muribaculaceae > Lepagella. The sequence continues at coordinate 3,313 of JAQXIE010000049.1, forward strand.
CGGGATGAAGTATCCTTCGAAGTATGGACGGAACACATCGGTCGGTGCTTCGGAGGTCGATATGACCAGCGTCTCCTGCATGTCGAGACCGGGGGCCATGCGGCCGTCGCGTATCACGTATCCGAACCCGGGCAGCATCACCTTGTCGAAGAATCCCTTGACAACAGCCGGTGCCTCGCCCCACCAGATGGGGAAGATGAAGATGACACGTTCGGCACGGCGCAGTATGTTCTGATATTTCTCCACCAGAGGATCCAGATATTTGCCCTGGCTGAACAGGGCCAGTTCTTCGGGCTGATACACCGGATTGAAACCGTCCCTGTAGAGGTCGATCACCTCGCAGGGCACGTTTTCGGCTCCCATCGCGCTTGTCAGCGAATCCAGGATGGCGTGGTTGAAACTCTTGTCGTAGGGGTGGGCATAGATTATTGCCGTACTAAGTCTTTTCATATCGTGAGAGTTGGGCGGCTATGGCCGCGAATGCCAGTGCAAATATAACACTTTTCTCACAATTTTGTCAGTCGGTCGAAGAATTCCTCCTTACGGCTTTCGGATATCGGTATGTAAACCTTGCCGAATACGATGCGGTTGCGTTCCACATACCGGACCTGCTTCATGTTGACGATAAACGATCTGTGAACCCGCATGAATATCTCCTCGGGGAGCTGATCCTCAATTTCGCGCATGGTCATCAGGCTGTCGATTGTATCTCCGTCCGTGCGGAAGAAGAGCAGACGGTCGCCCCGGACTTCGATATACTGTATGTTGCCGAGTGGTATCTGCACCAGCCTGTAGCCCGATTTGACCGTAATCATCGTTTTGGCATGATTATCG
>JAQXIE010000050.1 GCA_029007645.1 Bacteroidales bacterium
CAAACTACGAGTTCGAGTGCCGGATAATGAAGGCTATGGGATGTCCCGCGCCCGAAAAGTCGTTCAATACCAACTGGTTTGCAACCCGTAATTTCCATGGGTGCTGGTACGAGGATTCCAATGTGCTCGAGGATCTGCTGCATTTCCGCAGCTATCCCGATGCCGACGCTTTTTTCAAGGAATATATCCGGCAGATTCCCTGGTATTTCAGGCTTGCGCCTCTGGCTCCTGCCTTCATGATAAAGGCTGTGATGGGACGGCTGGCGCGTAAGGCGCCGCTCGGCACCCTGTCGTGGGTACGCAACCGCGATGGCGAGCGTCTGTTGGCTTATTTCGGCGGCATATCCGGGTGGCGCGCTATTCCCGACTGGAAGGATATGGATGTGTCGCATCCCTGTGATACGCCGGTACGTCTGGACCATGGCTATGATGAATCCATTCCCGAGGAGCAGATTGATCTGGAACAGTGCCGCAAGGCGGCCAAGTTCCGCGGAGGCCGTTGTCTGAGCGACCGGATGACTCCCGGCGACCTTGACACCCAGCTGGAGTGGGAATGCCATGACGGCCATCGGTTCAAGGCTTCGCCGCGTCTGGTGCTCCTCGGCGGTCACTGGTGCCGCGAATGCCTCGGCATCGACCGCGACACCCGCCGGCTCGAAGACGTGGCCCGCCACAACCCCTTCTTCGCCCAGATCTATCGTTGAATTTCGAATGTTGAATTTTGAATCAGGCTTGCTCCTGTTTCTCCCGTTCTTCTGTCCAAAAAAACAAGGGAGCCTGCGACCGTGAAAGTGGTGCAGGCTCTCCAGTTTTTTTCTGTTCTTCTGTCTAAAAAATGAGGTTATTTTTCGTCGATGTCGATGTCGAAATCGTCGCCGAAGAGGTCCTCGCTGTTGGCGGAGTCGTCGTCGCGGAAGGAATCGTCGTCGTCAGCGGGGCGTTCGTCGGCGCTGACGCGCTTGGCGTCCTCGCTCGGCAGGAAAGGATTTCCCGGCTTTTTGCGCGTGTTGCGCGCCTCGTCAAGCTTCTCGACAATCTTCTCGGCCAACTCGTCGGCCAACTCGGGATTCTCGCTGATCACCACCTTCACGGCATCGCGGCCCTGACCGAGTTTGGCACCGTTGTAGGAGAACCAGGCACCCGACTTCTTGATGATGCCCAGATCGACGCCCATGTCGATAATCTCACCGCTGCGCGAGATGCCCTCGCCGAACATCAGCTCGAACTCAGCCTTCATGAACGGCGGCGCAACCTTGTTCTTGACAACCTTTACCTTGGCGATGCGGCCTATGGGCGTGTCGTCCTTCTTGATCACAGTCGAAGGCCGGATCTCGATGCGCACCGAACTGTAGAATTTCAGCGCGTTACCACCCGTGGTGGTTTCGGGATTGCCGAACATCACACCGATCTTCTCGCGGATCTGGTTGATGAATATGCAGCAGGTGCGCGTGCGTGAAATCGTACCTGTCAGCTTGCGCATGGCTTGCGACATGAGGCGGGCATGCAGACCCACGTTCTTGTCGCCCATCTCGCCCTCGATTTCGGCCTTGGGCGTCAGCGCGGCTACAGAGTCGATAACCAGCACATCGATGGCGCCGGAGTTGATCAGCTGCTCGGCGATGTCGAGCGCCTGCTCGCCGTTGTCGGGCTGCGCGATCCAGAGACTGTTGACGTCCACGCCAAGCTGCTCGGCGTAGAACCGGTCGAACGCATGCTCGGCATCGATAATCGCACAGATGCCTCCCTGCTTCTGGGCCTCCGCTATAACATGAATCGCCAGCGTAGTCTTACCCGAGGATTCCGGGCCGTAAATCTCGGTGATGCGGCCGCGGGGCAGACCACCTACGCCCAAAGCGTAGTCAAGTCCCAGACTACCCGTCGAGATCACCTCTACATCCTGCACCTTGTCGTCGCCGAGACACATCACCGTCCCGTTGCCGAAATCCTTGTCAAGATGCTGCATCGTCGCATTCAGCGCCTTCAGCTTCTCGGCGCGGTCGTTGATCGGTCCGCCCGCCTTCTCTACTTTTTTCTTTGCCATATCTATTTGTATCTTATTTGTTTCCTTTTACTCCGACCTTGCCTGAAGGTCGCGGTACAAAATTACAACAAAAAGATGCCGAATGCTAATTTTCGTGTTAAAATTATCTATAAATAATCCTAAACGACTGCAATAATCATGCAGTGCGCGGATATCAGTGAGGTCGGTTCGGGTCGACGGCGTTGCGGTACATGGCTTCGATCTGCTCGGCGTAGTTTCGGGCCACGACGGGACGGCGCACCTTCAGCGTATTGGTGACTTCGCCGTTCATGATCGAGAAGTGGTTGGGCAGGAGGGTGATTTTCTTGATCTTTTCAAAATCGGCGATATCCTTCTGGTAACCCTGGATCTGCGACATGATGAAGTCGACGGTCTTAGGATTGCTGCAGAGCACAGCCGAGTCAAGACCGCCGAGACCGTTCTTTTCGGCCCATGCGCGCAGCTGCGACAGATTGGGCACGACCAGAGCGGTAACGAACTTCCGTTGGTCACCGATCACGGCCACCTCGTCGATATATTTGTTCTCGGCCAGACGTGATTCCATAAGCTGCGGAGCGATGTACTTGCCGTTGGAGGTCTTGAACAGGTCCTTGACGCGTTCGGTCAGCACCAGAGCGCCGGAGGTCGTGAAATGTCCGGCATCGCCGGTACGGAAATAACCGTCGTCGGTAAATGCCTTGGCATTGGCTTCAGGATTGTTGTAGTAGCCGGGGGTGACAGTGGGACCTTTCACCAGGATTTCGCCGCTGGTGTCGATGCGCACCTTCACGCCGGGCAGAGGCACGCCGACAGTCCCGATTTCCCAGTTCACGTCGGGGAAACAGGTCACTGTGGCTGTGGTCTCGCTCAGTCCGTAACCGATTACGATGTCGATGCCCACCGCGCGCATGAACTCACAGATAGTGTCGGAAAGCGGAGCACCCGCAGTGGGGAAGAAGTTGGGGTCGGGTATGCCTATGGCCTTTTTAAGAAGGCTGAACACGCGGCGGTCCCAGAAGGCGTATTCCTTCTCGACGTACCATGGTGCCCGGCGGCCTACACGCCGGTAATGCAGATTGCGGACTTTGCCGACATGGATGGCGCGTTTCACCATCAGGCGCTGGAACGTCGACATACCGCTGATTTTTTCCTTTACGCCGGCGTAGACCTTCTCCCAGAAGCGGGGCACGCAGCACATCACGTTGGGGTGCACATCGTGGATTGTGTCGGCTATGATGCGCGGGTCATAGTTTATGGCAATGGCCACGCCGCGGGTCAGCAGGAAGTAGCACCAGGCTTTCTCCAGAATATGACTCAGGGGAAGGAACGCCATCGAGAGATCCTTGTCGCTGATGCGGGTCAGCAGTTCCATATGCTTGTCGATCGCTGCGTCGTAGTTGCTGTGCGTGATTACCACGCCCTTGGGTTCGCCCGTAGTGCCGGATGTATATATCAGCGTCGCCATGTCTTCGGGCAGGCCCCTGTCGGCGCGGGCCTTCACCTCGTTCTGAATATCCTCGCCGGCTTCCATGCCCAGACGGATGAAATCGTCCCAGAATATCGAGACGGTATCGTCCTCCTCCAGCTTGATACCGTCGATTTTGAACACCACGATGCGCACTATCTGGTCGGGATGCTCCTTCCAGTAGCGGTAAGCCATCGGGTACTGATGTTTGTCGCCTACGAAAAGCACGCGGGCGCCACCGTCGCTAACAATGAAATTGAACTGGCTTTGAACCGAGGAGGAATAAATGGGAATTGCGGCGATGCGATTGCGGAAACCGCCTAATTCCACAATCAGGGTCTGAGGGGTATTTGGGGAGCAAATTGCCACCGTGTCCTTCTCGAGCAGCCCCAGGGCCGCCAGCGAGCGCGATGCCACTTCAACCTGTACGGCAAACTCCGACCATGAGGTAGACAACCATTCTCCGTCTTTGCGCCAGCAGAATCGGTAAGCCTCACGCTCACCGTACTTCCGGGCCTGTCTTGATACCATTTCAACTAATCTGTTAGCCATAACTGCTAAATTTTGTATTACCCCACAGCATACCCCTATCCTTATAATAACGTTTGTTAACGCGAAATATGATACAAAAAAGAAACGGCGTCCCTTTCGGCACGCCGTCTCTTAATGGTTTCGCAAGTTTTAACTTGCGATATTTTTTGTTTCAGTCTCGCAAGTTTTAACTTGCGAAGATTTTATTTAACAACCTTTACGGCTTTGCCGTTCTGGATGCGGATGTAGAGACCCTTGGCGGGATTCTCGACGCGTACGCCGTCAACAGTGTAATAAACGGCCTTGGAGCTTGTCTGGATGCCGGATACGCCGCTGTCGGGATTATCGGGATTATCGGGATCGTCGGGATTATCGGGATTGTCACCGAGTTCAGGTTCGGTCAACATCTTGCCGTCGGCCTTGTAGAACTTGAGGTTGCTGACGGTGACCTTGGTATTGGCGGCGTTGCCTCCGAAGTCGAAGAGAAGCTTCAGCGCGTTCTCGGTGTTGAAACCGGCGCCCGACTTGAAGATGCGGACTGACTCGTTCGCTGTCAGTGTGCCGTTGTTGTCGCATACAACATTACTATCCTCCGAATTGGGGAAAAGCTTGAAGTATGCACGCGGAGTGTCGGTGGTGCTGACGATATCGAAACCTACGCCGTAGAAAGCGTCCGGAACGGTGATGATATCGGTAAGCAGCCCGAACTGAGCCTGCCAATCAGCGAATGTGGCATCCTGCATGTCGATGGTCAGAACACCGTTGTCGTAAGTCTCGGTGTAGTTAGAGCTAGCGGCCCAGTCCGGGGCATAGAAGGGAGCCTCAACGGTAAGGGTCGGTTCAATAAGCTCGGCCTTTACTTCAACGGGGGTTGTGCCCGGTTCGGAAAGAATCTCTTCGGTCGAAGAATAGAACTTGACGTTTTTGATTGTGATCTTGGATTCGGCCGGGTTGCCACCGAAGTCGAAGAGCAGTCTGATCGGATTGGTGGAGGTGAAGCCTTTTCCGCTGCCGAATATGTGTTTGGGCGTTCCGGCCGTCAGACCCATGTTTTCTTCACAGATGATGTTAGTGTCTTCTGTTTTCGGGAAAATCTTATAATATGCTCCGAAATTTGTCGTCGACTCGATATCGAACGATATCGCATAGTAGAGGTCTGCGCTGGGAGTGATGTCGGTGTCGTAAGGGAACTGTGCCTGCCAACGTTCGTTGGTTGCATCCTTGAGATCGAAGGTGATAACACCATCTTCCATTGTTACCGTGTAGTTAGTGCTCGGGTTCCAGCCCGGGGCAAAGTAGGGACCGTCGGCGGTCAGGTTCGCGTTGATCTCGGTAGGTTCGGCGGCAATTGCTGTGCCACCGGCCGCAAGTGCTACTGCTGCGGCCATGAAAAGATTGTAAATCTTCTTCATAGGTTTATAGATTATTTAAAGTTAAGTTGATTGTCAGGTTGTCAACTGTTGTTAAAGTTGTCTAAGACAGATTGAAGCGGTTGCAAAAATAACAAAAATCTGTCAATCATAAAATTATTATTAACAAATTTTAAATAAAATGTAAAAAATGCCATTTGAAAATAATGGAGGATGTTCTTCGGTTGACGACGCGGACGTCGTCATTCCAGTTGCCCACTGGGGTGGCGACGTCCACGTCGCCTGTAGACTATCTCAGTCCACACCGCCCGCATATTCCACCGCCCGGGATTTGCAAATATAATTTTTCAAAAAATCATTTTTCAAAAAATCATATTTGAGATTTGTAATTTCTTGACATGAAAAAATAGGCCGGCGCCCCGAAAGAGCGCCGGCCGGTTTTATGGATTAAGGTTTAATTCATTATTTCACAACCTTGACGGCTTTGCCGTTCTCGATGCGGATGTAGAGACCCTTGGCGGGGTTCTCGACGCGCACACCGTCAACGGTGTAGTAAGCTGCCTTGTCAGTGTCAACGGCTACGCCCTCGATGCCTGCGGGATCGAACGGA
>JAQXIE010000051.1 GCA_029007645.1 Bacteroidales bacterium
GTTGCTATGGTAGTGGCCGATGGCATGCAGCGAGCATACGCAGTTATTGGGGTCGTTGCCGACTTCCTCCATGATGTCGATCTCGCCGCAGGTGGGCCATGTCTCGTCGCTCCAGTTCACGCCCTCGGGCATCATCCAGTATGCGGGCCAGGTGCCTTTGCCCGAAGGCAGTTTGATGCGGGCCTCCATGTAACCGTAACGCCATGCGGCATAGCCGCTGTGTTTGCCGGCTGCGTCGTGCGAGTCGATACGGCCCGAGTAGATTTTGCCGTCTTTGCCTTCGAACAGGTTGATCAGCAGCTTGCCGTCCTTGATCTCGAGAGTCTTGCGGCTCACTCCGTCACGGTCGGTGTAGCTCTTGTCGCCCGGCTTGTAGGTCTGAAGCTCGTTGTTGACATTGCCTGCTTTCCAATCCATGGCGTTCCAGTTCTTGGTCAGGTTGGCGGCATCGTCAAACTCATCGTTCCATACCATCTTATACCCTTCGGGAGCCTCGGTCAGGGTCAGCGGTGTGGCGGGACCCTTCAGTTCGTCGGCACTCTGCAGGATGATGTCATATATCTCGATGGTCGAACCTACCTGGGCGCCTCCGGCATCAAACAGCAGCTTGGCCTCGTCAAGAGTAACTTTGGGCGATGCGTCTTTGAGTACGAACAGCACTTCCTGATTGGCAGGAAGAGTTACGTAATAGTAGCATAAGTTTTTGGTCTCGGGATTCGTGCGGTTCTCAATCTTTACCGTGAAATTGTTGGCGGCCGTGGACTTCACGTGGAAAGTCAGGTCGTACTTCTTGCCGGCTTCAACAGCATACTGCGTCTGGAAGAACATCTGAGCTGCCCATTGCTGGGAGCCTCGGCCTTCGGGCACGTTGTAGGTGATTTTGCCTGTTGTGAACTGGTTGCCGCTGTAGGTGGCCTGCAAGTTGTCCGCAAGTTTTCCCCAGCCGTCGTTCGCGATATAGCTCTCAAATATGGCGCCCTGAAGCAGGTTGTTGCCACCGGCCTGTACCGGATTGTTGGCGTTCGTGTAGGTCGAGAACTCAGGCACCTTGTCCCATGAGTCCTGTGCTGACATACCGAACGCAGTGATGGCCGTTACGGCCAGGACAGTGAAAAGTTTTTTCATGTCGGTTAGTTAGTAGGATTATGAATATTGATTTGTTGTTCTGATTGAGTTTTCCAGGTCAATAATATGGCAAATTTAATCAATTTCTATGATTTGTCCATCATATGCGGGCTGAATATTGTCAGGAAATCTTTCCATCATCTCCCTGTGCAATCCCGCTTCATGGCAAAAATGAGTCAGAAATGCCCTGCGGGGTTTCAGTTCTTCGATCAGGCTTACGGCCTCGGCAAACGAAAAATGTGCGAAATGCTCGCGGTCACGCAGTCCGTTGACAATCAGCGTATCAAGTCCTGTCAGCTTCTCTTTCTCACGTTCGTCGATATGCTTGGCATCCGTCACATATCCGAATCTGCCGATGCGGTATCCGAATATAGGCTTCTTACCGTGCATCACCTCTATGGGCACAATTTTCAATCCGTTGATATAGAAAGGATAATTGTCGATTACGCGCATATCGAATTTCGGGACTCCGGGGTAGGGGTGCTCGGTGAAGCAGTAATCCAGCCTTTTTCGCAGGTCGGCGTCCACGTCGCTGCGCACGTACAACGGCAGGTCGCCCATCGAACAGAAGGGACGCAGGTCGTCTATTCCTCCTACATGGTCATAATGACCGTGGGTAATGAGCACGGCGTCGATGTCGAATATGTGGTGTTGCAGTGCCTGGGCGCGAAAATCTGCCGATGGGTCGATCAGTATGTTCATGCCGTGTGTCCTCACCAGCACGGACGCGCGCAGTCGTTTGTCACGGGAATCCTCCGATCGGCATACGCGGCATTCGCAGCCAACCTCGGGCACTCCTTTCGATGTGCCGCTGCCAAGCACCGTGACCAGGATCGACGTATCGATATAGTTTACTTCCGGACGCAGATTGATGTTGAATTCCCTTCTCACCGCCGTGCGGACCGCCTCGGCTACATCCACGACGTCACGGGCCGTGGCTCCGCCGGTGTTGGCAATCACCAGCGGTTGTTTCTCCCATACTACAGCCCCTCCGACACGATAGCCTTTCATGCCGGCCTGGTCGATCAGCCAGGCTGCGGATAGTTTCATATGATGTTCTCCGGCCGGATGTGCCGGAATCTCTTCGCCCAGCGTGGCGCACAGTTCGCTGTAATGATAATTGCCGATCACAGGATTCTTGAAGAAACTTCCGGCGCTCCCGACAATCTGTGGATCCGGCAACTTCTCATTTCTGATTCTTCTTATCTCGGCTGCGACTTCCGATATCTCCGGCGTATGCCCCAGCCGGGATGCCAGTTCTTTGAGCGGTCCATATTCCAAGTTCTTCGCTGTCGTGTCGGGATGTAGCCTGAAGGCCACGCGTAACACCACATAGCGTTCTTTTCCCTCATGTTTGAAAAAGGAATCGCGATATCCGAATCTGCACTCCGCAGCCTTGAATCGACGGGGCTTGCGCGTCAGCGTGTCGAAACATTCCACCGAATGTATGAAATCGCCGGCTTCGGCTCCATACGCGCCGACATTCTGCACTGCCGACGCACCGACATTACCCGGGATTCCGGCCATATTCTCCAATCCGCCCAACCCTTGGGCCACGCACCAGTCCACAAGATCGTCCCAGACTTCTCCGGCCCCGGCAATTACAAACACATGCTCCGGATCTTTCTCATATCTTGTTATGCCCTTGATGCGCGAATGCAACACAAGTCCGTCGTATTCTCCGATGAACAGCAGATTGCTGCCGCCGCCCAGATGCAGCACTTCGTTGTTGATAAATATATCGGTGCGCGAAAGCTTCAGAAGTTCCTGCTCCGACGAGTATTCGGCATAGTATCGTGCTTTGGCCGGTACGCCGAAGGTCGTCAGCGGCGTCAGGTCTTTGTGTTCGGTTATATTCATCGTTTTTCTCTTGTGAGTCGGTCGTTGATAAAGAACAGATATGATCCGTCGGAATATGTCCAGACGTCAAGCAACTGATCCCAATTGTGACCCCGGTCTACTTCCTGAGGGTTGCCCAGCGACAGCTTGCATTCCTCCTTGGTCATCCCTTCGCACACACGCCCCTTGCATATCAGGTCCCATATCTCGGGTGCGATATTGGGATAATCCTCCTTGGGGTCGGAAAGTGAGAAGAGCGAGGAGAACATACGGGATCCTTTATTACCCTTGCCGTCGGGCATGTTCATCGGCAGCCACGCTGTTGTCTGTCCGTCAGTAAATTTAATATGTAACGGAAAGGCTCCGATACCGGGCGAGACTTCCAATATGTTCACGGGCACGAATTTGGCTCCCGCGACAGGATTGCCCTTCGCATCGTACCAGAGCGGAGTCCTGATCCAGAAACGTCGGTTGTTAAGGAGTCGGGCCATGGCATCGGCCTGCTCCTTGTCGACTATCATCGGCAGGTCGTTCCAGGTCATCGTGCCGAGGTCCTCAGGTTTCTTGTTAGTGATGTAACTCAACGTATTACCGTTTTGAGGATCCCGGAATGTCACTATACCCATCACGTCGCCGCCCGGCGATGTGGTCGAGGATATGCCTGTGAAATTGACAATCCTTCCTGCCAGCGAGTCTCCATGAATCCTGTTGCCTGACGCATCACGCATCTCATAGATCAGTGATGCGCGGCTGTCGGAAATCAGAATCTGCCGACCAAGCTCCCATTTGGCTACCGGTACAGCTTCGGCCGAGTCCATGAGCATTTCCTCGGCCTTGGGTTGCAGCATGCGTCGGTCAGCGCGGTTCGGCGTGATGCGTTTCGTGCTTTCTATGCCCGTATTGCATCCGGAAATGCACATCACCGACATTCCTGCAAGAATATATATAAGATTGCGAATTTTCAATATCTTATGTTTTTCGATTAGCGCCTGAGCGGCTTGGAATGGTTACTTATCGATTACAAAATTAGAATTTTTTTTGTAAAAATCTTGGTCAGTTGCCGAAATTTATATAACTTTGCACTCGCAAACGGCGGGATAGCTCAGTTGGTTAGAGCGTCGGATTCATAACCCGGAGGTCCCGAGTTCAATTCTCGGTCCCGCTACAAAGAGGATGCATTCAGTAGGTGCGTCCTCTTTTTTACTTTAAAAGATATCCGTTACGGATTTTCAGATGTTATATTTTTGTGTAATATTTGCCCACTACGATAGAAAGTCAGATGACCATGCTTACAATGTATGAAAAACTCATGTCGTTGCCTATATTCAAAGGTGTGGGCCCCGATCAAGTTTCGCAATTCCTGGAAAAGACCGACCTGAACTTTCAGACTTATCAGCCCGGCGACACAGTGGTTGAACGCACAGAAGTGTGCGACGCCGTGACCTGTGTGCTTACCGGCGATGTCGAAGTGTCTTATAATATCGGTGCTTCCGGCGTGGAGCTTAAGGCTTCCTATGGAATGGGCAAGATGATCGGGCTCGACCGCCTGTATGGCCTGGATACTTATTATCCTTATGAAGTCGTTACTCGCCAGGGTTGCGGCACTATGAGTTTCTCGAAAAACAAATTGCTCAGCCTGATCAAAAACAATGATATCTGTCATATAAATCTTCTCAATATTCTGAGCCTTCGGTCGCAGATTTCCATACATGCTGCGGAATGTGTGTCCGACAAGGACCCGCTCTCACGAATTGCTGCCATAGTACTGCTGCTGACAGACAGGGACTGCTGGAAAATCAGGATTCTAAACGTTTCCTCTTTTGGAGATGTGAATGAAATTGCCACACGCATTGAGGCAATGGCTGCGGGTACGGCATCGTTTGACGGAGATAATTTGATTATAAACTCCCGCAATAATTTTTTGGATTTTATACAGAATGATTAATTTTGCAGTTGGAGCAACATCCTATCTAATGTGATGCTGCTACAATAGTAGAAGTTGAATTTAATCACAATTGAACATTATGGCGTCAACCTCATCCATAAAAGCCCGACTGATAGTGATGAACTTCCTGGAGTTCGCCGTCTGGGGCGCTTATCTGATATCGATGGGAATGTTCCTCGGTTCGCACGGACTCGGGGATTATGTATTCTGGTTCTATACGGTCCAAGGTCTGGTATCAATTATTATGCCTGCGTTGATGGGCATTGTTGCCGACCGCTGGATTCCCGCGCAGATCACGTTGTCACTATGTCAGCTCATCGCCGGCGTCATGATGATTGTTGCCGGAATCGTTGCCGACAACCAGCTTGCCTCAACCGGACATCTTGAGTTCGGAGCATTGTTCGCGGTCTATACTATTTCCGTGGCTTTTTATATGCCGACCTTGGGATTGAGCAATTCGGTGGCATTCAACTCATTGAATCAATACAGGCTGGATACGGTGAAGCATTTCCCGCCGATACGCGTCTTCGGGACTGTCGGTTTTATTGCCGCCGAGCTGCTCGTAAACTTTGTATCAATAGGAGGAAATGCCATCCAGTTTACTTCCGCTCAGTTCTATACGTCCGGCATTATCGGATGTGTGATGGCTTTCTATTGCCTCACATTGCCCAAATGTCCGTGCAAACATGGTGAAAGCAAATCCCTGGCCGATGCTTTGGGCTTGTCGGCATTCAAGCTGTTCAAAAGCCGTAAGATGGCAATCTTCTTCATATTCTCGATGTTTCTCGGCGTGTCTCTGCAGATCACTAACAGCTACGGCTCGTCGTTTATCAATGCCTTCGCGGGCCTTCAGGAATATGCGCACGGATTTATGGACGGATGGTGGGCCAACAACCCCACGTTCCTCATCTCGATCTCGCAATGTGCCGAAGCTTTGTGTATCCTGATGATTCCTTTCTGTCTCAAAAAGTTCGGCATCAAGGGCGTGATGCTGATCGCCATGTTCGCATGGGTGTTCCGCTTCGGATTCTTTGCAATCGGCGATACCAATTTCCCCGGAATCCTCGCTTTGATAGCTTCCTGCCTGGTTTATGGTGTGGCATTTGACTTCTTCAACGTCTCCGGTGGCCTTTATGTCGACAAGCAGACCTCAGAAAGCGACCGTTCCTCCGCCCAGGGCCTGTTCATGCTGATGACCAACGGAATCGGCGCCTCGCTCGGTACATTCATCGCCGGCAAGCTGGTGGTTAATGATCTGGTCTATGCACCCGGCCTCACACCCGAGCAGCAGATGTCCGGCTGGCATGAGTCCTGGGCCATTTTCGCCGGTTATGCTTTGGTGGTTGCCGTTCTGTTCTGGATTATATTTAAGGAGAAAGAACACAATAACAAAGTAACTGAAACTGTGGTGGCCGGTGTCAATCAGAATGCCGGAGGTATGGTTGAGGATTAATTCAGCTGAACTTGATACGTTTTTATTCACCCAATTTGAAGGAATCGGGTATCCTCCCCGAGGATGAGTCCGTTCACTGCTCACGTGTTTTGCGGTTGAAGTCCGGAGCCGAAATCGACACTGTCGACGGCGACGGCAATGCATATCATTGCTGTATTCTGGATTCCAACCCGAAAGGAGTCTCTCTGGAAATTCTGTCGGTTACGTCTGAACCTAAGTGTTGGAAGGGGAGTCTCACTCTGGCGGTAGCTCCGACCAAAAATGCCGACCGTATGGAATGGCTTGTGGAAAAAGCCGTCGAAATGGGAGTGGATGAAATCGTATTGCTCAAGTGTGATCATAGCGAGCGCAAGGTTATGAAACTGGACCGGCTTCATCGTATCATTGTCTCGGCCATGAAGCAGAGCCTCAAGGCCACGTTGCCTTTGCTCCGCGGCCCGGTGCCTTTCGGCGAATTCATGCAGGAATCCCCAGCCTCCACTGCTTGCAAGGTAATGGGATATTGCTCACCGACTGTGGAACGACGAGATTTCGGACAGGTTTTTCATGGGGGAGATCTGACAGTTCTGGTAGGTCCTGAAGGCGATTTCAGCCCCTCCGAAGTACAATCGGCTATGGAGGCCGGTTTTGTTCCCGTCACATTCGGGATGTCGCGCCTGCGTACGGAAACAGCCGCCTTGTATGCAGTTGCTGCATTCCATGTAATTGAAAATCTTAACAATGACTGATAATATCAAACAATATTTGGGCGGAAGCGCATCGGGAAACCTGTTTTTGCTTGCCGGTCCATGCGTGATCGAAGGTGAAGAGATGGCTATGGACATTGCTGAAAAAATGCTCCGTATTACTTCCGATCTCGATATGCCGTATGTGTTCAAGGGCAGTTATCGGAAAGCAAATCGAAGCCGGCTCGATTCGTTTACGGGCATTGGTGACGAGAAAGCGCTCCGGATTTTAAGGAAAGTGCGCGATGAGTTCCATATCCCTGTCGTAACGGATATACATTGCGCAGCCGAGGCTGATATGGCAGCCGAATATGTCGATATCCTGCAGATTCCGGCATTTCTGTGCCGCCAGACCGACCTGCTCGTGGCTGCCGCTAAAACCGGTAAATTCGTCAATATTAAGAAAGGACAGTTTCTGGCTCCGGAATCGATGGCTTTTGCCTGTGCCAAGGTGGTCGAATCAGGTAATGACAATATCGCTGTTACCGACAGAGGTACGTTCTTCGGCTATGGCGACCTCGTGGTCGACATGCGCGGAATCCCGGTAATGCAGCGTGTATGCCAGTGCCCTGTCATCATGGATATCACTCATTCACTGCAACAGCCTAATCAGGCCGGTGGCGTCTCGGGCGGAAAACCTGAAATGATATCGACGATCGCGCGGGCTGCGGTGGGTGCCGGTTGCGACGGCATTTTCATGGAGACTCATCAGAATCCCGCAGTCGCCCTGAGCGACGGTGCCAATATGCTGCCTTTGGCCGATGCCGAAGATCTGCTCCGCCGGTTGACCGTGCTCCGAATGGCAGTAAACGAGATTCGTTAAGCCTATTTCTTATTAGGGTCCGGCTCGCCGAAAGCAGGCATTGCCGGATGTGCGGCATTTGTTCGGGCATATAATCCTTCGGGAGGTATGCCCGGATTCATCGGCGTGCCTGAATCCCGGAAGAACGGATAGGGCAGACCTGCCACGAACTCCGGATTCTTGCCCGGACTCATGTAGCCGTCGATCAATGTGTCGCGTCCCGATGGATTCTCGAATACGTACAGATGGAATTTGCGCAGCATAATGGCGATGTGCTCGAACACGGAGGCTTGTATGGCCTCGTAGGCTGTCCATGCCGATGTGCTGGTGAAGCAATATATCTGTAACGGTATGCCGGCTGACGTCTGGGCCAGTGTAGTCACGAAACATGTGCTCTGCGGTTCGTGCGATATGTCGGGATTCTTCTCCAAGTACATCTGCAGATAGGCCCGGAACATTCCCAGGTTGGTTTCGATAGTGCCGTCGACAAGGCCAGAGCTGTTGGCTGCATTCTGCGTTTTCCCTTCGTCGCGTTGCTTCACCTTGGCATCGATCCATTCCTGCATCAGGGGTATATTGCGGAAGTCCTGCAGCATCTCCTCGTCTGCCTCGACCACAGAATCAGCGTCGATGAAATATGACCTCTGTATGCGACGCGTGTGAGATTCCTGCATATTCCGATAGTTGGTGAAGCCATTGGTGATAAGTCCATACGGCGGAACTGTGGATACCGTCAGGTCCCAGTTGATAATCTTGACCTCCGTAAGCGAAACCTCCGCAACTGTTCCATTGGCGCTTCCGTTGTTGATGGCAATCCAGTCGCCGACATGAAGCGAGTCGTTCTGCGCAAGCTGCACTCCGGCTACAACTCCGAGAATCGAATCCTTGAATATCAACATCAGCACTGCTGCGAAGGCTCCGAGTCCTGCCAGCAATGTTCCCGGCGATTTGTTGATGAGCAGCGCGATCATTATGATCAACGCTATCAGCCATATGATCAGCTTGACGATCTGGACAATTCCTCGCAGCGGCAGATGCTTGGTATTGTCATTGTTGTCAATATGTTCCCAGATCGAGTCGGCAAGCGTGGTCAAGGACATGGCGATGACCCATACCACATAGATCCATGATAATCGTGTCAGCCATGTGGCGATCGATGCATGGGTATAGAGCGTGAACTGTATCAGGATCAGGAACACCAATGGAGGCAGAATACTCGTAATCTTAATAAAGAAGCGCTGCTTTACCATTATATTATACAAGGAGTTCGGCCGATTGAAGTGTATATGCCGCAGAAATAACACCATAATATACTTTACGATCCATCCTGCCAGAAAGGCTACCGCGAACACGATCAGAGCATATACGGCGATAAAGAGTGACTGATTGTGTTCCATTCCGATCAGACCTGTCACCCAATGTGCGATTTTCATCAGAAACACCGCGATGGCATATGTACTTTGGTCCACTACCGGAGTGTGTGCTGCAAGCGAATGCGCCAACTGTTCGGTCTGCTCAATGTATGTTGCGATCATAGGAATCGTTTTAGTGAAATCGATTGAAGATATCGAAACTGATCTCCATATTATATCTACAAATACCATCTTGAATGGTTCAATTTCTTATTTAAAAAAGCTGGCCTGATTCGCCCAAAGTAGGCAAAATGGTGATAATATGACCATTATAACAAATTAACATATTTTTACATTTAAAGCGGCTGATTTTTGCACAAATCAAAGCATGTGTGCACATGTCGTAAAAATGTGTTGTAAAACATAATTCTGTTGCAAACGGCTGAAAAGTAGACAACTAATTCCCGGAATTTGTGACGCGATGAAAATTATTTTAGAAAAAAATAACTAAAAAGTTTGCGTGTTCGGGCGTTATTGCATTAACTTTGATACGTCGGTTAAGACAAATATTAAAAATTGTAAACAATTCATGGAGCGCACATTAGTCATATTAAAACCCTCCTGTATCGAACGAAATCTGATCGGAGAGGTCATCGGAAGGATCGAAAAACGTGGACTCGTTATCGCGGGCATGAAGATGATACAGTTGGATGAAGCCGTATTGCGTGAGCATTACTCTCATCTTGTCGACAAGCCCTTCTTCCCTCAATTGGCTAAATCGATGATGGCATGTCCGGTCATTGTGATGTGCCTGAAAGGAGTTGACGTTGTGCGCGTGTTCCGTGAAATGACCGGTGTGACAAATGGTCGCAAGGCAGCCCCGGGCACATTGCGGGGTGATTTCTGCATGAGTGGCTCGCTCAATATTATCCACGCATCCGACTCGGTTGAAAATGCGGAGATTGAACTTGCACGTTTCTTCAAACCCGGCGAAATTTTCGATTATGCTCCGGCAACGCTCGGTTTTATCTATGAAACTGACGAGCTTTAAAAGACGGAGGCCTACGCAATGAATATGATTTCTGTTAAAAAGATATTAAGTGGAGCATTGATGGCAAGTCTGGCGGTTGCGGGAGCATACGCCCAGACATTCACCTCAAAAAATCCCCACTCGCAGGTGCACAAGCAGCTTCTGGCCTCGCAGGGCAAGTCCAAGGACCAGATCAAACTGATTGAAAAGAACACCTACATCGACCTGATTGATGATATCGAGCCCGAGCTCGACATCTACACCGAAGGCTGGAACTCCAAAAGCGTTAACCCGTTCAAAGAGAAGGACGTTCCCAACAGCAAAGTGATCGACGTTACGGGATATTGTATTCCGCATCGCGGTCAGGTCACCTCCAATTACGGCTACCGTGCTAAGTTCGGCCGTATGCACAAGGGTATCGACATAGGCATCAGGATGAAAGACACAATCCGGGCTGCCTTTGACGGCAAAGTCCGTCTCACTAATTATGAGGCTAAAGGCTATGGCAATTATGTGATCCTGCGTCACCCCAACGGCCTTGAGACTGTTTATGGACACCTCACACGCGCTCTGGTTAAGCCCAACCAGGTTGTGAAAGCCGGCGATCCCATCGCACTCGGCGGAAATACCGGCCGTAGTACAGGCCCACACCTCCACTTTGAAACCCGTTACATGGGATATGCTATCAATCCCTCGGCTATCTTCGACTTCGTCAACAAGACTACGCATACAGACACTTACACATTCTCCAAATCGACCTACACCAAGGCTCGTAACTATGCCCCCAGCGGTAGCCTCGCCAAGTCGGAGAGCAAAGGTAAGCAATACAAACCCGCTGCAAAGAACCCTGAACAGTATACTGTGAAACGCGGTGACACCCTTTCCTCTATTGCCAGGGCTTACGGTATGGCTCCAGCCACACTGCGTAGAATAAACAAACTCAACAAGGCTGACAAGATTCAGGCCGGTCAGGTTCTGAAACTTCGCTAATCGAAAGTTCATACACAACATATTTAGAGTCCCGAATAACGGGACTCTTTTTGTTATGTGTATATTGAAGATATTTGTAAAATTGGACTGAAAGGATTAACTTTGTAGAATACTATCAATACTTACCGCATGGATGTAAAGACCTTGAATTCCGAACTCGGCAAACGATTGAACCGTGACCCTGAGGATATCAATTTGTTGTGCGAGCAACTGGGAGCAGTCATAGCTGAATCTCTTGCCAACGGCGACAGCGTGGCTATCCCGTCGTTTGGAAGTTTTGAACCCAAAAAGCGCATGGAAAGGGTGGCTGTGCATCCATCGACCGGCAAGCGTATTCTGATACCGCCGAAACTTTCGATTATGTTCAGACCATCGGCTATGTTGAAACTTAAAGTGCGAAATTCATGAGCGAGAAGATTACACTTCCGGGCATCGTGGCCCGTTTATCGCAGCGCACCGGCGATACCAAGAGGCAGAGCGAGGATTTTATCAAGGAATTGTTTCAGCTTATCGCTGCGGAATTGGAGCGTGGCGAGTCGGTCCGTGTCCGCGCCCTGGGCATTTTCAAAACTATCGAGGTTGAACCACGCAAAAGTGTCAATGTCAATACCGGCGAAGAAACCGTGATCAGCGGACACCGCAAAGTCATTTTTGTGCCGGCCAAGGAAATTGCTGCGCTTGTCAATGAACCGTTCGCAATGTTTCAGACCGTCGAGTTGCCGGATGACGTAACGTTTGAGGAACCGGAAGAAGCTGGCGGATCGGAAGAGGCTGCTGCCGTTGAAGAGTCTCAGGAGCCACTGGAGCCGGACAAATCTTATAAGACTTATAAATCTTATAAGTCTTATAATTCTGATAGTCCGCAGCAAGTACAGCCTGAGTCCGAGCCTGAACCTGAACCTGAACCCGAGCCTGAGCCCGAGCCTGAACCCGAACCCGAGCCCGAACCCGAACCTGAGTCCGAGCCTGAGTCCGAGCCTGAGCCCGAACCCGAGCCGGATTCCGATTCCGACAGTATATACTTGATGAAGGAGGATGTCTCAATTGAGCCTGCTCCCGTCATCAAGAAAAGATTCTGGCCCGGATTCGCCGCCGGTTTCTTTGCCGCATGTATATGCGGAGTTATTGGATGGGCTATTGCTGATTTTGTATATTTTCACAAGTTTTTCTCGCACGCGGCCAATCAGCCGGAGGCGCAGGTCGTTGCCACAGCAGCCGTAGATTCGACAGCAGTTAACGATTCGATGAAACAGCAAATCGCGGTGGCGTCAACTACCGAAGAACAGCCTAGGCGCGACTCAGTGAAGGAGCCTGTAGAGCAGGAACTCCAGACGGCGGCGCCCACGCAGCCTTCGGATGCCAAAGTTTATGATACGATAACCAAATCGCGTTATCTTACCACCATGGCAAAGGATCATTACGGCAATTATCACCTCTGGCCATATATTTACAAGGAAAACGAACGGTTTCTCGGTCATCCTGACCGGATCCGTCCCGGTACGAAAGTTGTCGTTCCCTCTTTGTCAAAGTATGGTGTGAATCCGAACAGCAAAGCAGATATTGAGAAAGCCAAGAAGCTGGGAAATGAGATATATGCGAAATACAAATAGCTGACTGAAACCCGCCGGCTACTCAATATCGGAATAGAATTACTTATTTTTTAGCACCGAAACCCAGGATTCCTTTTCCGTCGGTTTTCTCCTCGACGAAGTCTTCGAGTTTGTCGACTGCTTCACCGGTAAATTTCTTGCCCTTCTCGATGGTATTTTGTACCTGCGGACTGCTTATGAAATCCTTGGCCGCCTGCTTGGCTTCCAGCGCTCTCTTTCAACTTGTCTGTATTCATAGCATTTTGTTTTGTGCCGACTGATTCACCGTCGGCTGTTACATTGAAATAACAACTTTCATCGTAAAAACGTTTAATGTATATAGATTCTACGACAGGGTCTGGATGAAGTTATGTACACGATGGATTTAAATAAAATGTTGCATAAGGATCCGGTGGAGGTGAATCCCAAGGCCGGTCAGTTGCTCCTTGCGGAGCCGTTGATGAACGACCCTGTGTTCGGCCGCAGCGTGATTGTGATTCTGGAGCAGGATTCCGTCGGCGGACATGTAGGGCTTTGTCTGAACAAAGGCCCGGTCTGCAGCCTTGGCGATTTGTGCGGCGGCATGGACAACACTCCCGACATACCGGTGTATCAGGGCGGTCCTGTGGATCTTGAGCGGCTCTTTATGCTACATAAACTTGGCAACCGTTTCAGCAATGCGTTGGAAATCGCACCGGGACTCTTTATCGGTGCCGCTGAGAAAGAGGTGATGGACTATCTGCTCACGCATCCCGACGGGGCCAAAAATGTCCGGTTCTTCCTTGGCTACTCC
>JAQXIE010000052.1 GCA_029007645.1 Bacteroidales bacterium
ACGGCAGCTTGCGGATGAATCCTACGGTGTCGGTCAGAAGGAAGGGCAGGTTGTCGACGACTACCTTGCGTACCGTGGTGTCGAGTGTGGCGAAGAGCTTGTTCTCGGCAAACACGTCGCTCTTGCTGAGCAGGTTCATCAATGTCGATTTGCCGACATTGGTGTATCCGACCAACGCGATTCGGGTCATTTTTCCACGGTTCTTACGCTGGATGGTTTTTTGGCGGTCTATGGCGCGGAGTTCCTCCTTGAGGCGTGAAATGCGGTCCAGGATGATTCTCCGGTCGGTTTCGATCTGAGTCTCGCCGGGGCCTCGCATACCGATACCGCCGCGCTGGCGTTCCAGGTGAGTCCACATGCGGGTCAGGCGGGGGAGAAGATACTGATACTGGGCCAGCTCCACCTGCGTGCGCGCCGTGGCCGTCTGTGCCCGGCGGGCGAAGATGTCCAGAATCAGACTGGTGCGGTCTAGAATCTTGACTTTCAGCTCGCGCTCTATGTTGGCGACCTGCTTCGGACTGAGTTCGTCGTCGAAAATCACAAGGCCGATTTCGTTCTCCTCCACATATTGCTGCAGTTCCTCGAGCTTGCCCGTGCCGACATATGTGCGGGGATTAGGGTAGTCAAGGCGCTGTGTGAAACGCGCGACAGGCTCGGCTCCCGCCGTCTCGGCCAGGAAACTCAGCTCGTCGAGATACTCTTCGGTCTTCTGTTCGTTCTGGTCGCGTGTCACCAGTCCGACCAGCACCGCCTTCTCGTTTTGTTCTTCTGTGATAATATTGTCTTCAATCATCGTCGTGGAATTCAGAAATAGAACGCCCGTCGCGTCCGGAATGTTTTCAGGCTCAAAAAGACCGTAGCTGAGTCCGGGACCATTTAATGTATAAAGGGAGCGCCGAGGCGTTCCCTTTACTATGGATTAGCCGCGCGGGCTTATTTTTTCTTGTTATAACGGGCGTTGAGGCCTTCGATCACTTCGTCGGTGATGTCGAGCGCGGGGTTGATGTAGAGGGTTGCGGCCTTCATCAGGATGGCGTCGTAACCGCGAGTCTTGTTGTAATCCTCGATAAATGCCTTGATGGAGTCGTTGACAGCCTGCTGGCCTTTCATAGCGGCCTGCTCGATGCTTGCCTGCAGATTGGCCATGCTGCGCTGGGCGTCGTTCTGCATGTTGGCCATCGTCTGCTCGTCCTGCTTGTAGGAGGCCTCGCTCAGATAACCGTTGTTCTGCATCTTGTTCTGCACTGTCGTGGCGAAGTTCTGAAGCTTCGTCTGATGTGACTTGGCGGCGCTTTCATAGTTCGACTGCATCCGCATCAGTTCTTCATTGTAATCCTTGGCCAGATTGTACTTCGTAAGCACTGAGTCAAGGTCCACATAGCGGTAATTGGGCAGGTTGCCGGCTGTCTTGGCCTCGGTTTTGGCTTCCGGTGATTTGGTGTCCTTTTTGCTCTCGCCGCACGACTGCAAGCCTGTCATCGTGAACGCAGCCAGCGCTACCGCTACAATTGCGTAGATTTTTTTCATTATTTCGGTTGGTTCTTATTTATCTTTTCATTGCGGTGCCCGTGGTGATGTATGCTTTTTGCCCCGCGAAATCTTAACGAGAGCAAAAATAGCGATAATCCCAATAATATAATAATTATGAGGGTTAATTTCACTTTTTTTAATTATTATACGGCCTCCGGCCTTGAACACCGTGCAAAATTAGCAAAAAAATGTTGAAAAACGATTTTGTTAGCGAATATTTTGTTAACTTTGGAGTCAGAGGCCGGTGCGCCCGAGTTGGCGCATGTCGCTCGTATGTATATAATCCGTTAAAAATCAATCCAATAGATATAAAGAGTTATGGAAGTTAAAGATCTAAAGCCGGAGTTGATCTGGAAATGTTTCGACGAGGTGACCAAGATTCCCCGTCCGTCGTGTCATGAGGAGAAAATCCGCGAGTTCCTGGTGAACTTCGCCAAGGAGAACGGCGTAAGCGTCAAGACCGACAAGGTGGGTAATGTGGTGATGCACAAGGCAGCCACTCCGGGCCATGAGAACGCCCCGACCCTCATTCTCCAGGCTCATATGGACATGGTGGCCGAGAAGAACAACGATGTCGAGCACGACTTCATGAAGGACCCCATCGAGACCTACGTCGACGGCGAATGGGTCAAGGCCCGCGGCACCACTCTGGGAGCCGACAACGGTATCGGTATAGCCGCCGCCATGGCCGCGATGATCGACAAGGATCTGAAGCATGGTCCCCTCGAAGCCCTGTTTACTGTCAACGAGGAAATAGGTCTGGAAGGCGCCCAGAATATCGGTAAGGACATGATCTCCGGCACGATGCTGCTCAACCTCGACTCCGAGGATGACGGCGAGATCTTCGTGGGTTGCGCCGGTGGCATCGACACAACTGCCGATTTCACCTATAAGCGCAGCTATACTCCCGAGGGATTCGAATATATGAAGATATCGGTCAGCGGTCTGCTGGGCGGACACAGCGGTTCCGACATCAACCTGGGACGTGCCAACGCCAACAAGATCATAGCCCGTTTCATCTGGGAATGCTCGCAGCGCTGGGACATCACCGTCTGCAGCATCGGCGGCGGCAACCTGCGCAACGCCATCCCCCGCGAGGCTTTCGCAGTGTTCGGCGTTCATTCCACCCACAGGAACGAACTGCAGCATTACCTCAAGAAATACTATCAGGACATCCTCTCGGAATTCGACGGCATCGAACCGTCGATGAATCTTGCCGTCGAGGCCTGCGACCGTCCCGAATACTGCATGGACAGCGAGACCTCGATCGCTCTGGTGCGCGCCATATATTCCGCGCCTCACGGTGTGATTTCAATGAGCCGCGACATCGAGGGCCTGGTGGAGACATCGACCAACCTCGCCGCCGTCAAGATGCTCGACGACAACCTGATCCGCATCACCACATCGCAGCGCAGCTCGGTCGAGAGCCGCAAGAACGACATCGCCGGACAGGTCGAGGCCCACTTCCAGCTGGCCGGTGCCAAGGTTTCCCACAGCGACGGATATCCCGGATGGGCGCCCAACATGAAGTCGAAGATCATGAAAATCTCGGCCGATGCCTATGAAGAGCTTTTCGGCGTCAAACCCGCCATCAAGGCCATTCATGCCGGTCTGGAGTGCGGCCTGTTCCTCACAAAATATCCCAAACTGGACATGGTGAGCTTCGGTCCCACCATGACTGGCGTGCACTCGCCCGATGAACAGCTCTTGATCCCGACGGTCGATAAATTCTGGAAACATCTCTGCCGCGTGATCGAAAAAGTGGCCGAGTCATGATTTCCCGGGGCACAACACTGGCGCTGACGCTCATGGCAGTGATTTTATTATCCTGCCGTGGCGCGTCGGCGTCCGATGCTCTGCAGGAATCATTGAACGATTCCATTCAGCGCGTCCGGATCGATACGGTTCCCGCGCAGGATGCCGAATCCCGTTACTCCATACTGACCGATGAGGATTTCCGGATGGTGGCCGAAGAACTGGGCGTGGAGGTCGCCGCCATCAAGGCCGTGGTGCTGATCGAGGCCGGCCGTCAGATGAAGGGATTCTATGCACCGGGCGTGCCTGTCGTGAATTTCGACCGCAGCATGTATGCCAAATTCCGCAACAAAGCCCCGAACAAAGCCGGAATGAAGGATGCCAAGGTGCCGGCCGGTCTCTCCGGGTACGCCCTGCGCGAATGGACCCAGCTCGTCAACGCCCGCAAGGTCAATCGCCAGGGCGCCGACATGGGCGCGTTCTGGGGCATGTTCCAGATCGGTGGTTTCAATTACCGCATATGCGGTTGCGACTCGGTCGAAGAGTTTGTTGATCTCATGTCCGATTCCGAACTCGAGCAGCTGGAACTCTTCGCAGCGTTTATAAAGAACTCCGGGATGCTGCCCGCGCTCCAGAACAAGGACTGGGCGTCGTTTGCCCGGAAATATAACGGATCCAGCGCCCTTCGCCGCGGATATCACACCCGCATGGCCAAGGCGTATGCAAACTTTAAAAAACAATAAATGCCGTGAAAATCACAGAACTGAAGCCTGCGCTGGTATGGCAGGCATTTGACGAAATTACCAAGGTGCCGCGTCCGACGCATCATCTTGACAAAATGAAGGCTTTTCTGCTCGACTGGGCGAAACGTCATAATATAGAAGCCGATTCCGACGCCGTCGGCAATGTGGTGATGCGTGTTCCCGCCACGCCCGGTTGCGAAAACGCTCCTGTGGTGGTGCTCCAGGCTCATCAGGATATGGTGGCCGAGAAGAATCCCGGTGTAAAGCATGACTTTATGACCGATCCTATCACCACGGTGATCGATGGCGACTGGGTGCGTGCCGAAGGCACCACGCTCGGTGCAGACGACGGCATGGGATGCGCGGCCGCTATGGCTTGCCTGATCGATCCCGATCTGAAGCACGGTCCTCTCGAGGCTCTGTTTACTGTCGACGAGGAACAGGGGCTGATCGGCGCCAACGGCCTGCAGGCCGGCTTTATCCACGGAGATGTGCTTCTCAACCTCGATTCCGAGGAGATGGGACAGCTCGTGATCGGATGCGCAGGAGGCAAGGTCACCGAATGCCGCCTGCCGTACCGTCGCGTGCCGATGCCCACCGACCTGGTATGTTATAAGGTGAGCCTGGGCGGTCTCAAGGGCGGTCACTCCGGTATGGAGATCGGTCTGGGACGCGCCAATGCCAACCAGCAGCTGGCCCGCACCCTTTGGGAGGCCGACCGCGTCACCCCGCTCGAACTTTGCGAGATCGACGGAGGCAACCTGGCCAATGCCATCCCCCGCGACGCACACGCCGTAGTTGCCGTGAGCCGTGACAACACCGTGGCTTTCGAGAATTTCATCATCGCCCACAACGACATGCTGCATGCCGAGTTCGCTCTGGCCGAGAACAAGGACTTCTCGCTCGTAGCCGAGCCCGTTGACCCCCGTGCCGATATCATTGAAAGCGGTACGGCCCATCGCCTGATCGCGGCCCTGTTCGCTTGCCCCAACGGTGTGCAGGGAATGTCGCTGGCCATCGATGGCCTGATCGAGACCTCGTGCAACCTCGCTTCGGTAAAAATGGCAGACGACAAGATATTGGTGACCATCCATCAGCGCAGTGCCGTCGATTCGCGCCGTGACGAAATCGCCGATCGCATCAGCGCACTGTTCGGTATGATAGGCGCCGACGTGTCGTTCGACGATGCTTACGTGGGCTGGAGCCCTGATCCCGAATCGAAGGTTCTCAAAATCGCCGAGGCTTCCTATAAGGACCTGTTCCATGCCGAGCCTCGCGTCGAGGCCCTGCATGCCGGCCTGGAATGCGGACTCTTCCTCGAGAAGATGCCCGGCCTCGATATGGTCAGCTTCGGACCCACGCTCAAGAGTATTCATTCGCCCAGCGAAAAGGTGCTCATCGAGTCGGTGGCCCAGTTCTACGACCTGCTCCATGAGATAATATCAAGGCTCGCAAAATCCTGATGGAATAAGTAACAATGCCAAAAATTTCTTAAGGATCATAAACAATTTGGGCGTATTCGAGGTTATAAGTACAAAAAATAGTTAAAACCGGAAATACGATGAATACAGGAAAACCCCACATTGTGATGCTCGCGACGAGCCTGGTAGCCATTTTGCTGACTCTGATGATTCAGGCGTGTGGAAACAAATTGCCTTCGCCCGAGGATGTCGCCCGTAAAATCGACGCCAACGAACAGCTGTCGCAGGCCGACTATGCCTCGATGCTCGACTACTGTGCCGATTATGCGCGCCGGGCTCAGGATTATATGGACATTCTGAACCGCCAGGCCAACGATTCCACTCCCGAAGCAGTCCGTGCCACCAACAGTATGGCAACCTTGTTCGGTGAATATCCCTATCTCGACATGTTCCGCGGTGTGATCAACAATATCCCCGAAAGTGCCCTTGATAAGGATAATCTCAAGAAGGTGCGCGAAAATGCCCGGTATATGGCTTTCCCGCTTCCTGTCGGCGCCGGTGTGAATATGCCAGCTTCCAATGTTGAGGGTGACATCGTCGATATGCCCGACACCGATACCGGCGTCGTAATCGCTACAGGCGACGGCGAAGTGGTCGACGTCAATGTGAAGTGATCTCTGAGTGTTGTTATACCATAATTGTAATTGTGAGATTGAAACCGGGTGGCTCAGCCATCCGGTTTTCTTTATATCCGACCCATCTTTTGGCGTCTAATATCGGCGTGTAGTGTAATTTTTCTTTGCAGAAACCGTTCTTTGTAATATTAGCGGGCACATTAACTGTTAAATGGTAATCCGTTTATTACATATAAAATCAGTTTAAAATTATATACATAATAATATATGTGTGGAATTGTCGGATATCTTGGAAACGGCAACGTATATGACATTCTGATCAAGGGCTTGCATCGTCTTGAATATCGTGGCTATGACAGCGCCGGAATCGCATTGGTGAATCCTCAGGGCGCTCTGGGCATCTATAAGACAAAGGGAAAAGTTGACAATCTCGAGGCCTATTGTGTAGGCAAGGATCTGACTGCCGGTGTGGGTATCGCCCATACGCGTTGGGCCACTCACGGCGAACCGTCGGATACGAACGCTCATCCTCATTACAGCGAGGACGGCGAGATCGCAGTGGTTCATAACGGCACCATCGAGAACTATAAGGTGCTCAAGGACGCGCTTGTCAAGCATGGTTGCAAGTTCCATTCCGAGACCGATACCGAGGTGCTGGTGCAGCTGATAGAGTATATCCGCCTCAACACAGGCTGCGATCTGGTCACTGCCGTGCGCAAGGCCATGAAGAAGATTGTCGGTGCATATGCCATCGCCGTAGTGCGAAAAGGTGATCCCGATACGCTCATCGCTGCCCGACAGAGCAGCCCCCTTGTTATCGGAATCGGCGACGGCGAGACTTTCCTTGCCTCCGATGCCACTCCGTTTGTGGAGTATACCAAGGAAGCCGTGTATCTGAAGGACGGCGAAGTGGCGGTGATTCGCCGTGGCGAACCGCTGAAAATAACCAATCTCGACAACAAGACGGCCGAGGTGGACGTACATACGCTCGAGATGTCGATCTCCGAACTCGAGAAGGGGGGATACCCGCATTTCATACTCAAGGAGATTTTCCAGCAGCCCGGCACACTGCGCGACTGCATCCGCGGCCGTGTCATCAACAACGGAGATACCATCGCCGTGAGCGGAATTATTGACAACAAGGAGAAATTCCTGAAAGCCCGCCGCATCGTGATTGTGGCTTGCGGCACGTCATGGCACGCCGGCCTGATCGGCAAATACCTGATCCAGGACATGTGCCATATTCCGGTGGATGTGGAGTACGCCAGTGAATTCCGTTATTCCAATCCGGTGCTGACCTCCGACGATGTCGTCATAGCCATTTCGCAGAGTGGAGAAACCGCCGACACACTGGCCGCCGTCAAGATAGCTCGCGACATGGGCGCCTTCGTATTCGGCATTAGCAACGCCGTCGGCAGTTCCATTCCCCGCGAGACCGACGCCGGATGTTATATCCACGTCGGCCCCGAAATCGGCGTCGCATCCACCAAGGCATTCACGGGCCAGGTGATGGTGCTGACCCTCGTGGCCATGGCGATCGCACAGCTGCGCCATACGCTGACGCAGGAACAGCTGAGCAATCTCGGACATGCCATCCTGCAGATTCCCGACGCTGTGGAGAAGGTGCTCAAACTGGCTCCGATGCTCGAACGTCTCAGCCTTACCTTCACTTACGCCCACAATTTCCTTTATCTGGGCCGTGGATACAGCTATCCGGTTGCCCTGGAAGGCGCCCTCAAGCTCAAGGAGATTTCGTACATCCATGCCGAAGGATATCCGGCGGCCGAGATGAAGCATGGTCCCATCGCGCTGATCGACCAGGAGATGCCGTCGGTGATAGTGGCCCCCAAGGACCATTTGTATGAGAAGATCGTGAGCAACGTGCAACAGGTCAAGGCCCGTGGCGGACGCATACTGGCCATCGTGACCAAGGGTGACAAAACGATCCGCAACCTGGCCGACCATGTGGTGGAAGTGCCCCCGATGCCCGAATGCCTGTCGCCGATCATCACCTCAATACCGCTGCAGCTTCTGTCGTATTATATCGCCGTCAACAAGGGCAAGGACGTCGATATGCCGCGCAATCTCGCAAAATCCGTCACCGTGGAGTGATCAAACATGATTGAGAAATAAGGATTTAGGATATTTTATAAAAAAATAAAGCGATAAGTATTGCACGGAACGGAAATTTGTTATAACTTTGCACTCGGAAATTCGACCCGGGCCTAAGGTCCGGCGGAGTTCTGAAGGGTGGATACCAGAGTGGCCAAATGGGGCAGACTGTAAATCTGCTGGCTTATGCCTACGGTGGTTCGAATCCATCTCCACCCACAGCAAGCGGCTGGCGAAGCCGAATGCGGAAGTAGCTCAGTTGGTAGAGCATTAGCCTTCCAAGCTAAGGGTCGCGAGTTCGAACCTCGTCTTCCGCTCCAGAAATTTGCCAATGTAGCTCAGGGGTAGAGCACTTCCTTGGTAAGGAAGAGGTCGCGGGTTCAAATCCCGCCATCGGCTCCGAAAAACTCTCCTCGACACGAGAGAAATAATAACTAAAACACAGCATACAATTATGGCTAAAGAAAAGTTCGAAAGAACCAAACCGCACGTGAACATCGGTACGATTGGTCACGTGGATCATGGTAAGACCACTCTTACGGCTGCCATCACCAAGGTTCTTGCCGAGAAAGGCCTTTCCGAGCTTCGCTCGTTCGATTCTATCGACAACGCTCCCGAGGAGAAGGAGCGTGGTATTACCATCAACACCGCTCACGTTGAGTATGAGACTGCAAACCGTCACTACGCTCACGTGGACTGCCCGGGACACGCCGACTATGTGAAGAACATGGTAACCGGTGCTGCTCAGATGGACGGTGCTATCATCGTGGTTGCTGCAACTGATGGTCCGATGCCCCAGACCCGTGAGCACATCCTGCTCGCCCGTCAGGTGAACGTTCCCCGTCTGGTTGTGTTCATGAACAAGTGCGACCAGGTTGACGACGAGGAGATGCTCGAGCTCGTTGAGATGGATATGCGCGACCTGCTCAGCCAGTACGAATATGACGGCGACAACACTCCCGTTATCCGCGGTTCCGCTCTTGGTGCCCTTGAAGGCGATCCCAAGTGGGTTGAAAAGATAATGGAGCTCATGGATGCTGTCGACACTTGGATTCCGCTGCCTCCGCGCGACGTTGATAAGCCCTTCCTGATGCCTGTTGAGGACGTATTCTCGATCACTGGTCGTGGTACTGTTGCTACAGGTCGTATCGAGGCCGGTC
>JAQXIE010000053.1 GCA_029007645.1 Bacteroidales bacterium
CAGAACCCCAAAATACTGAGCGGTTCCCATCCGGGAACCGCTCTCTTTGTTTTTACATCCTCCTGAAAAAACGCAGCTAGATACAGACGACGTGGACGTCGTCATTCCAGTAGCTACTGGAGCGGTGACGTCCACGTCGCCGATATCGATAAAGACCGGAATCTCCGCCCTAATTATCGAGATTTCAGCTTGCAACAGTCGTGGAGGTCGGAGGGAGATTTTTTTGCCTGTCGGGGCTGGTTTTTGGGCTTGGAACATGTGTCGGCCAGCGAGCAGCCGCAGCAGCTGCTGTGGCGCGGTTTCTTGCTGAAGAGCCTGACCAGTATCCAGACTATCACCACCGCGAGGATAATGAAAACCACTATGTATTGCCAGAGTTGGGATTGCATGTTCCTGTCTTTTTTTACTTTGTTCCTGACTTTTTACTTAGTGTCTGTTCCTATTTTTTTGTTGGATGTGTCGGCCATGACATTGCGGGTGATTTCGACGATCATGGCCTTTAATTGTTCAACAAACTCGGAGGCGCTATAGTTGTTGGCTTCGATAGCGCGGAGCCTTCCTTCCCATATACCGGTCAGTTTGGCACTCTTCAGCAACTCATCCTGAATGATGTCGATCAGGTCGATGCCGGCCTGTGTGGCCCGCAGCGACTTGCGTTCCTGACGGATATATCCGCGTTTGTAGAGAGTCTCGATTATGGCGGCGCGTGTGGAGGGACGGCCGATGCCGTTAGCCTTCAGAGCCTCGCGCAGGTCCTCGTCATCGACGGTACTGCCGGCAGTCTCCATGGCCTTGAGCAGTGTTCCCTCCGTATAGTACTTTGGAGGCTTAGTGGTGCGTTTGGCCAGCTGCGGCTCATGCGGGCCGCTCTCGCCGGGCTTGAACTCGGGGAGGATGTTGTCGTCGTCGGCAGTGGTCTGAGATCCGCTGTCGTCCTTCTGATACACCGCGCGCCATCCTGGATCGGTGATTACCTTTCCGGTGGTCTTGAAGCCCGTGGTACCGGCCTTGGCACTAACCACGGTCTGCTCGAACGTGCAGTCGGGATAGAAGACGGAGATGAACCGTTGCGCCACGAGATGAAAAATTCGTTTTTCGTCGAGCGACAGATCCGGGGGCAGCGACTGACCCGTCGGGATGATGGCATGATGGTCGGTGACTTTCGAATTGTCGAAAACCTTCTTCGACTTTTTCAGGGCTTTTCCCATCAGGGGACTGACCAGCGCGGCATACGGCTTGAGCGTGCGCAGGATTCCGCCGCATTTGGGATAGACGTCGTCGGTGAGATAGGTGGTGTCGACACGCGGGTAGGTGGTGAGTTTCTTTTCATAGAGGCTCTGGATGGCCTTGAGGGTGGCGTCGGCGCCCATGCTGTATTTCTTGTTGGCCTCGACCTGCAGCGAAGTCAGGTCGAAGAGCCGCGGGGGCGCTTCCTTCCCTTTCTTTTGCTGTACGCCTTCGATGACGAGGGGATATTGACAGACCTCCCGGAGCAACTTCTCTCCCTTCTCGCGGTCGGCAAAGGGCTTGACGGTGGCCGAAAAGAGCGTGTCGCGATATTTCGTTTTCAGTTCCCAGGAATCGGAGGGCACGAAATTCTCGATGTCGCGCTGGCGTTGCACCACCAGGGCAAGGGTAGGGGTCTGCACGCGGCCCACTGAGAGGATCTGACGGTCGTGGCCATACTTGAGCGAATAGAGGCGCGTGGCATTGATGCCTAAGATCCAGTCGCCGATGGCCCGGCATATTCCGGCCGTGTAGAGCGAGTCCAGTTCCTTGTGGTCGCGCAGGTGTTGGAAGCCTTCGCGCACGGCCTCGTCGGTAAGCGAGCTGACCCACAGACGGCGTATCGGCTTGTCGCAACCCGCCTTCTGCATAACCCAGCGCTGTATCACTTCTCCCTCCTGGCCGGCATCGCCGCAGTTGATGATCTCGTCGCACTGGCCTATCAGCGTCTTGATGACGTTGAACTGGCGCCGGATCCCTTCGTCGTCCATAACCTTGATGCCGAACTTTGCGGGAATCATCGGCAGTCGTGACAAGGCCCAGGGCTTCCACCCCGGATCATAGTCGGCCGGGTCCTTCAGCGAACAGAGATGGCCGAACGTCCACGTCACGCAGTAGCCGTTGCCTTCCATATATCCGCCCATCGAGCGCGTGGCTCCGAGTATCCGCGCCAGATCGCGTCCGACGCTCGGTTTCTCAGTTATGCACAGTATCATCTACGGGAGTTTTCGTCGTTTCTCATTCGGTATCGGTCAGCTCTTCTTAGCCTCGTTCCAGAGCCGGTCCATCTCCTCAAGGGTGAGGTCGGTAATTTTGCGTCCCTGTGCCCTGGCTCCCTCCTCGATATGGTTGAAACGGCTGATGAATTTGCGGTTTGTATGCTCCAGCGCGTTCTCGGGATTCACGCCGTAGAGGCGCGTCGCATTGATGACGGCAAACAGCAGGTCACCGAATTCCTCCTCAAGACGCTTGGAATCCTTTCCTCCGATTTCGGCCTCGACCTCGGCGGTCTCCTCCTTGACCTTGCCCCATACATCCTCGGGCTTCTCCCAGTCAAAACCGACATTGGCGGCTTTCTCCTGAATGCGCGCGGCCTTGATCATGGCAGGCAACGCCCGGGGTACGCCTCCGAGCACCGTCTTGTTGCCGTCCTTCTCCTTCAGCTTGATTTTCTCCCAGTTCTCCTTGACCTGTTCGGCCGTCTCGGCCTGCACGTCGCCGTAGATGTGGGGATGGCGGAATTTAAGCTTCTCCGTCAGCTTATGGCACACGTCGGCAAAGTCGAACTGACCCTTCTCCTCGGCGATCTTGGCATAGAAAGCCACATGCAGCAGCACGTCGCCAAGTTCCTTGCATATGTTGGCCTGGTCGTCGGCCATCAGCGCGTCGCAGAGTTCGTAGGTTTCCTCGATGGTGTTGGGACGCAGCGATTCGTTGGTCTGCTTGCGGTCCCACGGACATTTTACTCTCAATGTATCGAGCACCTCGAGCAGCTGGCCCAGGGCCTCCATCTTTTCTGTCTGATTATGCATATTGTTTGCTTAGGCATCGTTCCTTAAAAAATGTATACGCCAGGGTCGCAGATGTGCCTCAGATTTAGCTCCCATTCGGTCGCTGAGCTAAAGGTTAGTCTTGCAGACTCAGGATCATAGTGGGCTATGTGACTGAGTCAAAAGGCTAAAGATGAGGTGCAGCTGCGAGACTGAGGTAATATCTTTTTCGGGCATGCCTGTTATTAATAGATTCTTTTTAACAATTCAAAATTATTTTGAGCCTTGCCCGGTGTCTTTTCGGTTAATTTATCCGATCTCCTCGGTCACAGCCGTGAGGCTGATCCCTCTTAGATCGAATAAATTACCTCGAAAATCCACCGCCCTGGCGTGTGCATTTTTTAAGGAACGATGCCTCAATAACGGGCCAGTTGGGCCGAGTTTATGATGTTCTGCCAGGCTATGTAGGCCGCCGGTGCCACTGACGCTAACGGCGTCATGTAGGACATGGCGAGCCATACGGCAAGGACGGTGTTTTTCTGCATCAGGCTCTGCGCGCAGCTCACGCGCAGGTCGTCATGACCGGGATACTGGCGCTCATATCCGGGGCTCTTCATCAGGCGGCGTCCCAGCCAGCGGCCTATGGCGAACTGCACCAGGCATGCGCCCAGCGCGCCGGCCACAATCCACAGCAGCAGGCCCAGCTGGTTTTCGTCCCAATGCTGGATTACGAAGCTGACACAGCTGCCGACTATCAGCAGCAGCGCGAGCACCCAGATATAGAAGGAGAGCGTCTGCGACTGCGCAACGGCGCGATGTGCCCGGGGCCATGCGTACCGCAGGGCCATCGAGGCGATGATCGGTATGATCAGCAACGGAAACACCCGCTGCATGATGAGCCATGTCGACTCCCAGAACCCGAAGACGTGATAGTCGCCGACGAGCGCCAGGACCGCCGAGCCGGTCAATGCCACCAGCGCGTTGCAGAGCAGCGAATAGGTGGCCACAAACGAGATGCTGCCTCCCATCATCGAGGTGATGACCGGTGCCGCCGTGGCCGTCGGTATGAACATGCAGATGAATATGCCTTCGGCAAGCGTGTGGTTGACCGGCAGCAACAGCAGATAGACTGCCGCCGACAGGCCCATCTGGATGGCAAGCAGCAGCAGTTGCGAGCCCTTGGGCTTGAATTCGCTCGGTTTTACGCGGCAGTATGTGATGAACAGCATCATAAAGAGCAGATAGGGCGACAGGAATGTAACGTACCCTATCCATTTATAACATAACGCTCCGACTATGATGGCTACCGGTAGCATTGCGCTCTTCAGTTGCTGACGATGTATGGCTATATGCAATTTAGTTTCTGATTGAAGGTTGATGTATCGGGGCCGGGACCCTGTAGAAATGCCGAGACCTAAAGGAGTTCGAGCAATTCCTTGAGGAGTCGGAAGGTCTTTTCGGGGGCTTCGCTGAAGAAATTCTCGTACTGCGAGATGTTTTCGCCGCTTCCGGGAGTGTCGCTGACCACGCGCACCACCATGAACGGCACGCCGTTGGCGGCGCAGGCATGCGCTATCGAGGCCGATTCCATGTCACAGGCCCGAGCCTGCGGATACACCTCCTTGATGGCCCGGATCTCCTCGGGAGTAGTGATGAACCGGTCGCCCGTGGCTATCATTCCCGTCATCAGCTCCGGATTCTGCTCGGCAAGCCGGGCCACGATCTCCATTCCCTTGGTATAAGGGAGAAAGAGCCTGGGAAATCCGTCGGCTTCGCCGGGCTCGGTGCCGGGACCGCACCACACGTCATGGTAGCCCGCGCTGTCGGCGGCCAGTACCGTGCCGATACGCACCGACGCGTCGGCGCCTCCGGCAACTCCGCTGTTGATCACCAGGTCGGGCTGACACATGTGTATCAGCCGGTTGGTCCGGAGCGCCGAATTCACTTTGCCGATGCCGCACTTCGATAGCACGACGTCGTGACGGCCTATGCGGCCCTCGTATATGGTCTGGCCCTCGGCTTCGCGCACCGAGTGGCAGGGCATTAGCTCAAGCAGCAACCGGACCTCCTTGTCCATTGCCGCGACTATCGCTATTTTCATACTTCTCTTCGTCTATTTCACTGCAAAATTACTTCTTTTTACCGACATGACAAAGTAATGAACGGATAGTACAACTGGCGGCAGCCTGGATTGTACAGGCGACGTGAATGTGCAGGCGACGTGGACGTCGCCACCCCAGTAGCCACTGGAATGACGACGTGCACGTCGTCAACCTCTGTGCGGAGAGCAGCTGCGGGCGGCGGGATTGTATAGGCGACGTGGACGTCGCCACCCCAGTAGCCACTGGAATGACGACGTCCACGTCGTCAACCTATGTGCAGTGAGTAGCTGCATTCGGTGAAATGTGCAGGCGACGTCCACGTCGTCAACCTATGGAATTACTCGTACACCCATTCGTCACTTCGCCACAATTCATATTCTCCAGGCTTCAAATACTTCGGATTATTA
The DNA here is from genome assembly GCA_029007645.1 of Bacteroidales bacterium. GTDB lineage: Bacteria > Bacteroidota > Bacteroidia > Bacteroidales > Muribaculaceae > Lepagella. The sequence goes on from JAQXIE010000053.1 coordinate 5,506, forward strand.
AGGATATATCCGATATAACTTTTCAAATGTGATGCATCACGTACAATTCTATCAAAATACTCTTTCATCCACACCGACCCCGAACCTCCGGTCAATTCATTAATTTTCCGCGAACAATAACCTTTGATGGATTTCATGACACACTCTATACTGTTATTACCGAGTAGTTCAAACAACACGTGTACATGATTGGGCATGATCACATATGCAATAAGCCTATATTTATTCCCATCATTATATTTTAAAGTATCCGAAACTATACTTCGAATTTCAGGAATTTTCAATATACACGAACCATACCCGGCATCAAGCAGTTTTGATTCCACAGGCCCGATTAAGTTCCAATAAGCGAATTTTTCATATTTATCCCAAGGCTTGGGATGATTTGAAATAAACTTATTTTTCAGTTCTGTTAATTCCGCAATTTCGGATTGTGGCAATGAATCAGCCAATCTAAATGTAACATATTGGATCTTGCCATATTGATTCCAATGAGGTAAAACTCCTGTAGTAGATACTTTAATTTCTTCATTTGGATTGAAATAGGGATTGTTCATGGCTGAAAAATAATAAATTGAAATGTATATGATAGGATATTTGTTTTGAACATCTTATGAGGCAAAATTAACATAATATCTAAAACAATGACATAAATCAACCGAAAAACTTGTAAATCGTCAACCTATATGCGGAGATCAGCTGGGGTCGGTGGAATTTTATAGGCGACGTGGACGTCGCCACCCCAGTAGCCACTGGAATGACGACGTGCACGTCGTCAACCTCTGTGCGGAGAGCAGCTGCGGGCGGCGGGATTGTATA
>JAQXIE010000054.1 GCA_029007645.1 Bacteroidales bacterium
AACCCCACGATGGACGGGACAAGTGCTATACGACTTGGTCGGAGACCATGTTTCTGTACTGCCTATACTGCTAAGGCGAGCAACATGGTCTCCGACCAATCTGTGCTACGCCGGATATGCACCCCACGAAGGCTGTCAAGCCGCTCCGCGGCCTCAGCCAGCGTGGGGTTAATGAGAAACAGTATCTCCGAGGCATCAATCTAAGTGTCGGCCTGTTATCATAGCCTACTGTGACTACTGTGCCCCTGTCCATAAGATACTGGCGGTGTTCCCGCCGCCCTGGATGAGCTCCGTGTCTGTAGGTTGACGACGTGGACGTCGTCATTCCAGTCAGCTACTGGAACGGCGACGTCCACGTCGCCTGAGCTCGGCTCTTTCTTAGTCTATCCCGGCTCCTGCGTCAGCAGGTCTGTGGCAAAAATAAGTCAGAAGTCATAGTTATAAGGTATAAAGTAAACTTAGCTCTTCGTCACTATGACCTGATACTTAAATTTAATTCTGTGAGCTTCTGCAAGTTCAGTGTAGGTGAAAAGCGGAGCTTTGCCGTCAGTTCCGTGCCTTGAAATCTTTAAAATTCTAACAGATTATCGAATTTCAGGAATGTTGCTCAGCGATTTGGTATATGTGACGCACTCAGGAATTTCCGCCTCATAATGCGTTACGAAAATCAACGCCGATCCATTGCGGCGTGTCATGGCATCGGTTACGGCACGCACGCGGCGCTTGCGCGCGGCATCCAACCCGTGTAACGGTTCGTCAAGCACCAGCAGTTCGGGCTGCTTTATCATGGCTCGTGCCACGAGCACCATACGTTGCTCGCCGGCCGACAGATCTGCATACCGACGTCCGGCCAAATTTTCTATGCCCAACAGCCGAAGCCATGCCTCGACTTCCCGAAGTTCCTCCGGCGTGGCCTGCCTGTAACGGTTAAGTGATGTCCGCATGCCCTGAAGCACCACATCCTCCACCACAGCGTTGCTTTTGAAAAAGAGCTGCATCTCCGGCGACACATACCCTATCGAATCCTTGATTTCCCAAATACTCTCCCCGCTCCCGCGTTTGCGGTCGAACAGCGTGATGTCGTTGGCGTAAGCCTGCGGGTTGTCGGCGCATACCAGACTCAGCAGCATAGACTTGCCGCTGCCGTTGCGACCGGTCAGCACCCAACTCTGGCCACGTCGCACCTCCCAGTCAAGTCCGCTGAATATCTCCTTCGTCCCATAGCGGACATGACCGTCACGGATGGCGAACACTACATCGCATTCCCTATGCGCTCCCTCCGGACGCGCCGGGATATCCTCAACACGGAATGGTTCTTCCTCCTCCGTTTCAGCCCCGTTGTCTGCGGCGCTGAAGTCTTCCTCCTCCGATATTCTCAGATTATCCATTCTTATCACCTCATCGGCATAAGCCGGTATGTCGGTCCTGTCGCACAAAAGCATTATCACCGACACTCCCCGGTTGCGCAGGCTCACCATCGCCGAATCAAACTCATCGCGCGACCCGGCATCAAGCCCTATGTACGGATTGTCGAGCACCAGCACATCCGGCTCTTCCAGCATGGCGTTGATGATCAGAAGTTTCCGCAATTCTCCGCTCGACAGGTAGTTTATCCGCTTCTCTTCAGCACTATGCAGACCAAGCAGGCCGAACAACTCTCCGCACATCTTGTTCTCAAGTTTCGGTCCCAGGATTTCCCCTACCGTAGGCACCATATCGTTGGCTGTAGCCTCGAGACGCTGGGCATAATACTGCGTCTCCATTCCGCTGAGAGTGTGGATGTCGGTGAACGACAGCATCTTTACGGTACGGATATCGTCGGCAAATTCCAGTCTGTTGCCATAGGCATAACGGCCCCGTTCCAAAATAAGTCCCAGCGTGGTCTTGCCGCTTCCGTTCTCACCATAAACTACTGTCACACCACGTCGTATCGAAACCTTGTCCGGATTGGACAGCACAACGCGCCCATAACCTAATCTCTCGCTCTGAAGAGTAATGATAACTTCTTTTTCCAAAACCTGAATTATTAGGATCAGCGGATTTTTCCGGTGCATGGCATTTTTTATGGCGGTGTGGACACCGCCTCTCCAGTAGCTGGCGTTATTGGCGACGTGGACGTCGCCGCTTCTGTAGCTGACTGGAATGACGACGTCCACGTCGTCAACGTAAGAAAAACGCTATGCACCGGAAAAATCCGCTGATTAGATTTATATTCCAGAAATAATAGGTATCTTTGCATATGGAATCTACTCAAGGAAACAATCTATCAATACAAGATACACCGAACATGGAACCGGTCGCAAATTGCTACCGGTTGACTCTTCAATGGTCAGATTTTCGATGCGTATGCTTTCATTGCCAATCTAATCAGAAAGGCTAAAAACAAAGATGGATGTCATGACCGGCACAGAGCTATTGTCAAAATTATAACACTATGAAGAAAAAAGTCGAACTAAGCTACTATTGCTGGATTATATCGGCACTGTCATTCGCATTGCTGTGCGGCATCATGGTCTATGTGTCGCAACAACCGGACAATGAGTGGGCGGTCGTGATATTGGGAATATCGATCGCTTTGCTATTCGGTCTGACTCTGTTTTACATGCCGGTCTCAGTCTCATTGGACAGTGACGCTTTAAAAATCAACAGGCCGATACGCAGCAAGAGGATTCCGTTGACGGATATACAGTCCGTAAAATTATGTCCACCCACAATGGGTGCAAAAAGGATCTGCGGAAGCGGAGGCTGGTTCGGCTGGTATGGTTGGTTCAGCGAAGGAGACCTCGGCAAATACTTCGCCTATTACGGCAAATCATCCGACTGCTTTCTCGTCACGCTGAAATCCGGCAAGAAATACATGCTGGGATGCCAGGATGCTCCGGAGATGGTGGAATCGATCAACATGTCAATACATTAAGCAGGCAGATCAGCAAATATGCATATGGAAATGAATGAAACTGGCGAGATATTCGAAACCCGAAAGTTTATGGGGCGACCCGACAGCGACGAAGGGCGTTCGGAGGCGGAAATTGCTGTGTATGATTTTCTCGACAAGGCCGGCGTGGAGTACGTCACACTGACACATCGTCCGGCCTTCACTATGGAGGAATGCGAGGCGGTGCGGCGTGAAGCCGGCGCACCGGTATTCAAGAACCTGTTTCTCACAAACCGCCAGCAGACCGACTTCTACCTGCTGATGATTCCTGCCGACAAGCCGTTCAAAACAAAATACCTGTCGAGCCAGTTGGGTTGCGCGCGCCTGTCGTTCGCCTCGGCCGACGACATGGAGAAATATCTGCATATCCATCCCGGCGCCGTATCGCCCATGGGACTGATCCACGACACCGGCCACAAGGTTCGCCTCATCATCGACAGCGACCTTAAAAACGTGGGCCGATATGCGTGCCATCCCTGCGTGAACACAGCCAGCCTCGTGCTTGATCTCGACGATCTGCTGACCAAGGTGCTCCCCCTCACCGGACATTCACACACCTGGGTCGACCTCAAACCGGAATAATCAGTACTCAGAAAGAATGCTCCAGTTCGGCCGCGTCCGCCGGTTTGCCGTCGATAAACACAAATTTGTTCGACCGCACCAAATTCTGCACCAACAACTCCGATTGCTCTATTGTTTGCACGCGCAAGGAGGAATATATGTCAGTTCAGACGTATCTTTAACGATTTATTGCCGACAACGGCGACATACAGGCCCGGCGCCAGGGATTCAAGGCCAATCTTCTCCGACTGGGAAAGTATTGAGGTTGAATAAATGCGGCATCCGGCGAAATCATGGATATCGAGACGCAAGCCGGCAAGACCTGTTGCTGTGATGGTACGGTCACAGAAGGAGAGGGATGCCCCTGAGACCGGCATGACGTCGACGGAAGTGCCAACCGATGACGGGTTTATCAGATTCCATTGCTGGGTATCTGTGCCGTTATTGGAATAAAGAGCGGCCCATGTACCTGGGTCGAACGAGGATTTCGGAATCTCAACCACGCGTCCGCAGTGACGCGCAACCAGCTGATAATTGTCTCCTTTGGAATAAAGTATGAACTGCTGGTGCGGAGCGCCGGAATGCTCGTAGACCTGAATCTCCGCTCCGTTGCCGGTGGCGGCGTCTTTAACGTCGAGCACTTGGCTGGCGTTGATTGACGATGCTATCGTATATACACCTTCCTCAACTTCCTTAAGAGTCCATATCTGTGAAGAATCCTCTTCGCAATCATACTGAATGACATGAGTGCCGTTTTCAGTCGAATTGTTCTCCAGGTCAAGAAACAAGCCGCTGTTGCGGTTGCATAAAAAGAAGTCACCACTGAGACCCGGAGTGCCGTTCGGTACTACGCGAAGCGATGATGTTTTGTCATTCCACTCAGCACCTACATAGGAGGTGTCTTCCGTTATCTGACGGTTGTCGCCCGTGAAGTTGTCGCCGTCATAAAGTATCACTTTGAAACCGGGAGTTACCTTGAGCGCTGACAGGTCATTGTCCTTGAAATTATAACGGTTCAAACGGGATGTGTCATAGTCTCCCTCAGCCAGAGTTATTGATTTGCTCTTATAATCGGCATCCCGGTATATGGTGGCGATTGCTTCACCCGATATGTGATTCTCTTCAATGGCCCACTGCTGGGTATTGGTTCCGTTGTTGTCATATATTTTGGCCCATTCGCCCAAAGTATGCGAACTTTTGGGGATTTCAACAGGTTTCGCACTATTGCGGTCGATCAACTGGTAATAGCCGTTGCCCATGTCATAGACAATAAACTGTTGGTTACGGCCACCCGAATACTTGTAGATTTTGACCTGAGTGCCGTTATCGGTCGATGCGTCAGCCACGTCAAAACCCTGATCGGGAGCCGAGAACTCACCAATCCGATAAACGCCGTCGCCGAGTTCCCGGAAAGTCCAGGTCTGCGAAGGATCGTCTCCTTCGTTATTATACTGCATTATGGGGGTGTCGTTGTCAGTACGGTTGTCGGCCGGATCGAGATACATCCCGGACTCACGGTTGCGAATCTTGAAATTGCCCGACATTCCGGATTTACCCCAAGCCATAATCTTGAGTGACGAGGTCTTGTCGTTGAAACCCGACAGATTGGAATTGTCGGATGTATATTCCATTTGGGTTCCTCCAAAATTATCGTTGTCGTAAAGAATCACTTTGAAGCCGGCGGCGACCTTGATTGATGTTATCTCGTCATTGCCTATATTGTACCGTTTCAGCCTTTCGAGAGAATAATCGCCTTCCGAAAGAGACATGGAATGTCCGCGGAACTGATCGTCGGCATATACTGTAACCACAGCTGCACCCGTGCACCGGTTCTCTTCTAACGCCCATTGCTGAGTGTCCGAGCCGTTGTTGTCCCAGATTTTGATCCAATCGCCATTGACTGTACTGGACCCGGGCATTTCAACTGCCTTGCCGCTGTTACGGTCGATTATCTGATAGTATCCGTCGCCCTTGTCATACAGGATGAACTGTTGATTGTGATTGCCGTTATAATCATATATCTGCACCTGCGTGGAGTTGTCTTTCTTAGCATCCCTTACATCAAATCCACGTCCCTGGTTACTGTATGCACATATCTTATATACTCCGTTGCCAATATCTGTAAGTGCCCATGTCTGCGAAGCGTCGTCCCCTTCGTTGTCGTACTGGATGATAGCGGTATTGTTGTCGGTGGAGTTGTTGTCGGTATCGAGGTATTTTCCGCTGTTGCGGTTACGGATCTTGTAGTTTCCGGAAAGGCCCTGCTTGCCGAAGGCCTCGATTTTGATGGAGCGCGTCTTGTCGTTGAAGTCTCCTACGTTGTTGATATCGGATGTATACGAGCGCGAATCGCCGGTGAAATCAGCGTTGGCGTAGAGAGTTACGCGCCATCCCGGCGTAACTTTGAGTGATGTCAGATCACCGCCGATAAAACCATAAAGCGCAAGTTCAGACTGCGAGTACGAGCCCTCGCCGAGCGATACCGAATAGCCGCTGTAATTGGCGTCTGCATAGATAGTTGCACGAGTGTCGGACGAAGATTTCACACCGAACACGCGATGCGCACGAGCAGCGTACTGGTTGGTATTCCACGAATTATCGTTGAATACCCAGAAGAATCCGCCTGAAGTTCCGTCGTTTTTCCATTCCTGAAATTTTGCGGCGTGATGCGCCGCGTCGAGCGAATCATCCTGATAATGGTATCGGCCGCCATGTACAGTGACGCCGTCGAGAAGATGCCAGTCCTTGGGATTGTTGCCGGCTCCTCCGTCATAACACTGCACCATGATGCGGTCACAGATGCCTGAGCCAAGCCCGCTGGCAAGTTTCTGCCAGAACGTTTTGTTGGTATAGGGCGCCAGCGTGGTCTTATAGCCCAGCTGATTCATCATTTTGTGAAACTTCTCGGCTGAATCCGCATCGTAACAATGCTCATCATCGTTATTCACTGCATCGATGACGGGAATCGCATCCTTCAGAGCCTTGAAATTGCGATATAGGATGGTGTTCGATCCGGTGCCGTTGGCTCTGATTAGATCCTTGATATGATTATATGACTCGTTACCCCATCCTCCGATACAGATTTCGATACGCGTTATCGCTGTCGGAGCCTGCTTGAGTTTCTTTATGTCGTTGACATATTCAGGATTTGTTTGTCCATATACATAGGATCCGTTCTGACAGACAGTTTCACCATCGCATTTCAACGTACCGTCGGACTCTACATTGATATTGAACAGAACCACATACTGGAAGCCGGAGTTTCTCAAAGTCTCGATTGTACCCGGACGCTCCCGACGGATGTATCCTCCGGCATACAAGCCCACATTCTGGGCCAGACAATCTACGGCGATGCCGGCACTCAGCAACATACCGGCGAAAAGTGCCTTGAAAATAAATTTCATGATTGCAGAAAGTAAGTATTGAACTGGATGGTATAAATCAACCGGATTGCCTGCTTGTCAGCGTCCGGTCTGACTGGTTGAATAAAAGTTAATTGAAATGAATGGACTGATAATCTTGTCAGCCATAAAATTTCTGCAAATTTAATACTTTAATTTGTATCATATCAACATTAATTTGATTTTTTTAAAAAGCCCGATTGCGAAAATCGGGCCTTCTCCATCAGATAGAAGTATGATCAGTTAGAAGTATGAATTGTCTTATTTTACTAATACTCGGCGGACGAATCCGTTGCAAGCCACGACGTAGAGGCCTGCGGGGAGCCTGACTTCAGTCTGACCCACGGCGGGGCTGTCGCTGTACCAGGTCATGCCGTCCATTCCGTAAGCGGCTATGTTAAGGCCCTGCACACCGGCCTCGATAACGAGGTGACCATTACGGCAGAAGGCATCCCACTGATGATATTCTGCCGTCGATTCAATTCCCGAGAAGGAATATGAAGGCATGGCGACATTGTCGATAATCAGCCTCTTGCCTTCGGTCTGGACGAAACGGAGGCGCACATTGCCGGGGCGGTTCACCTGCACGGAGTGCGTCACCTCCTTGGCTCCGTCGGAAGGTACGGCCGAGGTCGTGAAGGATCCGACGTGTGTCCAGCTTGTGCCACCGTCGTCGGAATATTCAACGTCGATAACCGGATCGGGGTCTCCGTTCCATTTGGCATATTCGAAGGTGACGGTTCCGATTCCGTTCGGTTTGTCTTCGGCCATCTCCAGAGAACTGTCGGATTCATTGCCGAACCGGATCACATATGAGCCGTTGAGAGCGAGATCCTGTGACTGGCCGGAGATACCGGCATTATGCAGGGTCCAGAGGAATGCCGTGCCCTGGAAAGTAACATTGTTTTTATACGGGCCATATGAAGCCTGCACGCTTTCATCCACATCGAAAGTCTCGATCATGTCGGGAGATCCGGCTTCTTTGAGGATTACTGCTGTGGCAATGGCATCGTCGGCTGTATAATCGCCGGCTGTCAGCTTAATGGATGTCGTGTAATTGCCCGGAGTATCGCCATAGACCCGCATATAGAACCGGTCTTCTTCGGGATCAAGCACCAGCGAAGTGCTCCAGTTGGTCTTGTCGAGTGATATCTGGAACGGAGCGCGCACGGCTACGGAGATGTCACCCTCGACATTTTCGGTGCGTACAAGCAACTCGGCGATTTCGGAGGGTGTCCCGACAACTGTCTGGAATGCGAGCTCACCGTCGTAGTAGATGTCGATCGAGGGAGCAAGGACTGATGTCGTAACATATTTGTGTTCGGACGCGAGTGAGCCCGAGGTGAGATAGAACTCATAACGGGTTGTGGGTTCGAGTCCGGTCACTTCGGCTTTCTCGGCCGAGCCGGTCACCTGACGGGGATATCCGGCGATCTCCTTGCCCTGATTGAGGACATGAAGCGTGTATGACGAGGCATCGTTGAGATAAACCCAGTGGACCTGGAATGATTCGGAAGTGATGTTGGTAGCGTCATAGATGGGGAGACCGGATTGTACGTTTGCTGTGAGTGGCACCACACGCTTGAAATCGCTGCCGGATGCAATCGTGAGTGAACCATTTTTCACACCGGCATCAGCAGAGTTGATGCTGACAGTGATATCATATCCGGCGTTGGCCTGAGCGGCGGTCAGGGATGCCGGTGACACTGTATATCCCGTGCCGGAGACTGTGACCGATACCGGAGAAGTGGCGTTGCGCGCCTTGACGCGGACCGTTACCGAACGGCGTACCCCCTTGGCGGCATAGCCTAAGTCAATCGTACTTCCGGCGGCGGGAAGCTCCAGCTCGCCGCTCACCGACGATGCGTCTGAATACCAGGGAGTGCCGACCTTGTCGCCCCAGATATACTCGGCAAGTTCCGGATGGTCGATAAATGGGTTGCGGTTACGCTGCCGGCCGTAGACCGCTTCCTGCCGGTCGGTCTCTTTCTTGCTCACCAGATCCGAGCGCGTCCATTTCAGCAGCAGATTCTTCGCCCAGTCTTTGAACACAGGATATGAGTTGCCTGAAAGCATGTCGCTGTTCCAGCCCGAGATGCGATCGTTATAGCAGGCTGCCATATAGAAGTAGGAACGTGCGAAATCTCCCTTGTACTGGTCATCGGGTTCGAACACCTTGCCTGAATAACCCGGGAAAGTCGAATTGCCGAGACGTCCCAGCGCTTTGACCGACCCGCTGGAAGGAAGTGTCTCGCCATTGGCACATTCCCCGAACGGAAAATTGCTGCGCTGACCGTTGACCTTGCCGTCGGTAGGATAGATGTGGAAAGCGTCCGACACCATCGGCGAAGCGTCGTTGAACCAACTCTTTGGAAATGAATGCTCGCGATTGTAGCAGTCGCCGACTTTCTGATAGGAGCCGCATTTCTCTCCCCCGTTCCAGCGCTTGGTGGAATACATGTCCCAGATTTTCCCGTTCTCATCCACATCGGAGCTCTTGTAGAGATCCCACAGGCCGTTGTAGCTCACCGTGGTATGGGTCGATATTGTCTCATGCAGAGCATATAGAAGTTCTTTCCCGCTCTTCCCCTCGCATTTGTCGTAGTAGCCTGAGGGTATGGCTGCATACATGCCCTGCGCGGCACTCAGCATTATGGCCGCCAGTAAATATGAATTGTAAATATATTTCATGGTTGTGTATTTATGGTATATATAAGGTTTTCAACCGCAAATATACAATATATAGTTCACATTCGTACCTGATTCCATAAAAATCCGCAGGCTTAAGAAGATCCGGCTACAAGCAGAATCAGAGAAAGCAGCAGGATTGAGAGGTCGACGATTTTTGCCTTTACATTCTTCTCACGGAGCACAATCACACCGAACAGGAATGAAACCAGCACACTGCCGCGGCGAATCATGCTGACCACGGCAATCATCGAGTCGTCGAACGAGAGGGAATAGAAATATGCGATGTCCGCAACGGTGAGAAACAGGGATATGCAAGGTATGGTCCATTTCCACCGGAATGGGGTGCCGTTGCCCTGAACGCGTCTGATTACCGTGATGGTCAGCCCCATTATCAACAGCTGGTAAAGGGAATACCAGGCCTGTACCTCGAGTGGCCGGTACGACCGGAGCAGATACTTGTCATATAGAGCGCTGACGGCACCCAGGCAGGTTGCTCCGACGGCCATCCATATCCATTTGCTGTGCTTTAGCGAGAACCCTTCGCGAGCTCCTATGCGCGATATGAAGAAAAGGGATATGAAACCCAGAATTACTCCGGCCCACTGCAGGGCATTCAGCCGCTCGCCAAACACGATCAGCGCGCCGACAAGCACCAGAACTGGTCTTGTCGCATTGATGGGACCCTGAATGGTGAGCGGAAGATGCTTGATCGACGCATAGCCCAGCAGCCAGGAACCGAGCACGATGGCCGATTTGATAAGAATCTGCAGATGCCCGGTCAGCGTATTGCCGAATCCCCAGTAGCCGTGAAGTATGCCCCGTACAAGTTCCGGCGACATGAACAGCGCATTGAAAAGTGTGGACCACAACAACACCACAAGGACATTGTTGTCCTTGACCGACAGCTTCTTGAATACATCATAGAAACCGAGACAGATTGCCGAAATCACGGCCAATAATATCCACATTGTCAGCTAATCAAGATAAATTCGGAGTGCAAAATTACAAAATTATTCGTTCACTTCATATCAACTTCTTATTGACTTCTTACGAAGTGCCGGAGCAGGTATTTGCACCGTTGAAATAGTTATACTAAATTTGCGATACTAACACGATCCCACAATACACAGGTAATGATAAAGGAAACACTGATAGCCGCTGCAGCCGCTGCCATGATGGCCATGCCTGCCGTCGGGGCCGAGCAAAAGGAAGACGGCCTGCGTTACGATGCCGAGATTGGAGCGACCTTCTCGACGGGCGACCATGCTCCGTTCTGGATGGCAAACGGCCAATACGGTTTCTCGTCGCTGAAACGCAACAACGCATGGCTGCGCGCCGGAATCTTCCATGACATGGACACCACCCGGAGATTCACATGGGGTGCGGGCGTCGACCTCGGCGTGGCATTGAATTTCGAACGGGTATTCATTCCGCAGCAGATCTACGGAGAAGTGAAATATCGCTGTCTGAACGCCATGTTGGGACAGAAGGAGATGCGCGACGACATTATCGACTCGGAGCTGAGCTCAGGAGGCATGACCGTTTCGGGCAATGCCCGACCTATTCCCCAGCTTCGACTTGGAATTTTCGATTACGCCGACGTGTGGGGATGCAAGGGATGGTTTGCCGTCAAGGGTTACATCGGCTACGGCATGTTTACCGACTCAAAGTGGATTGAGCGATACGCCACGCCACAGATGTCGTATACCACCGACGTACTGTACTGCACGCGTGCCATCTATTTCAAATTCGGCGACCGTCGCCAGTTTCCGCTTGTAGGGGAAATCGGCATGCGCATGGACTCGCAGTTCGGCGGCACGCAGTATTCGGCCGAGAACGCCGAGGGCTTGCGCCGCGCCTATCAGAACCCGACCGATTTCAAGGCCTGGATCAAAGGACTCATACCGCTCGGAGGCGGCTCCGACACAACTCCCGGCGAACAGCTGAATGTGCAGGGAAATTTCCTGGGCAACTGGACGTTTGCCCTCGGATGGTACGATCCTTCGGGATGGAGCGTCAAGGCCTACTATCAGCACTTCTTCGAAGACCACTCGATGATGACCTTCGACTACGCCTGGAAAGACGGATTCTGGGGCGTGCAGGGAATTTTGCCGCGAAATCCGTTCCTGACCGAGGCCGTGGTTGAATTCCTGTATTCCAAGGATCAGGGCGGCCCCGTATATTTTGACCACACTCCGGATCTCGACATTCAGGTATCGGGCCGCGACTGGTACTATAACAACTATATCTACACGAGCTGGAGCAATTACGGCATGGGCATCGGCAATCCGTTGATTGTCTCGCCGCTCTACAACTCGCCGCGCGATCTCTACTTCCAGCATACGCGTGTCGAGGCCTTCAACATGGGACTGCGCGGAAATCCGTCGAAACGGATAGACTGGACGCTACGCCTCTCCAACATCCGGAGCTGGGGCACCTATGACACACCGACCGACAAGGTGCGCAGCGACTTCAGCCTGTTGGCCAAGGTTAACTGGCATCCCGAGCGCTTCAAAGGCTGGAACGCCTCGCTCAGCGTGGGCTGGGATTCGGGCAACCTGATAGGCAACAACTTCGGCATCGGCATCAGCATTTCCAAAACCGGATTCATCAAATTTTAGGCATCGTTCCTTAAAAAATGTAAACGCCAGAGGCGGTGGATTTTCGAGGAAATTTATTCGATCTCAGAGGGATCAGCCTCGCGGCTGTGACCGAGGAGAGCGGATAAATTAACCGAAAAGACACCGGACAAGGCTCAAAATAATTTTGAATTGTTAAAAACAATCTATCAATAACAGGCATGTCCGAAAAAGATATTACCTAAGACTCGCAGCTGCACCTCATCTTTAGCCTTTTGACTCAGTAACATAGTCCACTATGATCCTGAGTCTGCAAGACTAAAGCTGAGGCACATCTGCGACCCTGGCGTATACATTTTTTAAGGAACGATGCCTTAGAACGCTATGAAAAAACAGATCATACTTACGTTGCTTTGTATAATTCTGGCCGGTGCCGGCTGTCGGCGTGTCAGCCATAACGGAGCCATCGACGGCTATTGGCGCATCCGGACCATAGAATATACAGACGGGACGCCCGAAGAGCATCCCGAAAATATGTTCATAGCAATTCAATGCGAACTGATGCAGCTATGGCAGACTGTCCCTTCGGGCGGCCAGAAACGCGACGTACCCACGGGCGAAATGGCCTATGACAAGGATGCCGGCCGTCTGAGCGTGGACTTCCGCGATCCGGTCAACCTCACACTCGCAAGGCTGCGCCAGTTCGGGGTGTGCAGTAATCCCGTCACCTTTACGGTCCATGTGGACGGAAGCACCATGGTGCTCTCCACTCCCGAATCGGTGATCACTTGCCGGAAGTGGTAGGCGCTTCAGTGTCCTTGCCTGAATCGGCTTCCGGATCCGCAGAATAATGCGGCAGGGGCTGATCGGGCTTTGATATGGGCATGTTTATGCGTGTCCATATCAGATTGGGTATGGCACGCCACAGGCCGACAACAATATTCCAACGCCAGTCGATCACGGCCACACGTTTCCTGCGTACAATAGCCCTGAGTATCCTGGGCACGGCGTAGTCGAGCGTCATGGTCATCGGGTATTCACAGTCGGCCGTCAGCAGCGGAGTGCGCACCCAACCGGGACGGATGTCCGTGAAAGTGATGCCCGCGCCACAGTTTTTGCTTAGCTGTTCCAGAGCCACCAGCCATTTCTGCGCCCCGCCCTTCGACGCCGAATAAGCCGAAAGCCGGCCGATGCCGTTGGTTCCGGCCACGGAAGTGACGGCAGCAATCTGTCCCCGGATGCCCCGCTGCGTGAAATAACGGTATGCTCCGCTGATGCAACGCACGAATCCGACCAGATTGGTCTCGAAAATCTTTACCTCGGCCTCGGGATCAAGCTGCATGTTCTCGTATCCGATACCGGCCACATGAAAGTAGATGTCCATACCCCCGACGGCGTCGATCAGCTTGTAAAGCTTGTCGACCGCATCGGGTCCGGTCACATCGATCGACGCATACTCCACCGTATCGGGGTATTTCTTCTTCAACAGCATCATCGGCTCAATGTGCCGCGCGGCAATGCCCACACGGACACCGCGCCTGGCCAATTCCTCGGCGCAGCGGAGGCCTATTCCGCTCGAAGCGCCCATTATTATTACCTTTTTCATACTTGACTGCGGTATTGTCATAGAAATTCCTTATCTTTGTATTAACGATATGAAATGCAACATACTTGCGTGTGCAATTCAGGCTAAGACATTGAACCATGAAAAAACCGAAATTAGTGGTGTCGACCGGCGCGGGCATAAGCGCCGAGAGCGGAATCAAGACATTCCGTGACGCAGACGGGTTATGGGAGAATTATCCGGTGATGCAGGTGGCATCGGCCGACGGCTTCCGCCGTGATCCGGCCCTGGTGCACGAGTTCTACAACCAGCGGAGGCGCGATCTGCTGAAAGCGATGCCCAACGCGGCCCACAAGGCATTGGTGGACCTGGAAAAGGACTACGACGTTTACGTCATAACCCAGAACGTCGACGACCTGCACGAGCGTGCCGGTTCGAAAAACGTGCTGCATCTTCACGGCGAGCTGATGAAGATCCGGTCGGTGCGCAATCCCGATTATATCGAGAGCCTTGACATCAAACACCTGGAGACGACACCGGAGACACGCGGACATAACGGCGACCCGATGCGGCCCCATATCGTGTTCTTCCAGGAACCGGTGCCCAACATCGAAAAGGCCTGTGAGCTGGCCAGTCAGGCCGATATCTTCGTGGTGATCGGCACCTCGCTGGTGGTATATCCGGCAGCCGGCCTGATCAATTTCGTGCGCCCGGGCGTACCCATCTACTACATCGATCCCAATCCGGCCGACGTGAGCGGAATCCCCGGCGTGACCGTGATCCGGGAGCCTGCAACCAAGGGAATGCAGACTCTGGAGCGACTGCTCGAAGCCCGCGAAAAATAATTTTTGCAAAATAGTTTTATGTTAGAATAAATAATGTTACTTTTGTGAAGTAAGCCGCAGGATTCAATCGGGCGGCTTACATGAAAACACGAAGGAGCAATAAGCGCCATAATCTAATATCATAGTCATGGCAAAAGTAAGAGGAGCGATTACGGTCAACACCGAGCGCTGCAAGGGATGCAACCTATGTGTGGTTGCATGTCCGACAGGCACACTGTCGCTGCAGCCGGCTGAGGTCAACGACCGCGGTTACCATTTCGCCTATATGGCGAATCCAGAGAGTTGCACAGGCTGTACGTCCTGCGCCCTTGTTTGTCCCGACGCGTGCATTGAGGTGTACCGCGTCAAAGTAGAGAACTAATCCGGGAAAGAAATGACAGAAGAGGTAAGACTCATGAAGGGTAACGAAGCGATAGCCCATGCCGCTATCCGGTACGGCTGCGACGGATATTTCGGTTACCCCATCACCCCCCAGTCAGAAGTGCTCGAGACGCTTGAGGAGGAGATGCCGTGGGAGACCACCGGCATGACTGTTCTCCAGGCCGAGTCGGAACTTGCGGCCATCAACATGGTCTATGGCGGCGCGGCAACGGGCAAGGCCGTTATGACGTCGTCGTCGTCGCCCGGCATCAGCCTGATGTGCGAGGGGATCTCGTATATTGCCGGCGCATCGCTGCCGGCTCTGATTCTCAACGTAATGCGAGGCGGCCCGGGATTAGGTACGATCCAGCCCTCGCAGGCCGATTATTTCCAGTGCTGCAAGGGTGGCGGACACGGCGACTACCGCATGATAGTCCTGGCTCCCGGTTCGGTGCAGGAAATGGTCGATTTCGTGGGACTCGGTTTCGACCTGGCTTTCAAGTACACCAATCCGGTGATGATTCTGGCCGACGGCATCGTGGGCCAGATGATGGAGAAGGTGGTGCTGCCCGAGCAGCGTCCGCGCCGCACCGAGGAAGAAATCCGCCTGCAGTGCCCCTGGGCCTGCAACGGCCGCAAGGGTCTGCGCAAACACAACGTGGTGACCAGCCTTGAACTCGAGCCGTCGGTGATGGAGGAGGTCAACAACCGCCTTCAGGCCCGATACCGTGAAATCGAAGAGAACGAAATCCGTTACGAGGAGATCGGCACCGACGACGCCGATTACCTGATCGTGGCCTTCGGCACCATTGCCCGCATCTCGGACAAGGCCCGCGAGCTGGCCGCCGAACAGGGCATCAAGGTCGGCATCCTGCGCCCCATCACCCTCTGGCCCTTCCCCTACGAGGCCATCGAAAAGGCCGCCAAGGGAAAGAAAGGAATCCTGGTCGTCGAGCTCAACGCCGGCCAGATGATCGAAGACGTGCGCCTCGCCGTCCATGACAGCCTGCCTGTCGAACACTTCGGCCGTCTGGGCGGCATCATCCCCAGCCCCGATGAAGTGGTCCGGGCGCTCAAGGAAAAAATCGTCAACAAGTAATTCCATGGGCTATGAATATTGAAGATATTATCAAGGAAGAAAATAAGGTTTACAGCAAACCGGAACTGATGCAGCCCGTGCACATGCATTACTGCCCCGGCTGCAGCCATGGCGTCGTGCACAAGCTCATAGCCGAAGTGATCGCCGAAATGGGACTGACCGAGAAGGCAGTGGGCGTGTCGCCCGTGGGATGCGCGGTATTCGCCTACAATTACATCGATGTCGACTGGATCGAAGCGGCACACGGCCGTGCGCCGGCAATCGCCACGGCGGCCTCGCGCCTCTGGCCCGACAATGTCCTGTTCACCTACCAGGGCGACGGCGACATGTCGGCTATCGGTACGGCCGAATCAATCCATGCCGCGAACCGCGGCGAGAATATCGTGATGGTGTTCGTCAACAACGCCATCTACGGCATGACCGGCGGACAGATGGCCCCCACCACCCTGCTGGGCCAGAAAACCGCCACCACGCCCTACGGCCGCCGCGTCGATCTGAACGGATATCCGCTCGAAATCACCGAACTCATGGCCAAGCTCGACGGCACATGCTACGTGACACGCCAGTCCGTGCATAAACCCGCCAATGTCCGCAAAGCCAAAGCCGCTCTCAAGAAGGCTTTCGAGAACGCCATCAACAAGCGCGGCACCTCCGTGGTGGAGTTCGTGTCGACATGCAACTCAGGATGGAAAATGTCGCCCGAAAAAGCCAATATCTGGATGGAGGAGAACATGTTCCCCAAATATCCTCTCGGCGACCTTAAAAACGTTTAACCCTGCAAGCGCCATATCATGAAGGAAGAAATAATCATCGCCGGCTTCGGCGGACAGGGAGTGCTCTCGATGGGAAAAATCCTGGCCTACTCGGGGCTGATGGACGATAAGGAAGTCACCTGGATGCCCGCATACGGTCCCGAACAGCGCGGAGGCACCGCCAATGTGACGGTAATCCTGTCGGACGAGAAAATCTCGAGCCCTGTGCTCGACCAATACGACATAGTGGTAGCCCTGAACCAGCAGAGCCTCGACAAGTTCGGCCCGAAAGTCAAGAAGGGTGGCACGCTGCTCTATGACACCAACGGTATCCACAATCACCCCAAGCGCGACGATATCAGAATATGCCCCGTCGACGCCATGGGCGCCACGCTGGAAATAGGAAACTCCAAGGCCTACAATATGGTCGTAATGGGAGCCCTGCTCCAGACCATGAGATACAAACTCCCGATGGAGAATGTGGTGAAAGGTCTGAAGAAGTCGTTGCCCGAGCGACATCACCATCTGATACCGCTCAACGAGCAGGCGATCCGCAAAGGGGAATCGCTGATCTGATCAGGACATAATGCTCCGATACTGCCGGAGCGTCTCGCAAAGGGAGGCCTTGTCGATGACAACGGCCTCCCTTATCGGTTGGCCGATGGCGCGCAGCAGCACGAAGCTGACCTCGCCGTAGCGGGCGTTTTTCTTGTCACGGGCCATCAGTTCGAGAAGTTTCTCCTCGTCGAGCGCGCCTGCGGGAAGCGGGCTGTAATGCCTGCGCAACAGTCTTGAGGCATACGTCCCGGCGGCCGCCGGATCCATACCGGCGAAGCGGCTGCTGAGTATCAGCGTTACCAGCAGTCCATGGGCTACGGCCTCGCCATGGCTGACGGGATGGCCGCACCGGGCCGCCAGACTCTCGAAGGCATGCCCTGCCGTATGGCCCAGATTCAGGATGCGCCGCAACCCCTGCTCGGTGGGATCCTCGGCGACCACTTTCTCTTTGAACCGGGCGGAAAATTCGGTGGCGCCGCGCAGCGAGTCCGCATCGAGCCGTTCGGGAAGATCCAGCAATACATCGTACATGGCCGCCGAACCAAGCATAGTGGTTTTCACCACTTCAGCCAGTCCGTCGCGCAGCAGTTCCTGAGGCAGCGTGTCGAGCCATGAGGCGTCGATTATCACACGCTCCGGCATTTTGAACACGCCGATCTCGTTCTTCAGACCGCAGTAATCTATGCCCGTCTTTCCGCCGATGGCGGCGTCGGCCATTGCCAGCAGCGTGGTCGGCACATTGATATGGCGTACTCCCCGTTTGTATGTTCCGGCCGCGAAACCGCCGAGATCGGTCACCACTCCCCCGCCGATGTTGACCAGCAGCGAGTGCCGCGTTGCTCCGGCACGCATCAGCCCCTGCCACACCGTCTCGAGACCCGCGATGCTCTTGCTCGGCTCTCCGGCAGGCACTACGATGGCCTCCGGAATGTCGAGATAACGGACCACGTTGCTGTCCGTCAGGTATACTACTTTATCTGGCGCCAATCGGCTTATGCATTCATTGAGTTCAGATTTCCAGTCCATGGATCAATAGTTATATTATCTTATTATTTTATATAATTTGCCGTTCCAGCCAGTCGGCGAAGGAATTCATATCCGGGAATATCAGATCGGCTCCTTCGCGTTCGAAGGCCTCGCGGGGAATCGGGCCGGTGGTTACGGCAATCGTATAGCAACCGGCGGCTTTGCCGGCCCGGACGCCCAGAGGTGCATTCTCGACCACTATGCATTCCGAGGGGTCGAATCCGGCCAGCTGAGCCCCCTTCAGGTACGGCTCCGGGGCCGGTTTGCCGTGCGTCACGTCATTGCCGGTGACACGGCAGCCGTCGGGGAAAACTCCGGGATAATCACGCTGCAGCCGCTCGAAGAGGCTGGCCTGTCCCGAGCCGGTGACCAGCACCCGCTTCATGCCCAGACGCGCCAGCGCGGCAAGCATGCGGTCGGCGCCCGGCATCATCGGAGGCTCTCCCCACTCGATGAAATTCTGCGTTTTTATCTTGTATAATTCGGCGGCGCGCTCGGCATCGACCTCATAACCCAGTTCGCGCTTGAAGAGCAGATTGATCGTCGCCGGTCCGGTCATACCTTCATACAGGTAGAACTCGTCACGGTCGCATTTCACGCCCAGTGTCTGCATCATGCGCTGCCATGCCAGTGTGTGACCCGGCATCGAGTCATACAACACGCCGTCCATATCGATCAGCGCACCCCTGAATTTCTTTATGTCCGCGACTTGTGTCATATTCTTTGGTGTAAAGTACAAAATTACAAAAAAAATGGGACTATACTGCCATTTGGCGAACCGATGCACTTTAGAGATTTTGAATAATGTTAAATATTTTGCGAATTAAAGATATTGTAGTAATTTTGCAGGCTACAAGTTCCAGAGGGAACAAGCTTCTACGGGGGTGACTGGCTTTGACAGCGTGTAGAAGCGGTAGGTAAGCATGCAGAGCTTTGATGACCAAGCTCTATAATCGCAAGATCATCGACCTATAATTGGCGAAAATAACAATTACGCTCTCGCTGCGTAACCTGAAGAACAGTAGGGTTCCTTAATTCTCCTCCCAGGGAGGAGAACGAGACATCACTCCATTGCCCCGTTCCGAGACGTTTGGACAAAGTGGTGCTAAGAAAATCGGAAATAGGACCGTATTCGTCCCGCGTGCGGTCCGAGATTCAGGGAATAAGGCACGGATTGGCCGTCGTGAGCCTGTCCATGCACGAAAACCAACTCACAGACTAAGCATGTAGAAAGCTTATTGATTCCGCGTTTGGACGAGGGTTCAATCCCCTCCACCTCCACTAAGTATTCCGGACACCTTCCGGACGACACAAGACAAAATAAAGACAAACCGCGCAATATCAGCATATTGCGCGGTTTTTTCACATTCCGACTGGGTAACATCGCAGAATGTTTGGGTCAGCGGATTTTTCCGGTGCATAGCATTTTTTATGGCGGTGTGGACACCGCCGCTCCAGTTGCAGACTGGAATGACGACGTCCACGTCGTCAACTTAAGAAAAACGCTATGCCCCGAAATAACCCGCTGATCCAAACATAGCCTCAGCTTAACTTTAAGGTGAATTTATTTGTTGTATTGGAAAAGAGTTGTTAACTTTGCGAAGTTAATCTTTAAGTTAAGTATGACACAGAAATATTCCATAGAACTGATTGAGGAACACGACGCTGTGAATTTTTACAGTGTTCATCTCAGTGAGGAAGAACTCTCTGAACTTGAAAGATTCTTTGAGAAATTTCCTGAAGGCTGCGAGTATGATGAAGACATTGACACCATAATCGCATGGCTCGACAGAATTGGCGAGAGCGGAGCTTTAGAGAGATATTTCCGCTATGAAGGGAAATTTGGTGATGGTGTCAGTGCGATCCCTATTGAAACTAGCAATCTGCGTCTTTACTGTATCCGGCTTTCAGACAAGATTCTTATCTTCGGCAACGGTGGTGTCAAGGACTGCGCAACATGGCAAGAAAGTGAATCTTTGTCAGATTATGTAGAGACGTTAGTTGATACAAGTCGGTTTATTTCATCCCGGCTTTCAAACGGTACGCTCTATATTGTAGATAAAGAGATTATTGGAAATCTAAATTTTACCCGCGATGAAAAGAAGTAGCGTCATAGAAGCTCGCCGTGCTAAAGTCTCACCCGAAGTCCGTCGGCGGGTTGACCTGTCTTTCCTTATAGTCGACAGGATTCACAGCATATTGGAGGAGAAGGGTCTGAAACAAAAAGACCTCGCCAATATGCTTGGCAAGAAGGAATCTGAAATCAGCAAATGGATGAGAGGAACCCATAACTTCACAATTGAGACCATTTCATCAATCGAGAATGCACTGAATGTCCCGATTCTTCAGGTTGCCGGTATATAAAGACTCTCCTTCTTCAGGACAGACCGGTTAGGTTGCAAATTAGTGGCACAGCAAAATCTCGGTTTTGCAAATTGTTGATATAAGCGCATTTGAAGCATTAGGGACAAGTTCCTCCACCTCCACCACAGATGTCTGATTTCCGATTACTAATGGAAATTATTGCTGTCCGATAAAACTATTGAAGCGCGATAAATTTAGGACTGATTCCTTTGCAGGAGTCAGTCCTTTTTGGTTATTTAGCTGTCGCCAAACAAAACCGAATAACCAATGCGCAAAAATAGTCATTTTAGCGGACAGCCGCTCTATGGTCAGGTAATAAAATTGCTTGACAAGTCAAAAATTCTCCATTTCAGCCGAGAAGGAGGCGGTGAACGCTACACCAAGCGCTTCAACTGCTGGAT
>JAQXIE010000055.1 GCA_029007645.1 Bacteroidales bacterium
CTTGATACCTACGCAGGCGCCGACGGGATCGATGCGGTCATCGTAGCTCTCGACGGCTATCTTGGCACGGTCGCCCGGCTTGCGCGCTACGGCCTTGATGGTGATCAGTCCGTCGTGAACCTCCGGCACCTCCTGCTCGAACAGACGACGCAGGAAATTCTCGTCGGTGCGGCTCACAATCACCTTGGGATTGTTGTTGGCGTTGTCGACGCGCTTCACCACGGCCCGTACCATGTCGCCCTTATGGAAGAAGTCGCCGGGAATCTGCTCCTCCTTCGGCATGATCAGCTCGTTGTTCTCATCGTCCATCAGAAGCATCTCGCGCTTCCAGATCTGATGGACCTCGCCCGAAATCAGCTCGCCCTCCAGATCCTTGAACTTGTTGTAGATGGCCTCCTTCTGCAGGTCGAGAATCTTCGACTGCAGGGTCTGGCGCAAGGTCAGGATGGCACGACGGCCGAAATCCTGGAAAAATATCTGCTTCACGACCTCCTCGCCGATCTCGCACTCGGGGTCGATCTCGCGGGCTGCCGTCAGCCCGATCTGCATATTCTTGTTGACAACCTCGCCGTCGGGCACGACCTCGAGATTCTGGTAAATCTCGCAGTCCCCGTTGTCGGGGTTCATAATCACGTCGAAGTTCTCGTCCGAACCGAACATTTTTGCCAGAACGTTACGGAATGACTCCTCGAGAACGGATATCATCGTGGTCTTGTCGATGTTCTTAAGCTCCTTGAACTCGGCGAACCGGTCGACCATATTCTCAGCTTCAGCTTTCTTTGCCATATCATATGTGGCGACGTCGCCGCCGCCTGATTATAAGTCGGGCAGCCTGGCCGCCCAGTTTATATTAGGGTTAAAATTTCAAATCACAACGGACGCTCTTGGCGTCGGCATATGGAATGACGACCGGACGCCGCACCTCCACAGGGCGCTTCGCGCCTTCGGGTTTCTCCTTGACCACCGTCTCGACGGTGAAACTCTCCGGGCCGGCCTCGCGGAGCACGCCGTGCAGCTTGCGCCCGTCGCGCGTCAGCACCTCGACGTCATGCCCGATGTTCTTGACATACTGTCGGTACACCTTGAACGGCGACGTCAGTCCGGCACTGCCGACTTCAAGCTCGTAGTCCTCGGAATCATCTTCGCGGGGAAACTCCTCCTCGACAGCCCGCGATAACTCAACGCAATAGTCGATGTCGACTCCGCTGTCGGAATCGATCTCGACCACATACCGGTCGCCGGCCTCGGCCCTGACATCCACCAGATAATAATCCGTGTCGGCCATCAGGCCCTCCAGAAATGTCTTTAATGAATCTACTTCAATCATACGAAGTTGCCTAAAAAAAACGAAGGAGACCTGCGTCCCCTCCGGAAATCTTTGCAAAGATAATACATTTCTGCCCAAATCCCTACTGACGGGCTTCCAATTCATTATCTTTTTACTGTTCTTCTTTAATTTTTATATATTATTAACCATCATTAACATTATTTAACTACAAGAATTCAGCCTCAGCTCTTTTTGCGGGTGCCGCGACGCGGTGTCTTGGGTGCGGCGTCCTGAGTCTCCATCAGAGCCTTGACTTCGTCGGCCGTCAGCGCCTTGGGATCGGTCCCCTTGGGAATCTTGTAGTTGACAGCCTTCCTGGCACCCTCCTTGCGGGAGGCTATGTAGGGACCGAACCTGCCGTTGAGCACCTCGACACCGGGCAGCTCGTCGAAGGTCTTGATCAGCCTGTTGGCCTCGGCCGCCTGCTTGGCGGCGATCAGTTCCAGAGCCTCGTCGAGAGTGATGGTGTGGGGCGACTTGTCCTTGGGAATGGAAACGAACATCTTGTCGTAGTGCACATAGGGGCCGAAACGTCCCGAGGAAGCCGTGACGGGCTTGCCCTCGTGCTCGCCGAGCGTGCGGGGAAGCTCGAACAGTTTCAGTGCCTCCTCCAGGGTGATGGTCGCGATGCTCTGGTCTTCGCCAAGGCTGGCGAAACGGGGCTTCTCCTCTTCGGAAGCCTCACCGATCTGTGCCACCGGTCCGAAACGGCCCAGTTTCACCGACACGCGCCGACCGCTGGCAGGATCCGTGCCCAGCACGCGCTCGCCCACCTTGTTCTCGCTGCGCATGCCGTTCACCTCCTCGATGCGGGGATGGAACTCACCGTAGAATTCCTTCATCTCCTCGCGCCAGGGAAGTTTTCCCTCGGCGATCTCGTCGAATTTCGCCTCCTGGTTGGCGGTGAAATTGTAATCGAGAATTTTGGGGAACTGCTGGGTCAGGAACTCGTTGACCACCAGGCCGACATCGGTGGGCACGAGGCGTCCGCGGGTCGATCCGGTGTTTTCCGACAGTGTCTCGGACGCAATGTTGCCGTCGGTCAGTGTGAGGCGGCGGTACTCGCGGGGGTTGCCGTCATGGTCGCCATGCTTGATGTATCCGCGGTTCTGTATGGTGGAGACGATTGTGGCATATGTTGAGGGACGGCCGATGCCGACCTCCTCCATTTTCTTGACGAGCGTATGCTCGGTGTATCTTGCAGGCGGATTGGTGAAGCTTTCGGTGGCCGTTACGGAACGCGGGGTCACAGCGTCGCCGGGCTTGAGCGGTGGCAGCAGCGTGTCGGCTCCCTCGCCCTCGGGGGCGTCGTCGCTGGCCTCGATGCCGTAAGCACGCATAAAGCCCTCGAATTTGACGGTCTCGCCTTCGGCCTTGAACCACGGTTCTTCGCCCTGGGCGGGAACAATGTCGATTCGCGTTTTCTCCAGACGGGCGTCGCTCATCTGCGAGGCCACGGCACGTTTCCATATCAGGTCGTAGAGCCGCTGTTCCTGCGGGGTTCCTGCGATAGTGCGGTTGCTGACGTAGGTGGGCCGGATGGCTTCGTGCGCTTCCTGAGCCCCCTTGTTGTGGGTATGGTAGCGGCGCGTCTGCAGATATTCCGTGCCGTAATCTTCCTTTATGGCCTTAGATATCTCGCCGAGGGCGAAGTCCGAGAGGTTGGTGGAGTCGGTACGCATGTAGGTGATGAGACCCTCCTCGTAGAGCTTCTGGGCAATGCGCATCGTGGTGGTCACCGAGTAACCGAGCCGGCGGCCGGCTTCCTGCTGCAGGGTCGATGTGGTGAAGGGAGCGGCCGGTTTGCGGGTCAACGGCTTGACGGTGACACCGCCGATGCAGAAATCGCGGCCAACGCAGTCCTGCAGAAAGCTACGGGCTTCGGTCTCGGCGGGAAAACGCCGGGCACCCTCGGCCTTGAACGTCGAAGCGCCGGCGGCAAACTG
This sequence comes from Bacteroidales bacterium, assembly GCA_029007645.1. Lineage (GTDB taxonomy): Bacteria > Bacteroidota > Bacteroidia > Bacteroidales > Muribaculaceae > Lepagella. The sequence continues at coordinate 3,274 of JAQXIE010000055.1, forward strand.
GGCGTTGACGCGCCAGTAGCTTTCCGGCTTAAAGGCCTGTATCTCCTTTTCTCGTTCGCATATCAGACGTACGGCGACGCTCTGCACGCGGCCCGCCGACAACGAAGGCTTGATCTTTTTCCACAGGATCGGGCTAAGCTCGAATCCGACGATGCGGTCCAGGACACGGCGCGCCTGCTGGGCGTTGACACGATCCAGGTCGATGCCGCGCGGATGCTTTATGGCATTCTGTATGGCGTCCTTCGTAATCTCGTGGAACACAATGCGCCGCGAGTTCTGCGGCGTCAGCCCGAGCACTTCGTACAGGTGCCAGGCTATCGCCTCCCCCTCGCGGTCCTCATCGGTCGCAAGCCATACCATATCGGCCGCCTTGGTCGCTGCCTTCAGCTCCTGGACAACCTTCTTCTTGTCGGCCGGAATCTCGTAGACAGGCGAAAAATCACCTTCGGTGTCCACACTCATTCCGCGCTTCTGCAAATCGCGTATATGTCCCACGCAGGGCAGAACCTTGTAGTCCGGCCCGAGGATCTTCCCGATGGTCTTGATCTTGCCCGGGGACTCCACTATCACTAAATTCTTCATCTTCCGCTTTATAGACTCCTTATTATAATTATACACCGGAGTCTGAAATTGCCGGCAAAGATAACAAATTTTTTTCATTCGCTACAAATCGCATATTTCCGTATATCCTTAAAAGCGACAATATTCGCCCTTATACGCGCTCACCATGCGGGTATGGCATAGCTCTTTAATTTAATGATTTCAAGGCACGGAACTGACGGCAAAAGCGAAGCTTTTAGCCTGCACTGAACTTACAGATTTACACAGAATTTTTTCAAATTTAGCTATCGATTTTGCCGTTTGCCACAGATCCTGCTGACGCAGGAAACGGAATAAACACTGGAAGGACGACGTCCACGTCGTCAACATTCGGACGGTGGACATCTCCCTTCCAAACGATGCCGATATTGGCGACGTGGACGTCGCCTGAGCTCGGCTCTTTCTGAGTCTATTCCGCCCCCTGCGCCAGCAGGCCTGTGGCAACGGCAAAAGTATTGCTGTATAAATTACTCATTACTCATTTCTAATTACTAATTGAAATTTACTTCTGTGAGCTTCTGTTAGTTCAGTGCAGGCTAAAAGCTCCGCTTTTGCCATTCGGTTCCGTGCCTTGAACTCTCTAAAATTCTAACAAGCGATAGTTGCTTTTGCCGTCAGTTCCGTGCCTTGATATTATGTCATTTATATAGCGTTAATTGAAAGAGCCGTGCCTCTGTGCGACAATATTCGCCCTTGCGGTCGGGACGGAGGCAAAAAATGTCGGGTGACAGACCGTCGGGCCGGAGATTTTTTGTATATTTGCGATATGAAAGAGGAAATGCTGAATCTTGAGACATCGCAGGGCCGGTATGTTTACACACGGTCGCTGATCATGATGCTGTACAAAGCCGTGGTGACCGAGGCTCCGGGGCTGACGCTGCGCGTGGAACACTCCATATCGAACGGTCAGTTCTGCCGCCTGTACGATGCCCAGGGGAATATCGCGCAGGTGAAACGCCAGCTTGTAGACAGGCTGAAATCGCATATGAAGGCGTTGGTGGCGGCCGATCTTCCCTTCGAGCGCGTGGCGATGACCCAGGACGATGCCATCAGCGTCTTCACCAAGGAGGGGCTGACCGAGAAGGTCGACCTGCTCGAGACCTCGCCGCGCCCGGAGGTGGTGTGCTACCGTCTTGACGGGGTCGTGGATTCCTACATCAGCCGTCTGGCCGACCGCACGTCACAGGTGGGCGTCTTCGACCTGCGCCTCTACAAGGAGGGCATCCTGCTGCTCGGCCCCGACCGCAACAATCCCAAGGCGCCGGCCATTCCGGTGCGTCAGACCAAGATGTACCGCGCATTCCAGCAGAGCCTCGATTTCAACAAGATAATCCAGGTGAGCTGCGTCGGTGACCTGAACCACGCCGTGGAGCGCGGCAATACCGGCATGCTGATAAATGTGGCCGAGACCATGCACAACAAGATTCTGTCACGCATCTCCGACGACATCATGCGCCGCCGTCGCCATGGCCAGGCTCAGCTCGTACTCCTGGCCGGCCCCTCGTCATCAGGCAAGACAACCACCTGCAAGCGGCTCGCCGTGCAGCTCATGACCAACATGATGCGGCCAAAGATGATCTCGCTCGACGATTACTTCGTAAACCGCGACCAGACTCCCCGCGACGAACATGGCGAATATGATTTCGAAAGCCTCTATGCACTCGACCTGCCGCGCTTCAACGCCGACCTCAACGCGCTGCTCGCCGGCAAGGAGATCAATCTGCCCACCTACAGCTTCGAGCTGGGCCGACGCGTCGACAAACCGCGTCCGCTGCGCCTGGAGGAAAACGACATTCTGCTGATCGAAGGAATCCACGGACTCAACCCCGAGCTGGTGTCCGAGATTCCCGCCGACCGGATCTACAAAGTATATGTCTCGGCGCTGACTTCGCTGCGCGTCGACAACCATAACTGGATACCCACCACCGACAACCGGCTGCTGCGCCGCATGGTGCGCGATTCCAAATACCGGGGGACCTCGCCCGAACAGACGCTGGCCCGCTGGCCATCGGTGCGCCGCGGCGAAGAAAAATGGATTTTCCCCTTCCAGGAGAACGCCGACGCCACTTTCAACTCCTCGCTGATTTTCGAGCTCGGGGTAATGAAGGACTATCTGCTGCCGCTGCTGATGGGCGTGCCCGAAAGCAGCACATACTACGGCGAGGCTCGCCGTCTGGCCGAGTTCCTGGACTGCTTCCTCTCGATTCCGACCGACCAGGTTCCCTCCAACTCCCTGTTGCGCGAGTTCCTGGGCGGTTCGACATTCCATTATTAGGCATCATTCCTTAATTTCTGAAGGGCAATGAAGGAAATAACCACCGATACACTGGAACGCTTCGAGCAGCAGATCGAGGCCCAGGACCAACAGGCGGTCCTGGCTGAGTTCGAGGGGATGCACCCCGCCGACATCGCCGATCTGCTGCAGCATCTCGACCTGCGCGAGGCAGAATGGGCGTTCGCGCTCATCCCTACCCGCGAGGCCCAGGCCGACGTGCTCATGGAGCTTGACGAGGAGGAACGTAAAAAACTCCTCGAGGGCATGGAGCCCGAACAGATCGGTCATTTCATCGACCTGCTCGATACCGACGACGCCGTCGACCTGATTCAGGAACTCGACGAGGAGGACCGCGAAGAGGTGATCCAGAGCATCGGCGACGTCGAACAGGCCGGCGATATCGTCGACCTGCTGCAATACGACGAAGACACGGCCGGCGGTCTGATGGGTACCGAGATGGTGGCCGTCAACGAGAACCTCTCCATGCCCGACTGCTTGCGCGAGATGCGGCGTCAGGCCGAGGATCTCGACGACATCTACAATGTCTATGTCATCGACGACGACAACCGTCTGAAGGGCGTGCTGCCGCTGCAGACCATGATCACGCATCCCTCCGTGTCGCGCATCAAGCACGTCATGGACCCGAGCCCCGTCTCCGTGAAGGTCGACACGCCCATCGAGGATGTGGCCATCGACTTCGAGAAATATGACCTTGTGGCGATGCCCGTGGTCGACAGTATCGGCCGTCTCGTGGGCCAGATCACGGTCGATGACGTCATGGACGAGGTCCGCGAACAGTCGGAACGCGACTTCCAGCTGGCTTCCGGTATCTCGAGCGACGTCGACGCCGACGACTCCATCATGGCCCAGACCAAGGCCCGTCTCCCCTGGCTGCTTATCGGCATCATCGGAGGCATCGTCAACTCGCTGATCCTGGGCGGGTTCGAAACGCAACTCGCGGCCGTCACCGCTCTGGCGTTCTTCATCCCGCTGATCGGTGGCACCGGCGGAAATGTCGGCGTGCAGGCTTCGGCCATCGTGGTACAAGGTCTGGCAAACGGCAAGCTGGAGCTGGTCGAGTTCTGGCGTCAAATATGGAAAAGTCTGAGGATAGCCCTGCTGAACGCCGTGGTGATCAGCGGAGTGGTGTTCCTGTACATATTCCTGACCGAACACAAAGACATGGCGCTGTGCATGGCCGTATCCGTGTCACTGTTTGCCGTCGTGATCTTCGCCACGGTCTTCGGCACCCTTGTGCCGTTGACGCTCGAGAAGCTGAAAATCAACCCTGCGCTGGCCACCGGCCCCTTCATCCAGATCACCAACGACGTGGTGGGCCTGCTGATCTACGTCGGCATGTCGATGTGGATGCTTTCGGTCTTCCCGCACTGACCTCCCCCGGGCTAACTGATTCCGGCACCGGCTTCGGAATTATAAAGAGTTCAAGGCACGGAACTGGCGGCAAAAGCAGAGCTATAGTAGCTGACTGGAATGACGACGTCCACGTCGTCAACCTACAGACACGGAGCTCATTCAGGGCGGCGGAAACACCGCCAGTATCTTATGGACAGGAGCACAGTAGTCACAGGAGGCTGCAATAACAGGCTGACAATTAGATTGATGCCTCGGAGAGGCTGTTTCTCATTAACCCCACGATGGCTGAAGGGCTCGTCCCTACAGCCTTCGTGGGGTGCATATCCGGCGTAGCACATATTGGTCGGAGACCATGTTGCTCGCCTTAGCAGTATAGGCAGTGCAGAAACATGGTCTCCGACCAAGTCATATCGCTCCGGTCCCTCCCCACGAAGGCCGGTACCAGCTTCGCTGTCCCGTCCATCGTGGGGTTAATGAGAAACAGCCTCTTCGAGGCAACACCCTCAGTGTCAGCGCCATGATAATCTCCAGAAAACACCTTGATTTTGGTTGCTGTACTGACGTATTCTGAGTCTATTCCGTCCCCTACGCCAGCAGGGCCTGTGGCAAAAATAAGTCAGAAGTCATAGTTATTAGCTACAAGGTCATCACTCGTCACTATGACCTGATACTTAAATATACTTCTGTGAGCTTCTGTAAATTCAGTGTCGGCTAAAAGCTCCGCTTTTGCCGTCAGTTCAGTGCCTTGATATCTTTAAAATTCTAGCAAGCGATTGTTGCTTTTGCCGACAGTTCCGTGCTGAGCCGTGTCGGCCTCCCGGCTTTAGGCAACTTTTGACGAATTTATTTGCTTATTTCAAAACAAAGCGCTAACTTTGCACACTGAAAACCCCAAGGGACATCTCTGGAGGGGTGGGTGAGTGGCTGAAACCACCAGTTTGCTAAACTGACGTAGGAGATTATCCTACCACGAGTTCGAATCTCGTCCCCTCCGCATCAAAGCCTGCATCCGCAGGCTTTTCTTGTATCCGCACCCAACTCCCCCCAAATCCCGGTCTATTAAATATTATTCAGAAGGTTTTCGGGATGTTCCAACTCCTCGACAAGAATATCGACGCAGGTACAGGGCTTATGACTTTTGAAATCGTGAGCGTTGCCAAATATAGATCGAAGTCTTGCGGCGCGAAGTTTTGCCTGAGTCTCGTTGCCAATATTCTGAAGCATCCTATAAATGCCGCTGTCGTTCTTCTTGTAGCAGAAATTTTCATGGCCGTCACACCTGCGTATCTCGTTTTCAAGTTTCTTTATGTAGTCTGCGCGTGAGATTGCTGAATCGAGATAGATGAAATGCAGAAGGTACCAAAGCTCAAATGCCTCGTTGCTCCATGCGGCCTTATATCCTTTTCTTTCAGCAAGGACAATCGCCTCGTTGAAGTCATTGAAATCATCTTTGTCGAAAACAACCCATACACGGTCGAATCTTAACTGGCGTTGGCGCTCGAGCTTTTCTCTGATTTCTTCAGCCCTCTTGACTAAAGCACAGGTTGAGCGGCCCTCGCCGACAATATCTTCAGAGCGCACTTCGGAATACCTGTCCCTTACAAGTTCTTTGAAATAATTCGGTTCGGTCCGTTCTCCTTCGCATACAATCAGGAAACGCACTATTTTATCCCGCGTTGCCACTTTTCGTTTCTTTGCGGCTTTGGCCTCGCGCTTTTCCCGTTTGAGTTGCTCGATTTTAGATTTCGGAAGTTGTCCCATAACTAACTCATAAAAGGAATGGCACCGTAGCGACCGTTGATGTAATCTTTCTCGATGTTACGGTCATTGCGAACCTTGTTGCCGGCATCGTCACGAAATTCCACAAGTGAATAGAGGTCGGTGGAATCGGATTTGTCCTTCTCTGTGAACCAGATCTGGTCGCGCCGCAGATAACGGATATTAAGCAGATTCGTGTCGTGTGTGGCGAAAATCAGCTGCGCTCCCTTGTTGTTGATTCCTTTGTCCATAAACGACCCGATGATTTTACGTGTCAGGAAAGGATGGAGTTTAGCATCCAGCTCATCGACAATAAGAATTTTGCCATTAATAATGGCGTCGAAAATCGGACCGGCAATCTCGATGATCTTCTTCGTTCCCTCCGATTCCATTTTATCTGTCGGGAAATTCCGTACTCCCACAATGTTGCCGTCGTGGTCATACAGACGGTGGACCGTTTCCGATTTCATCTTCTTTTCATCACTACTTTCCGGTTCCACATCTAGCTCCATGAAGCCAAGATTGGTCTCCTCGAAGAATCGGGTTATTTCGGACGAACCGACCTGCTTGTTGAACAACATCTCAAGTGTCTTTCCGGCATAACCCTTCCCGTCCATTCCTGACATATATTCCATATTTGTAAACCAGTCAAGAATCGACTGCGACACTTTGCCGTTCAACTGTGCCACAAGCGACACAAAGAGGCGATTGTCCGGGGTGGCAGTCTGCTTGCCCATTCCTTCGGCAAAACGTGTTTTGGAAATCTTGAATTCATTACCACTACGCAAGAACAGTTCAAACTCTCGTTCACCCGGTCTTTTCTCGTAGAGCCATTCGGCGATGATGGCTTCGGTGGTATAATCAAAGCCATAACGGAATTTTGAACCGTTCAGGGTAAATTGAATTTCAAAAGATGTCGGCTCTTCGCAGGATGTCATGTCAAGGGAAAATGGCTCGGCATCCAGTTTGTCTTTGGGGTTGAGCTTTACGGAATTAAGCAGCACATCGCGCATGGCCTTCAGTGCTTTCAGCACATTGCTCTTGCCGCTTGAATTTGCCCCGTACATCACAGCTACGGGAAGCAATTCCTCTTCGCACGACTTTACGACGGCATTCGACAGCTCCTGAATCGAAGCCGCCTCCATGCTCAGTGTCATTTCATTTTTGAAAGACCTGAAATTCTTGAACGTGAAGTTTACCAACATATCTTATTAGCATTTCTGTTGCAAAGATAACAATAAAATTCCATTCCGAGTTCTATTTGTGAGAATTATTCTCAAATGTTTTAACCTGCATTCAATTTTAACGCGTCTAGCTTTGTCAGATTGCTGATATTCCCCCTCATGTCTGTAATTCAAACGGGTTAAGCCATCCACGTATCTTACATTGGTGCAGCAGATACAGATACACGCGGGTGTCCATAGCTCCGAATGGCTTGAAACCGTCCTGTCGCCAGAACTCGTTGATCAATTCGATATAGGTCATATTTTGAGGTTTTACGCCCCAAAATTACCGACCCGAATATCCCACATATCCTTATCCGTTTACTTTGATACCTGTTTTTTTGTAAAAATTACGGACAGGGGAACAGGAGTCACCGTAGGTTATGGTAAGGTTGTATCAGACTTGCTCCTGTCACTCCTGTTCCACTGTCAAAAAAAACTACAGGTTGACGACGTGGACGTCGTCATTCCAGTGTTTATTCCGGCACCTGCGTCAGCAGGATCTGTGGCAACGGCAAAAGCCTATTACTTAAATTTACTTCTGTGAGCTTCTGCATGTTCAGTGTAGGCCAAAAGCTCCGCTTTTGCCGTCAGTTCAGTGCCTTGAAATCTTAAAAATTTCAACATAGGAAAGTGCTGTTATCAATAGTTTGGCGGTTTTTTTGTAATTTTGCAGACGGAAAGCTATAGCAGAGATATGATTACAACCGAACAGCTCAAGGCCGTCGAAAAACGTGTGGCCGACCTGAACAGATATCTTGATATCGACTCGAAGAAGATTGAAGTCGAGGAGGAGGAACTCCGCACCCATGTGGCCGACTTCTGGGACGACCGCGAAAAAGCTGAGGCCCAGATGCGCAAAATCAAGGGACTGCATTTCTGGATCGACGCCTACACGGCGCTGAGCAAGCAGATCGAGGAGCTCAACCTGTCGATGGATTTCCTGAAGGAGGGTCTGGTGACCGAGGATGAAATTGACTCGCTCTACGAGACGACCCTGGAGGATATCGAGAAGCTGGAACTCCGCAATATGCTGCGGAGCGAGGGCGACAAGCTTGGCGTCGTGCTGAAAATCAACTCCGGTGCCGGAGGCACCGAGAGTCAGGACTGGGCATCGATGCTGATGCGGTTGTATCTGCGATATGCCGAGCGTCACGGCTACAAGACGAGCATCGCGCAGCTTCTGGAAGGCGACGAGGCCGGCATCAAGTCGGTGACCATCAACATCGAGGGCGACTACGCCTACGGCTTCCTGAAGAGCGAGAACGGCGTGCACCGTCTGGTCCGCGTGAGCCCTTACAACGCCCAGGGCAAGCGCATGACATCGTTCGCATCGGTGTTTGTGACGCCATTAGTCGACGACACCATTGAGGTCAACGTCGAGACAGCGCGCATTTCATGGGATACGTTCCGAAGCGGCGGCGCCGGCGGTCAGAACGTCAACAAGGTTGAATCGGGCGTGCGCCTGCGTTACCAGTACAAGGACCCCTACACCGGCGAGGAGGAGGAGATCCTGATCGAAAACACCGAGACCCGCGATCAGCCCAAGAACAAGGAGAACGCCATGCGCCAGCTGCGTTCCATTCTCTACGACAAGGAACTGCAGCACCGCATGGAAGAACAGGCCAAAGTGGAGGCCGGCAAGAAAAAGATAGAATGGGGATCGCAGATCCGCAGCTACGTCTTCGACGACCGCCGCGTCAAGGACCACCGCACCGGATATCAGACATCTGACGTCAACGGCGTGATGGACGGCAATATCGACGGATTCATCAAGGCCTACCTGATGGAAGGCCACGAAGAAGAATAAATTTATTTCTTGGCGTAGAGCACGGGGTTGGTCGCCGGATCGTTGTACATCTTCATCTGGCGATAAACCTTCATGAACTTGCGGCCGGCGGCGATGTCATCGAGCAACTGGCCGATTGCCGTGGTCAGGTCCTCACGCTGCTCGAGCAGCACGTCGAGCTTGGCGCGACAACGTGCCTTGTGGTCGGCGTCGGCGTCGGTACGTTCCGCCTGTTCGCGCATATGCCATATCTTGAGCGCCAGGATCGAGAGACGGTCCAGAGCCCAGGCAGGCGACTCGGTATTGATTGTCGCATCAGGAAGCACCTCGACATCCCTGTACTTCTCGCGGTACCATGTGTCGATCTCCTCGACCATGTCCGTGCGCACCTGATTCGAGCGGTCGATGCGCCGCTTCAGCTGCAGAGCCTCCGCCGGATCGATCTCCGGATCGCGGATTATATCCTCCAGATGCCACTGCACGGCATCAACCCAGTTTTTGGAATACAGAATGGCCTCGAACGAACCCTCGGGATACGGATTCTTGCAGGGGGCGTCGACATTGTCGGTCTTATGGTAATCGCTGACACTGCGGTCAAACACGGTATTGGCGTTATCGATTGACATGGTGGTATTTGGGTTTGCGATGTGTGATTGAATCACAAATTTAACAAATTTTTCCGCTCAAACCAAACTGCAGTTGGCGATGCCGTGGATTTTTCTTAAATTTGCTTTGAAAAACCTGAAAACTCAAATTTAGAATTATGAAATCCCTGTTCAGAACATTTGTTATGGCGCTGTGCGGCGCGATGCCGCTCGCCGCGATGGCAGTTCCGGCCAAACCGGGTCCCATGCAGGTGACGCAAGCCGACGGCTCGACGATAACGATACGCCTCTATGGCGATGAACACCATCATTTCTGCACTACCGACGACGGCTATCTGCTGACAAGCGACAACGGCATCTACTGCTATGCCGACGTCGACGCGCAGGGTCGCACCATATCTTCAGGCCTGAAGGCATCGGACGCGGCAGCCCGCACAGCCGAGGCCAAAGCCTGGCTGAAGGGAATCGACATGACCCGAGTGCTCGGCACTATGGAACAACAGGCGCGCACGCGCCGCGCCGCCAGGGGAGCCGCCACCCGGATTGCCGCTCCCGCATTCGCACAGTCCGCAACAACCTCAATGCAGAAGGGTCCCGGACTCTTCCCCGGCACACACTTCCCTCCCAAAGGGAAGCAGAAAGGCCTGGTGATCTTGGTGGAATACAACGATGTAAGCATGAGCAAACGTTACGATCCCCTGGACTATTTCACACGCATGCTGAACGAGCCGGGCTTCTCCGACCTCAAGGCCACGGGATCGGCCGTGGATTTTTTCCGCGAATCCTCGAACGGACAGTTTGAACCCGAATTCGACGTCTACGGACCGGTCAGGCTGTCGCGCGACCGCTCGTACTACGGCGGCAACAACTACCGCGGCGACGACCTCCATCCCGAAGAGATGGTCAGGGAAGCGTGCGAGCTTCTTGACGACGAGATTGACTTCAGAGAGTACGACCGCGACGGCGACGGCGTAGTCGACAACGTATTCGTATTCTATGCCGGAGGAGGCGAGGCTTCGGGCGCCGGTGCCGATACCGTCTGGCCGCATGCCTGGTATCTCTCCGAGGCCTACGACGTGGCGCCGGAATTCGACGGCGTGGCCGTCGACCGCTATGCCTGCTCCAACGAATGGGAAGGAACCCGTCCCGACGGCGTCGGCACGTTCGTGCACGAGTTCAGCCATGTGATGGGTCTCCCCGACCTCTATGCCACCGAATATACCAGCTCGTTTACTCCCGGAAGCTGGTCATGCATGGACGATGGTCCCTACAACAACAACGGCATGACTCCCCCGCTATACGGCGCCTTCGAACGCTACGCCCTGGGATGGCTGACTCCCACCGAGATCGACAGCAGCCGCAGCGTGATGCTTCCCCCCATTGACAACAATGTAGCGGGCATAATCAAGGCCTCGAGCAACGAGTTCTTCCTGCTGGAGAACCGCCAGCAGACCGGCTGGGACACCTACATTCCGGGCCACGGCATGCTCGTATGGCACATCGACTACGATGACTACGTATGGGCCAGCAACACCGTCAACAACACCCCGTCGCATCAGTATGTCGACATCGAGGAGGCCGACGGCACGCAGAGCGAATACACCCGCGACGGCGACGCATTCCCCGGAACAGGCAACAATACGTCGTTCACCGACAACACGCGGCCCAACATGAAGACCTGGAGCAACCGCAAGATGAATCTGCCGCTGACGGGCATCACCGAAAGCACCAGCGGCATGATCTCCTTCGACGTTGACGAAGGTAGCGACGAACGCCTCGACGCCACCACGGCCCTGACACCCGCCAGCAATGACGATACGGCGCTGACCGCCACCTGGACGCCCGTCGAGGGCGCGATATACGCGCTGACAGTCTACCGGGATGCCACCGTCGAAACCAAGGCCACGGATGAAGCTGAACCCGAGTATGTATTGCAGGACCTCTGCGTCGGCGACGCCACAACCTACCGCGTCGAGGGTCTCGAGCCCGGCACGGTTTACCATTATTACGTGCGCGTGCTCAAGGGTCTGGATTACTCCGAGCCCTCCAACGTGATCGACGTCCTCACAGCGGGCGAATCCGGCATACGGTCCACGATCGCCGACCCCAAGGGACCCTTTACGATTTACGACCTGACGGGACGGCGCGTAGGCACTACCCCCGACGGCTCGCTACCTGCCAATCTGACGCGCGGCGTATATCTGCTGCGCAGCAACAACGGAACAACTAAAAAGATCAAACTATAATGAAATTACCCCTACTGGTCACACTGACACTGATGGCGGCAGCCGTCACGCCAGCTGCCGGCGCGACCAAAATCAACGCCACTCCCTACACGACGTTAGGGATTTCCGGCAGTCACGGCGCAGAGATGCTGTCGGACGGCGATCTGAAAACCTACTTCCGCGCTTCCAGAGCCAATTACGCCTGGTGTGGCCTCGACCTGGGCGACCGCTACGTTGTGACGTCCTTGAAATTCGCTCCGGCGTCCATCCTGACTCACGTACTCGGCATGTTCGAAGGTGCCGACAACCGTGATTTCTCCGATGCCATACCGCTGCAGATTATCACGGGCAATGCGCAGACCGGCAAACTGACAGAGCTGGCCGTGACCTGTTCGAGAGGCGTCCGTTACGTCCGTTACGTCGGGCCGGCCGACTCTTACGGGGCTCTTGCCGAGCTGGAAGTCTGGGGCAACAAGGGAGCCGGCGACGACTCCCGCCTGTGGCAGATCACTAACCTGCCCACTGTTATAGTCAATACCGTCAATGCGCAGGAACCTTACGACAAGGTGAACGAGATTGCGGGAACCATCACGGTGATTGCCGAGAACGGCAGTTACATCCTGAGCGAACCCGGAGGCATCCGCCTGCGCGGTAACGCCTCGATGGGCTTCCCCAAGAAACCCTACCGGCTGAAATTCGAGAAGAAGCAGCGTATCCTGCCCGACGCTCCGGCCAAGGCCAAGAAATGGACGCTGATCAACAACTATGGCGACAAGACGCTGATGCGCAACATGCTGGCATTCGACGCCGCCAAAGCCTTCAAGATGGAGTACGTGCCCTTCTGCCAGCCAGTCGACGTCGTGCTCAACGGCGAATACAAGGGCTGCTACCAGCTCTGCGACCAGATTGACGTAAACAAGAATCGCGTCAATATCGATGAGATGGAGCCCACCGACATCTCGGGCGACAATCTGACGGGAGGCTACTTCTTCGAGATCGACGCTTACGCCGATCAGGAGCCCGCCGGCACATGGTTCACCTCCAACCGCTACGCGCTGCCCATCACCATCAAATCGCCCGACGAGGACAAATTACAGCCCGCCCAGCGCAATTATATCCGGAATTATTTCAACAGTCTGGAGAATGAGTTCCCTCACGAGGACAGCTACACGAGCGTGCCGGGCGAAGGCTATCACCGCGTGTTCGACACTAAGTCGTTCATCAAGCACATGCTGGTCAACGAAATCGCGGCCAACACCGATGCCTACTGGAGCACCTACATGTACAAGCACCGCAACGACCCGGTGATCTACACCGGACCCGTATGGGATTTCGATCTGGGCTTCAACAACGACAACCGCACCTACCCGGTGCAGACCGTGACGCGCGACAGCTGGCTCTGGAACAGCAATGTCAGCAGCGCGGCCGGCAGCATGCGCTATTTCGCCCAGCGCGTCCTGGTCAAGGACCGCAACACCGTTCAGGAAATCAAGGACATCTGGAACCGCGCGCGCCACAACGGCATGACGACCAACTGGTTCCAGGGACTTTGCGATAAATATGCCGCCGAAATGGATGCCTCGCAGAAACTCAACTTCATGCGCTGGCCCATTCTGACCGAGAATGTCCATTTGAATCCCTGGATCGACTACAGCCACGCCACATATGCCTCCGAAGTGCAGCGCGTCAAGGTCTACTTCGGCGCCAACATGCCCAATCTGGACCGTCTGGCCGGATATGATCCCGACTGGGTCGACCCCAATCCCGAGGAGAATGATCCCGACAGCGGCATAATGACTCCCGAAGTCACGTCGCACTGCGTCATCTTCGCGCTCGACGGCCGCATGGTATTCTCCGGAGACATAGACTCCGAGATGCCGCAGTTGGCTCCCGGAGTCTACATAATCAGGCGCGGCAACGCCACGCGTAAGATAATCGTAAGATAATCAGCGCAGATACTTAGTCAGGAGGATAAAATCCTCGACCGACAGAGCTTCCGGCCGGAGTCCCAGCATATTGGTGATTTCGGCCGGAACTTCCTTTTCGTACCGGGCCAGCATCGGAGCCAGTGAATTGCGCAGCGTTTTGCGACGTTGGCTGAACGCCTGCTTCACGACGGCTTTGAAATCGGCCTCGTCGCATCCCAGGTCCTTCCGGCTGTTGCGCGTAAGTCTGAGCACGCCACTGCGCACCTTGGGCGGCGGTGTGAACACGAAAGGCTCGACCGTGAAGAGATACTCGCAATCGTACCACGCCTGCAACAGGACCGACAGGATGCCGCGCTCGCGGCCACCCGGCCCGGCGCATATGCGCTCGGCAACTTCCTTCTGCAACATTCCTGCAGCCACCGGTATGCGCTCGCGGTTTTCCAGTATCCTGAAGAATATCTGCGACGAAATATTGTAAGGATAATTGCCTATCACCGCAAATTCCTTGCCGGGATATACCTCGTCAAGGTTCATCTTCAGGAAATCGGCCTGCAACGTATGCAGTCCGGGATAGACCTTGCTCAGGAACTCCACGCTCTCGGTGTCGAGTTCCACAGCGGTCAGCTCGCGGCCCGTAGCCATCAGATATTTGGTGAGCATTCCCATGCCGGGGCCTATCTCCAGCACCGGGATATCAGCCCATTGCCGGGCGTCGGCCGGCAGCTCTCCGCCACTTATTGTCGCGGCGATGCGGTCGGCGGTATGCTCGTCGTTCAGAAAATGCTGACCGAGACTTTTCTTGGCCCTTACCTGTTTCATCTCAGTTCAATGCGGCTAATCGGCGGGCATCGTGTCGGGAACGACCTCGACAGTGTCGCCGGCGGGTGTCATATTCTCCATAGTGCGCCCCTTGCACGATGTCAGCAGGACGCAAACAAGGACTGCGGCCAGCGCCGCAGTCCCCTTTATATTGAAAATGTGTCTTCTCATCTCTGTCGGGATCAGCGGCCCACCTTGATAAGTTCAACTTCGAATATCAGATCCTCGTCGGGACCGATTACGGGAGGCGCACCGGCCGCGCCATAGGCAAGAGCCGAAGGAATATAGAAGATGGTCTTGCCACCCTCCTTCATGAGCTGCAGACCCTCGGTCCAGCCCGGAATCACACGGTTCAGCGGGAAGGTCGCAGGCTCGCCGCGCGATACGCTCGAGTCAAACACCTGTCCGTTCAGAAGCTTGCCGGTGTAATGTACGGTCACCTCGTCGGTGGCCTTCGGGCTCTTGCCCGTTCCGGCCTTGATCACCTTATACTTCAGACCCGACTTGGTCACCTTGAAATCCGCATAGGGATCGGCGGCCTCTTTCCTGGCATCGGTTGCAGCGGCAACGGTATCAGTCGCAGTCTCGGCGCTGTCGGCGACCATCTCCGTCGTATCGGCCAGAGTCGTATCGATTGTTACGGAATCGCTGTCGGCGTTCTCCTGCTTATTGCCGGAGCATCCGGCCAGCATGCCGCCGGCAAGCACCAGCGACAAAGCCATTACACTCAGCTTCTTCATTTCTTCATCACCTTGATAAGTTCAACATCGAAGATCAGCGTGGAGTGAGGAGGAATGGCTCCGGGCACGCCCTGCGGACCGTAAGCGAGGTCGCTGGGGATGAAGAATGTGTATTTCGCACCCTCCTTCATGAGCTGCACACCCTCGGTCCAGCCGGGGATCACGCGGTTCAGCGGGAAGGTTGCGGGTTCACCGCGGTTGACCGACGAGTCGAACACCTGGCCGTTGATCAGCTTGCCGGTGTAATGAACGGTAACCTCGTCCTCGGCTGTAGGCTGAGCGCCTTCGCCCTCCTTGACAACGATGTACTGCAAGCCGCTTGCGGTGGTCTTCACATCGGCCTTCTTGCCGTTCTCGGCCAGGAAAGCCTCGCCCTCGGCGCGTGCTGCCGTCTCGGCCTTCTTCTGAAGATCCTCCAGATAGTCGTTGATCAGCTTCTGGGCTTCCTCCACGGGAAGGGCCGGCTCTGTTCCGTCGAATGCGCACTTCACAGCATCCTTGAAATCATCGGCATTCAGGTTCTCTACGCCCATGCCTTTCAACTGACGTCCCATGGCGAGACCCCAGGCATAACTCAATTTATCCATAGTAATTTCTATTTTATTTTATTTAATAACGTATTCCGTCGCAGTATAGTTTACAGTATGGTTTAGCGGTCAGCGTGTTGCCGTGATATGGAAACAGCCCCCCCTGTGCTCGTATTTCACGAGGCATCGCTGCTGGTTACGCAGATCGAGCAGCACTTCGCCGAGCAGGTTCTTCAGATCGCCGTCGTTGATGGTGCGTGAAGAGTCAAGCTTGTCGAAGCGGTGATAGGAGATATCGAAGGTCGTTCCGAACTGATGTGTTGAACTGTCGACGGCATTGCGGTTCACGCGGCGCAGCTTCTTGACAGTGTGCGGCGTGCGCAGCAGGCTTGTCACGATGATCCGGTAGTTGCGGGCGCCACGTTTTGCCAGCGAGTCGATGAAGTTGGCGCCGATGGTGCGCAGCAATGCTTCGGCCTCCGGGACGAGGTAGGGGAACGAATGTTTCAGCGAATCGACCCTGTAATACTTATTGGTCGTCACCTTCACGATGGGCCGCGTTGTGTAATAGGTGTTTCCCACCGACGTCAGGGGCTTGATTCCGAGCCTCTCGGCGGCGGCATACTGATATTTGTTGGAATCGTTGAACACATCTTTCAGCCGCCCGATCATATTGACACGTATGCGCCCGATGGGCGCCTCGGCCGGTTCGGCCGCATCCTCGACGGAAGATTCCTCCGCAACAGCCTCCCGGACGGCAGGCTCAGGCGCAGGCTCCTCGTATGCCGGCATCGCGCGCGTGGCCTCGGCGAAACTACGGTCGCGCTTGCAGCCGGTCATCAGCATGAACGCCAGCACGATAGTCGACAGAATCATCAATATGATTCCGTCGTACTTGCCCCTCTCGGTCTCGTTCTCCCGGCTCATTTTTTCTTGCGAATCTTGTGCGCCGGATCGCAGGTCAGGCCCACTCCAAGCTTCTGAAATATCTTATGGTCCACGTCGCTGAGCATCACAGTGGAATGCACCTGACAACCGCGGAGTTCGGGCAGTTTCTCGAGTGCCCGGCGGCAGTTCTCGTCATGTTCGCTCAGCACGGAGAGTGCCACCAGCACCTCGTCGGTATGCAGGCGTGGATTGCGGCTCTTCAGGTAATGGGTCTTGGTGTGCTGTATCGGCTCGATCAGCGACTGGGGAATCAGTTTCACGGCGTGGTCGATGCCGGCAAGATGCTTTACGGCGTTGAGTATCAGGGCCGCGCTCGGGCCGAGCAGGTCGCTGGTCTCGGCTGTGATGATGGTTCCGTCCTCCAGCTCGATAGCCGAACAGGGCTTGCCGCTCGATGCGGCACGGTCGCGGGCTGCCTTGATGGGCCGGCGGTAGCTCAGGTCAATGTTGGCCTGCTTAAACAGCAGCGAGATCTTGTTGACCTCCGCCTCGGTGCTCTCGCCCTTGGCAAAGGCGTTCAGCGCCGTGAAATACCGGCGGACGATCTCCATCTTCGAAGCCTCGCAGCATACGGCATCGTCCGATATGCAGAATCCTACCATATTCACACCCATATCCGTGGGCGATTTGTAGGGATTCTTGCCGTAGATTCCCTCGAACAGGGCATCGAGGACAGGGAAAATCTCGATGTCGCGGTTATAATTGATGGCTGTCTTTCCGTAGGTCTCCAGATGGAACGGGTCGATCATGTTGACGTCGTTCAGGTCGGCAGTGGCGGCCTCGTAGGCTATATTGACAGGGTGCTTCAGCGGGAGACTCCATACGGGGAACGTCTCGAACTTGGCATAACCGGCCTCGATACCGCGCTTGTTCTCGTTGTAGAGCTGGCTCAGACACACGGCCATCTTGCCGCTGCCCGGTCCGGGTGCCGTTACAATCACCAGAGGCCGCGTGGTCTTGACATAGTCATTGCGTCCGAAACCATCGTCCGACGCAATCAGATCCACATTGGCGGGATATCCCTCGATGGTATAATGGTAGTAGGCCATAATGCCCATACGTTCCAGACGCGCGCGGAACGCGTCGGCGCTGCTCTGGCCGTTATAATGCGTGATTACTACGGAACTGACCATGAACCCGCGGTTCTGGAACTCCTCGCGCAACCGCAGCACGTCCATATCGTAAGTGATGCCAAGATCGTTGCGCACCTTGTTCTTTTCGATGTCCAGCGCGCTGATCACTATCACAATCTCGGCCTGATCGCTCAGCTTCGACAGCATCCGCAGCTTGCTGTCAGGCTGAAAACCGGGCAATACGCGGCTCGCATGATGATCGTCAAACAGTTTGCCCCCGAGTTCAAGATAGAGTTTGTTGCCGAACTTGGAGATCCTCTCCATGATATGTTCGGACTGTATCCGCAGATACTTTTCGTTGTCAAATCCGTACTTCATAACGGACTACAAAATTAGCAAAATTTCCTATTCCTGCAAAATCAGCCTCCTGCTCCAAGTCCAGCCAACCCGACATCCCGCCACATTTTCACCCACAGCATTTTTTTACCCTTTAAGATGTCGCAATTTATAATCAATCGGTATATTTTTTTATTAACAATCGGATTCTTTTTTGTAACTTTACACCAAATTTTTACTGTCACAAATCCTTATTATTTTCTAATGTATGAAATTCGAACAAGGCAAGACTTATCAATTCACAAACAAGCAGTTTAATATAGCCCGCGACAACAATAACCGGCTGATTTTCACCATTCCCGATCCGGCGTCGGCCGGCGAGTACCGCGTATTGGCATTCGATTATCAGAACAACAATATCCCGGACCGCATCACGTGTATTTATAACGGCAACCGTTTCGAACAGGATCCTTTGGCATCGGCGGCGCTTTTATACAAGCCGGGCGACATAGTGCCTTTTTGCGCCACTTCCGACATAAAGCAGGGCCGCTGCACCATGCGCGACGAGCAGAACGACGTGACCTACAAGAACCTTAAGGTAGGCAAGGCGAAGTTCAAGCGTTTCGACCGCATCAATTGCCGCATCGACTCGGTGTCGCCGACGGAACTCGTGATCACCCCCCTGCTGGAACGCCAGCGTTCCGACAAGCAGTTCAGGGCCGACGATCTGAAGCAGCTGCCCGAAGGGCGTTATCTGCGCTTCGGCGTTCTTGAGAAACTTCTTTCAGACGAGGCATTTGCCGGAGCGAGCCAACAACTCGCGGCCAAGGACAACGCATGGGTGGTGACGATGCTCGAGGAATCGCTCGACATGGTGGTATCGCTGGTGCGCCGCCGGGCCCTGCACAAGGACTACATCCTCCCCGGCCTCGAAAGCATAGCTGTGGCCCTGATCGAGCGCACAGACTATGTGTCGAAGATGCCCGAGGAGCGGCAGCAGGCCACTCAGGACCGGCTGGAGTCCGTAGCGGCGCGTGCCACCGACTACCGTCGTGTCTACAATCTGCTGCTGCGGCATGAGGCCGACTCGTCGATGCATGCCATCCTGGGCAGTATGAAGCGCTCCAGTCGCTTCTATCAGCCCGAGGAGAAGGTGCGGCTGCTCGACGCCATGCTGACGCTCGAGGCCGTCGACGTGAACCGCTACATGGAAAGCGTCCTGGACATCCTGACCGAGCATCACTCCAATCCGGTGTTCATGCAGTATTTCAAGACGGGCGTTCAACGGATTCTGGCTCGCTACATCCGGACGCGTTGCCAGAGCATCGAGAGCCGCGACCGCAACGGATTGCGTCTGTTGGTGCGGGCTCTCGGAGCCGAGCAGCTGCTTGCCGCCGGTACCGCCAACCGCGAGATACGCCGTCGGCGCGGTCTGCTCTATGCCTGCGCCGCCCTCCTGATCGACGCCTGCGACAACGACCTCCCGGTCAAGGCCATCCAGTGCTATGCCGACCTGGTCGACGCCGTCCCGGAATTCACCTGGTTCAACCTGCGCGATCCCCAGCGCCTGTGCTACGCCTATCTGACGCGACCTTTCAGCAAGTCCGAACTCAAGACGTCGCGAGCCGTGGCCGATTTCGAAGGCCGGACGCTCGTCGTCTCCCCCGACTATCTCACCGTGACCTCCGGCCCGGTGCCCGAGAGGCTCAAGACCACTCTGTCCTATCCCATGGCTCCCGGCATGACCGTCGAGTTCCTTACCGAAGACCGCATCTCGGGATTCAACGCCGAGACGTGCCTCAGGAATCCCCTGGATCAGCGCAGCGGGTTCATCGATCTGCAGCGGCTGCTGAACAGCGGCAGCCGTTCGGCCTGCGCTCCGCGCTCGCAAGCCCTCACGCTCGAGGTCGGCGACCACGCCACAATCTGCGTGACAGGCCGACACGACTCAATGTTCTATGAGTGCCGCATCATCGACCCCGCCATCCCGGGCATCGGCATGATCGGTGAACGCGACATCGTGGCCTACGACATCAACAGCCGTCTAGAGGATTTCCGCCCGAACGGCGATATGCTGACCTTCGAAGCCACCGTGAAGCGTGTCCTCCCAGACGGCAACTATCAGTTCACCATCCGTCCGGCCATGAACGCCTACGGCATGAAGCAGGCCACCTACGACTTCGACTCCGAGACCACGGTGCGATGCGTCGTGACCGGCGTTTATAAACCGAAACTCGGCTACTACGCCGTGGCGGAAAACGGTTATCCCATGGTGGTCTGGCTCACGCCCGACGCCGGGTTCGAGCTGCACCGCAGCGACATTGTCGAAGCCGATGTGGTCAGCGTCAATTCAGAAAACGGCAACCTCTTCGTCAAGGGAGAATTCCGCGATCTGATCGAACCGGCCGATATTGATCCGGCCGATATCCTGACGGTCGACGGAATATACCACCGGGCGCTGCGTAACGCCGCCACGGGAATGATATCCGATGATTTCCTCGACGATGTCGAGCGCGCTAACATGAGCCATGAAACGGCCCACCATGACCTGGAACCGCAGGATCTGCTCTGGATTCTGCGCATGATGTGCCGCATGGCATTCATCGGACGCCAGGCCCTGGGACGCCGGTATTCGATGATTGCCATCTGCCGCATCATCGCCTCGATGGCCTCGATGGAGACGCAGGCACGGCTCTACAGCCTGCTGGAGACGGCATTGGCCGAACTCGGCAGCTTCGCATCCACCTCGCGTGTCGACCTGCCGCGACTGCAGTCGCTGGCCGATGATACCGACCGATTCCCGGTCCGGAACGAATATCTGACCCAGCTCCTCCAGCTGCTCCGCATCCTCGCTGCCCTGGACCGTCCCGACGAATTCAGAAAAGCCGACTATCCCGAAAGCCAGAATCTGGAGAAAACCTCCAGAATGGTCTCTGCCTACAACAAGCTGCAGGGACTCGGCCTCGACGCCGCGCGCCGCGAAATCCTGAAGGGAATCTACGACACTCTCGGATTCCCGCAGCCCCAGACCATCGATGTCGAGTGCCTCAAGGTCCGCGAGGATGAACGCAACGAGTTCAAGACCTCGCTGATCTATCCCGCCGACAACAACATGCACGCCGACGAGATGAAACAGGGCCACGAGATCATGAAAGTGGTGTGCGGTATGCTCAACCACAACGGCGGCGTAATCTACCTCGGTGTCAACAATCAGGGTGTCCCCGTGGGCCTTGACAACGATTTCCGTTTCCTCAACAACAATTCCGACAAATACGACTTGCGCGACATCGAGGACAAGTTTTCACTGCATTTCCACTACTATCTGCGCAACCAGATAGGCATGACGGCCGATGGCCGCACCATCACCGATTACGTTAAGCTGACATTCGAGGAGTTGGCAGGCAAGGTCACGGCACGCGTGTCGATCGAGCCATTCCCCGGCATGGTCAGGATGCGCGATGGCAAGGTTTACCAGCGTCAGGATTCCTCCTCGATAGCCCTTCGCCCCAACGAACAGGCCGCCTTCGCCGCCCGCCGTGCCCAGGAAAATCAATAATCTCACTACAATACACACAAATGTAAACGCCGAGGTGTTCAGGCCCCGGCGTTTACATTTTTTGTGTCTTGCAATTTTATTCCTCGTCTTCTTCCTTCATGTTGTGGAAGACGTTCTGCACATCTTCGTCCTCCTCGAATTTCTCGAGAAGCTTCTCGATGGCCTCGCGCTGTTCGGGAGTCACCTCCTTGTAGTCGGTCGGGATACGCTCGAACTCGGCCGAAGCAATCTCCACGCCGCTGTCCTCAAGGAATTTCTGGAGGTTGGCGAACTGGTCGAAGGCACCGTAAACGATCCACTCCTCGGCATCGTCGTCGGCTTCGAGTTCACCTTCGTAGTCCATCAGATTGAGCTCGAACTCGTCGCGGTCCAGATTGGCGGGTTTGATATGGAACACGCTCTTGTGGTCGAACAGGAAGGAAAGCGAACCCTGAGTGCCGAGCGAGCCGCCGTGCTTGTTGAAGTAACTGCGCACGTTTGCCACGGTGCGCTGGTTGTTGTCGGTGGCAGTCTCCACGACGATGGCTATGCCATGCGGTCCGTATCCTTCGTATACGATCTCCTTGTAATCGCCGGCATCCTTGTCGGTGGCCTTCTTGATGGCGCGCTCAATGGTGTCCTTGGGCATATTGGCGGCCTTGGCGTTCTGAATCAGCATGCGCAGACGGGGGTTCATGCTCGGATCCGGTCCGCCGGCCTTGGTTGCGATGGTTATCTCCTTGCCGATACGGGTGAACGTTCGGCTCATATTGCCCCAGCGTTTCAGCTTGCGGGCTTTGCGGAATTCAAATGCTCTTCCCATTGTATGGTGTTGTTTTGTTTTTTTATCTCAGTTCTGCGCCTGTAGCCGCGGTTGTTGTTTATCTCAGTTCTGCGCCTGTAGCCGCGGTGACGCTTTTGACGATCTTCGACATTACGGCATCGATCTGCTTGTCGTTCAGGGTCTTCTCGTTGTCCTGGAGGGTCATCGAGATGGCGTAGCTCTTCTTGCCGGCGGGGAGTTTGTCGCCCTCGTATACGTCGAAGAGGCGCACGTCACGGAGC
This sequence comes from Bacteroidales bacterium, assembly GCA_029007645.1. GTDB lineage: Bacteria > Bacteroidota > Bacteroidia > Bacteroidales > Muribaculaceae > Lepagella. Next base: position 26,094 of record JAQXIE010000055.1, read on the forward strand.
AGTTTGCCACCGGCCTTGCGCACGGCATCCTCGATATCTGCAAACTTCACGCTGCGGTCCACCAGGAGCGCCAGATCGCGGTCAACTCCCTGCGTACGGGGCAGTTCGCTGAAGGTCACCGTATTGCTACGTGCCGCTGCAAACAGTGTCTTCCAGTCCATCATCGCATAGACCACGGGCTGCTCGATGCCGAACTGCGCCAGCAGTTTGCGGCGCACCAGTCCGAGCGCAGCCATGCAGCGACCCGTGCGGTCGAGCAGGTTGATCTTGACGCTGAATATCTCGTCGTCGCCCTGCACGGCCTTCAGCCCCGCGGGATCGACGCCCAGGCGCCGCAGGATGCCGTCCACAACTCCACGCATCTCATAGACCGTGTTCTCGACGGCAGGCATATTCCAGCTTGCGTCATTGCGGTTGCCCGTCATCCATAAAGCCAACTCCATCCGCTCGCTGTAGGGCGCCAGCGGACGCTCGGCCGTCGACTCCTTCTCGGGATTGCGGCTGTAGACGTTGCCGAATTCATAGAACCGTAGATTGCGCGCGCGGCGGTTGATGTTGTGCGCCAGTGATTCCAGGCCGCCGAACAGCAGTGTCTGACGCATCACCGACAGCTCGCTGCTGAGCGGATTCAGCACCTTGACGCAACGGGCCTCACACATCTGCTCCAGGCCGGTATAATAGTTGATCGAACTCAGCGAGTTGTTCATTATCTCGTTGAAGCCCTGAGCCGTGAGCTGCTCCGACACCGTCTGCTGCAACGCGTTGCTCAGGTCGGTGTCGCCGGGCTGCGACAGCGAAACGTTGGCGTTCTCCGGTATGGTTATCGAATTGTAGCCGTATATGCGGAGCACTTCCTCGACCACGTCGCAGGGACGGGTCACGTCCACGCGGTAGGTGGGCACCGTGAGATGAAGCACGTCGGGATCGGCGGTTTCAGCCACACCGAATTCCAGCGCGCGCAGTATGGTGATCACCAGCTGGCGCGGAATTGCGCTGCCGATAAGCCGGTTGCAGTAATCGAGCGAGAATTCAAGCTCGACGGGCTTGACGGGGTTGGCGCAGATGTCGACCACATCGCCGCAAACCTCGCCTCCGGCCAGTTCCTGAATGAGCAGGGCGGCGAGTCGGGCGGCATAGACGGTGATCGCCGGATCCGTACCGCGCTCGTAACGGAACGACGCGTCGGTGCTCAGTCCGTGACGGCGTGCCGTGCGGCGCACTCGCGTGGCGTTGAACCATGCGCTCTCCAGGAACACATCGGTTGTCGTCCCGGTCACTCCGGAATCCAGTCCGCCGAACACGCCGGCGATACAGAGCGGTTTCTCGGCGTCGCAGATCATCAGATCGGCCTCGTTAAGCTCGCGCTCCTCGCCGTCGAGCGTGGTGAACTTCGTGCCCGCAGGGCATGTGCGCACCACAATTTCCTCATCCTTCACTTTCGAAAGGTCAAAGCAGTGCAACGGCTGACCGATTCCGAGCAACACGAAATTGGTCACGTCCACCACATTATTAATAGGACGCTGTCCCACGGCGGTGAGCAGGTCCTTGAGCCATTGGGGTGACTCCGCCACTTTGACGCCCCGGATAGTCACACCCGAATAACGGGGCGCGCCCTGGGCATCCTCGACGCGGACCTTAACGGCACCGTCCTGACGGTCGACCTTGAACGCCGACACATCGGGCAGCGATATCTCGGGATATTCGGGATTTCCCTCGCCCTGAGCGAGCTCGCACCACTGCCTGGCCTTCAGGTCGCGCGCCACTCCGTAATGGCTGGCGGCATCGACACGGTTGGGCGTCAGCTCAACCTCCATACAATAGTCGCTGCTGAGATTGAAATACTCGGCTGCGGGAGTGCCTGCCTGCACATCGTCGGGAAGCACCATGATTCCGGCGTGGTCTGTGCCCACGCCTATCTCGTCCTCGGCGCATATCATACCGAAGCTCTCCACACCGCGCATCTTGGATTTCTTGATCCTGAACTCCTTGTCGCCGTCGTAGAGCACGGTGCCGATGGTGGCCACTACAACTGTCTGGCCGGCGGCCACATTGGGCGCGCCGCAAACTATCTGCAACGGTTCGCCGCTGCCCACGTCGACCGTCGTGACGTGCAGATGGTCCGAATCCGGATGAGCCTCGCAGGTCAATACCTTGCCCACTACTATCCCGCGGAGTCCTCCGCGAATGCTCTCCACTTCCTCAACCGTGTCACATTCCAGACCCGTGGAGGTCAATACCGCCGCAAGTTCCCGCGGCTCGTTATCTACGCCGATGTAGCGCTTCAGCCATTTATACGATATGTTCATCGCTTCGCGAAGTAATTATATTCCAGATTTATTGTATTTCCGTATGTTTCCGTTTCAAAATGCAAAAATACAAAATATCCGCTTTTCCTACAAATTCATGTCCCTTACCGACTTCCTGCCGATTCCGGCAACAGTCATTTTTATGTTTTACAACATATTTTTGTTCTTTTTTATATCCGCGTCATTTTTTAACACTTAAAAACCAATTTTAAATATTAACTTTGCGGCCGATTGCTGTTTTCGCGCCCGTCTGTTAGCGCCTATTTCCTATACTCCACATAAACTGACACATCTAACCTTTCATTAATCAATATGAAGAAATTTGTTGCAATCCTAATGACGCTCGTAATCGGGCTGCCGTTGTATGCGCAGAATCTGCGTGTCACGGGCCAGGTTACATCGGCCGATGACGGGGAGCCTCTGATCGGGGCCACCGTCAGGGTAAAACAGTCGAATTCGGCAGGCACAGTGACCGATATCGACGGAATGTATAGCATCGACGTACCGAAAGGCCAGACGCTGGTAATTTCCTACATTGGCTTCGCGCCCTACGAGAAGAAGATTACCTCGGCCGGTGCTGTAGACATCGCAATGGTCAGCGAAGGTTCGCTCGACGAGCTGGTAGTAATCGGCTACGGTTCGGTCAAGAAGAGCGACCTTACCGGATCTGTAGCGACCGTATCGGGTGAGAACATGCAGAAGACGCCGTCGCCATCGCTGGCCAATGCCCTGCAGGGACAGGCCGCAGGTGTTACGGTCAACTCCCTGTCGGGACGTCCCGGCGCAAGCGCGGAGGTGCGCATCCGCGGTGTCGGAACCGTTAACGGTGCCTCTCCCATATATGTGGTCGACGGCATGATCACCGACAACATCGACTTCGTGGCGCCTAATGACATCGAAAACACCGAAATCCTCAAGGATGCCTCCGCTACTGCCATCTACGGTTCGCGAGGCGCCAACGGTGTCGTTATCGTCACCACCAAGAGCGGTGCCAGAAATCAGCGCGCCCATATCACACTCGACGGTTATGTCGGCTGGCAGTCGCGCTGGCGCAAACTCGACGTCATGAACTCCAAGGACTTCGCCGACGCGCATGTGGCCATCAACGGTAACGCATCCTCCAAGAAATACTACGCCGAAAACGGCATGAACAAGTGGCTTGGCAGATACCTGGGAGTCAACGCCTCGGCCTACTACCCCACCATCTATGACCCCGACACCAATCCCACCGGCTTCAACTACGCTGCACAGAATACCGACTGGCAGGACGAAGTGTTCCGCACGGGTATGATTCAGAACTACCACCTCAGCATCGACGGCGGCGGCGATAAATTCACCTACTCCGCTTCGGGCAGCTGGTTCAAACAGCAGGGAACCATTATCGGCTCCGACTACAGCCGTACCACCGTACGTCTGAACACGAGCTACCAGGCCACTCCCTGGCTCAAGATCGGTGAAAACGTGTCGTTCATGAGCTCCGTGGCCAAGAACACCTACGGTGACGGCGACAACCTGGAGTCGGCCGGCGCCAACATCCTTTCGGCTGCCCTGGCCATGGCCCCCTGGGACCCCACACACTATCCCGAAGGCTCCGTCAACCGTAACGGCAAGGACCTGAGCGGCGCAATCTCCGCAGCTTCCAACTTCAAGGTGGTGACAAACCCCTTCAGCATGATCGCCTACTCCCACCCCAATGACAAGAAGGAGCGTTTCGTAGGTAACGCGTTCATCGAACTCACCCCGCTGAAGCACTTCGTATTCAAGTCGACCTTCAATTTCGACTACAGTCTGGCACGAAGCAAGACATTCCAGGATGCCTACGAGGTGTCGCAGGACGACAAACGCGACAAGAACTTCCTTACCTCCTCGATGGCCCGCACTTTCAGCTATATCGTCGACAATATCCTGAACTATAACCAGGATTTCGGCAAGCACAATGTGGGCGCCATGATCGGCCAGACCGTCGAGGAATACAACTACTACAGTATCGGCAACTCGGGATCGACCATCCTGAATCCTGTCAAAAACAACTGGTACCTGGATCAGGTGACCGATGACTTCGGCTCTCCGAGCGACGGCGTGAGCCGCGCACGCCGGTTCTCCTGGGTAGGCCGCGTGATGTACAACTACGACAGCCGCTATCTGGCCACCATCAACTTCCGTGCCGACGGTTCCAGCAAATTCCGCGAGAACAAATGGGGCTACTTCCCCTCGTTCGCCCTGGCATGGCGCGCCGACCGCGAAAGCTTCCTGCGCGACGTCAACTGGATCAATCAGCTGAAACTCCGCTTCGGTTGGGGACGCGTCGGTAACGACAACATCGACGACGACGCCTTCCTGCTGACCATGTTCAATAACGGCCCGACATTCGTCGACTACGTATTCGGTAAGGACCAGGCTCTGGCCAACGGCGCAACCATCCTGACCTACGTCAACAACGGCGGAAAATGGGAGACCACCGAGCAGTGGAGCGTCGGTATCGACTTCGGTTTCTGGAACAACCGTCTGTCCGGTACGATCGAAGGATTTATCCGCGACACTTACGACATGCTTATGACCGTCAACGCTCCGGCCCACGTGGGTAACCGCTACGCCGGCAAGGCCAATGTCGGCAAAGTACGCAACAAGGGTATCGAGGTCACCCTGAACCATCAGGGCTACTTCGGCAACGGCTTCAACTACAGCGTGGGCGGCAATGTATCGTTTATTCACAACGAGCTGACCGCTCTGAACGGCGGCGACCCCAAATACGACAACTACGATCAGGTTGTGGTCTGCAACCAGGGATTCCCCCTCTACTACCTGTGGGGCTACAACGACCTGGGCATCTTCCGCACAGACGAGGAGGCTCTGGAATATTTCCAGGAGACTTCGAAGGGTAACCCCGACGCCAATCCTTACACGGCTGCCGACATACCCTTCCACGCCGGTGATACCAAATACCGCGACGTGAACGGCGACGGCCGCATCGACTCCGCCGACCGTGTCAAGATCGGTTCCTCCATCCCCAGTATCAACTACGGTATCAACATGTCGCTGGCATGGAAAGGCATCGACCTGCAGCTCTTCTTCCAAGGCGTGGCCGGCAACAAGATCTACAACCAGATGCGCATGCGCCTCGAGGGCAATGGAACGACTTCGCAGCTCTCGCCCATCATGAAGAACGCCTGGACCGTCGACAACCCCGAGGGAACCATCGCCAACCCCCGCAACACCGTCAACTACTACACCTCCGACCGCTTCGTGGAGAAGGGCGACTACTTCCGCCTCAAGAACCTCCAGCTCGGCTACAATCTGCCCGAAAAATGGATGAAGAAGATCGGCATGTCTTCCATGAGATTCTACGTGCAGGCTTCCAACCTCTTCACCGCCACCAAGTACAAAGGCTACGACCCCGAGGTTTCCGGCGCTGTTGACTTCGGCAACTACCCCCAGAGCCGCACATTCCTGGTTGGCTTCAACATCATGTACTAAACAGTTAACCAAAACAACGTAAAAAATGAAACGCAATATATTTGTTTCCATGATGGTAGGAGCTGCGGCACTGACAGGTCTTACCTCCTGCAACGGGTGGCTTGGAGAGCCGTCGCCCGGTGTGCAGAATTTCGATGACTTCTTCATCAACGGCTCGGTATGCATCCAGACTGTCAACGCCGCCTACGCACCGCTGGCCTGGGATTTCAACAATTCCTACTACGACGAGTGGTTTATCGGCGATATCGCCAGCGACGACGCCCTGAAGGGCGGTCAGAACCTGGCCGACGGCGCAAATGCATATGACATCGACAACTTCAAGGTGAACCCCAACAACGGCATTCTGCTCGACTATTACCGATGCAAGTTCATGGGAATAGCCCGATGCAATCTGGCAATCGACCAGCTGCCCGGCATGGTGGGTAAACTTGCCGAGGATGATCCCGTGACCGAGGAGCGCCTGCAGTGCGCCATCGGCGAGGCCCACTTCATGCGCGCAATGTACTATTTCCAGCTGGTGCGCGTGTTCGGCCGCGTTCCCAAGATCGACTTCGTGGTCAGCGACAGCGGCCTGTGGAAACAGCCCTGCGCCACCACTCAGGAAATCTATGATTTCATCATCCAGGATCTGCTGAAGGCACATGACCTGCTCTGGGAAAAGAGCCAGTATCCCGACACCGACGCCGGTCGCGCTACCAAAGGCGCCGCCAAGGCATATCTCTGCAAGGCCTACCTCTATATGAAGGACTACGACAACGCCTACAAATGGGGCAAGGACTGGGTCGACAACGAGTATAACAAGGGCGAATACGCTCTGAGCAGCGATTACTTCAAGAACTTCACTCTTGCCGGCGAGAACGACAAGGAGAGCGTATTCGAAATCCAGTACATGGACGATCCCACATCGAGCTACGGTGGTTTCGGTTTCTCGCGCGGTTCATTCTCGATGCGCCTGACGCGTCCCCGCGCTTCGCAGCTTGGCGCTGTGGGCTGGGGCTGGAACCATCCCACCCAGGAACTCTGGGACGCTTATGAGGCCGGCGATCCCCGCCGCGAACAGACCATCGGCGTGCTGAGCACCGAGGATCAGGAGAACTCCGAGGCCGTATATCTGGGCAACATCTACTACAACCGCAAGACCTGCTGGATTGAAGACGGTGTGTTCCCCGCTCTGTCGCACGACTCCCGCGGTCCGCTGAACTACAAGCTGATGCGTGCCAGCGACGCGCTGCTGCTCTACGCCGAGGCCGCCAACGAGAGCGGCAAGGATATGGCCGGTGCAAAGTGGGCCCTCGAACAGGTGCGCAGCCGCGCCCGCGCTCAGGTCAACACTCCGGTGCTCCCCGAATTCCCCGGCTATAACGGCTACACCGACAACGCCGAAAGCCTCCGTCAGGCTATCCGTCACGAACGCCGCGTAGAACTCGGCATGGAAGCTCACCGCTGGTTTGATATCGTTCGCTGGGGCATCGCCGCCGACGTCATGAACAATTACCGCAAGACCACTTCGGCCGAAGTCCGCGAGCAGATGGCTGAATTCCTCCCCGGCAAGTGCGAGCTATTCCCACTGCCCGCCGAGGAAATCAACCTTAACCCCCTCATGACACAGAACCCCGGATATTGATCCCGAACATCATCATTTTACTGAAAGATCCTGCGCTTCGAAGCGCAGGATCTTTCTTATACAAAATTTTATGTAAAAATTTGTATATTAATATAAGAATCCATAAATTTGCACCCGATTGTTTGTTACGATTTTTTTGAATTCCAAAGTGATTAACTCAACCCTGAAAATCTCAGAAGAATCGGCTGATACCGTTGACTAACAAGCTTACAAACCAATAATCTATTTATCTTAACCTTAAACAATTTCTTATGAAGAAATTTACTTTCATTGCAGCAGCTATGCTGGCCGCAATCAGCGCCAACGCACAGTACGAAGTGTACGGCGACGACATGTATGTAAAAGCTACTCAGGATGTAGCCGGCGCCACCAAGTACTGGACCGTATTCGTAAATGACGCTTACGCATCCAAGCTCACCAACGCCGAGTACATCGGTCCCAATGACGGTGTCCGCGACTTTTGGTTCTGGGAGGGAACTTTCATAGCCGGTGACGACTCTTTCCCCGGCATCTGCTGGACGGAGGATGAAGGCGTCGGCGGTTATGTATCGCTGAACGTTCAGGACAAAGGCTGGTCGGGTGCAGGTATCGCTCAGGCAGAGGGCGTAACCGTGGATACTTCCTCATGGAATGAGGAGACCCGCTTCCGCATCGCTTACCGTTCGAATCTTCCCGCTCCCGCTACTGTCGGCATCAACCTCTTCGATGTTGCCAAATTCGGTCTCGGCGGCGATTACAATGACAACGGCGCCATCTGGCCCGCAGTCGGTTCAACCAAGATCAGCGACGAGTGGGTTGTCTGCGACTTCGCTCTCAGCGAGCTGGCCAAAATCTCCGCTGGCACCGGCTTTACTCTGGAAAGCATCAAGAACGCTGCCAATGACAAGCAGATTCTCGTTGTACTCGCCGGCGGTGTAAATGGCACAAACATCTGCCTCAGCTCCACATTCTTCTATCAGCCCAAGGCCGGTTTCGACGGCTTCAGCCATGAGAAACCCGCAGGTGGCGTCAACAACGCCGCTATCGACGTTAACGCTCCCGTTCAGTACTTCAACCTCAACGGTATGGCTGTAAACGCCGACAACCTCACCAAGGGCATCTACGTTGCTAAGCAGGGCAACAAGGCTTCGAAGTTCATCGTTAAATAATGATGACCACCTGCTAAACGACATTTGCAAGGGACGTTGCGCTCGCAGCGTCCCTTGTTTTCAAACTACTTACTGACAATATTAATACAATACCGACAGCTGATTATGAAGAAGATCACAATTCTTTTCGCAGCCGCTCTGATAGCCGGAAGCGCCATGGCCTCGGAGAAACGTGGTGTGAGTGAAAACCAGTTCACCTACGCCTGCCAGATGAAAGCCCTGACTCCCCGCTGCAAATGGTACTACAACTGGGGCCAGACGCCTACCAAGGGCTATGATGACCAGGTAGCCGATTTCAACGGACTCGAGTTCGTGCCCATGGCCTGGAACGGCTTTAACGAAGCGACTATCCGCGACTATGTCAAGTCGCACCCGCAGTGCAAATACATCCTGGGCTACAACGAGCCTAACTTCAAGACACAGTCCAACAAGACCCCTCAGCAGGCCGCTTCCGAATGGCCCGCTCTGCAGGCTCTCGCCAAGGACCTCGGTCTGAAACTCGTCGGCCCCGCGCTGAACTACTCCCCCGATGCTCCCTATCAGGATCCCCTGAAATGGATGGATGAGTTCGTGGCACTCGTCGGCCCCGACGCTTTCGACTATACGGCCATCCATTGCTACGGCGGTAACGGCGTCCTCAAGGACCTCGCCACGAAATTCTACAACAAATATAAGAAACCCGTTTGGGTCACCGAGTTCTGCTACTGGCCCGGTGGCGCCGGCGACGTTTATGTCAGCCCCGCTCAGCAGATCGCCGATATGGTGGCTTCGCTGCAGTGGCTGGAACAGACCGATTTCATCTACCGCTACTCCTGGTTCAAGGCCATCGGCGCCTCCGATCAGGCCAACAAGCCCAACTATGGTCTGCTGCAGCCTCAGCGCGGCAAAACCACCTCGCTGCTTACCGCCCAGGGTCTGGTGTATATGCACCTCTGGGACTTCGACAAGAATTACTATATCCCCGTTGAGAAGACATGGCCGGCCACAAGCTTCGTCAACGGCAGCAACGTCGGCATCAACGCCATGCCCGGCGCCGTACTGAAATACAGCTCCAAGCAGCCCGACGGCAACTACATCGCAGAAGAGCCCGAGAACTATGTCCCCTTCCCGATCTGGATTGAGAAATTCACCGGCGAGGCATATGCCGACTATCAATTCGACGTGCCTGAGGCAGGCGCCTACACTCTGGTGTTGCAGGTTGCCGGCAAGGGCGAGCCGACCTATTATGACCCGACTCTGGGCGTATACAGCGTGAATGCCGACGGCAGCCAGGGTGCCGAGCTGGTCGCTCCCGCCAAGTATACGCTGAGCGGTTCCGACGAGACCATCGTCAACCTCTACATGCACATGACGCTGAGCGCCGGCAAGCAGACAATCCGCCTGAAGGACTGCAAACGCAGCCAGCCGAGCGGCGTGCACATCTCCACGCTGCGCCTCTGCAAAGGCTCCGGCATTGACGGCGTAGAGGCCGCCCCGGCCGCCACCGGCGACAACCGCGTTTACTCTGTGAGCGGCACCCTGGTGCGCGAGCAGGCCGACCCGGTCGCTCCCTTCGCAGGCCTGGCCCCCGGCATCTACATCATGAACGGCCGCAAATACGTGGTGAAATAATCCCGGCGGGGCGCCCACACCGCGCGCCCCGCGCCATCAGGGCGCCCCGCTCGATCAGGGCGCAGGCGCCCTGATAACAGTAAAGCCGCCCGGCCCCAAGCCGGCCCCAAGCCGGCCCCAAGCCAGCCCCATGCCGGCCCCATGCCGGCCCCAAGCCCGGCCCCATGCCGGCCCCAAGCAGGCCCCAAGCCCGGCCCCAAGCAGGCCCAAGCCGGCCCCAAGCCCGGCTGGCATTGAGCCCAGCTGCGGGTCTGGCGGCTTTACCGTTTTCGGAGCGCCCGCGCTCCGAATCCCCCCGGCGCCCGCGCTCCGAATCCCCCCAAGCCTCAATTTCAATCCAACTCCACCTCAATCTCAGCCTTATGTCATCGCAGCGCAAGCGCGGCGGCCAGCCCGGGCCGGAACGGCCCGATGCCGGGATGCCCCCTTACTGGAAGCGCAAAAAGCCAAGCTATTGGCGGCGCGCTCCTTGGCATGACTATCGCGCTCGCTGCATCTACATGGTCACCATGGTGAAGCAGGACGCCATGCCCGACTTCGCCCGTATCTGCGCCGACGGCTCCCCCGAGGCCCTGAAGAGCATGCACCCCGACCAACAGCGGGAGCATATCGGCTGCACGCCGACCGAGCTGGGAGAATGCCTGGCCGACGCCATCGCCGATATCCGGCGAGCCCTGCCGCATGTCAGACTGATGGAGCACATCATCATGCCAGATCATGTGCATCTCATGCTGTTCTTCACCCGGGCCGGCGCCATGCACCTCGGCGATTGGGTGCAGCGCCTCAAGTCCACGACAACCCGCTTATGGCGCCGACGTCAGGGTCTGAGCCCCGAAGAGCCCACGCGGCCCGTATTCATCAGCAATTACCATGACCGCATCATTCTGGACCGCGATCAGCTGGAATGTACCAAGGACTACATTGCCGACAATCCCCGCCGGCTGTGGCTGAAACGGCACTGCCGCGATTTCTTCGCCCCCTGCGGCGAGATCGAAGTGGCCGGCAAGCAGCTTGCCCTCTACGGCAACATCCGGCTTCTGAGCTATCCCTTCAAGCACGCCGTGAAGGTGAGCAGGCGATACACGGAGCAGCAGAAAGCGGACAACCGCGCGCACTGGATGGAAGCCTCGGAAAACGGCGAGGTGCTGGTATCGCCCTGCGTGCATCCCGAGGAGCGCGCCATATGCCTGGAAGGCATAGCTCGCGGCGGCGGCATGATCCTGATCTATGAGAACGGCTTCGGCCCGAAATACAAGCCGCAGGAACCCTGGTTCGACATCTGCGCAGCCGGGAGGCTGCTTATCGTAGGCGAAAAGACCTGCCGCACAGAAAAGCACCCCGACTTCCGCAGCAAAGCCCTGGAGATGAACGCCACGGCCGCAGCCCTGGCCGCCGGCAGCTGGCGCCTCCTTTCCAAAGCCTGAGCCCGGCAGAAAGCTTGCCGGCAGCAAGCAGTAAGCAAGCCGGCAGCAAGCAGTAAGCAAGCCCTTACCGTTTTCGGAGCGCCTGCGCTCCGAATTTTTTTGTTAATTTTTAGCCTTTATTTCTTATTTTTGTGAATTATAGTTAAATTTGCAATGTAACAATCTATGCACTTTGTAATAATACTATAGACCCAATTAAACCCCAAAATGCCATGGATAGATACGAAGAGGCTCTAAAGGCCAGCAACGTCGTCGAAGACGATGCCATAGTTAGCGCCGAAGTTGCCAAAATAGTTAATAAAGCCCAGGAATATGCATCGCCGGAAGTTTATAAGTTCATTTTAGACAGCATTGACCTGACCACGCTCAGCACGGAGGACAGCGACCGCAGCGTAGCCAAATTCACCAATCGCGTCAATGACTTCGATGCCGAGTATCCCCAATATGGTCATGTGGCCGCGATATGCGTATATTCGAATTTTGCCGCCGTTGTCCGCGATCATCTTGATGTGGAGGGAGTTGACGTATGCGTTGTGGCCGGATGTTTCCCCTCGAGCCAGACCTATACAGAAGTCAAGGTGGCTGATGTTGCTCTGGCCGTTGCCAACGGCGCGCAGGAGGTCGACGTGGTGCTGAACATCGGGATGTTCCTCGACGGCAATTACGAAGACATGTGCGACGAGCTGATCGAGCTGAAGCATGCGGCCAAGGACGCCAAGCTGAAGGTGATCCTCGAGACGGGCTGCCTGAAAACGGCCGCGGCCATCAAGCGCGCGTCGATCCTGTCGATGTACTGCGACGCCGATTTCATCAAGACCAGCACCGGCAAGATCTACAAAGGCGCATCCCTGGAGGCGGCCTACGTGATGTGCCGGTGCATCCGTGAATATTACGAGAAGACCGGCCGCCGTGTCGGCTTCAAAGCCGCCGGAGGCGTCCGCACCACCGAAGAGGCCCTGCAATATTATGCATTGGTCAAGGAAGTGCTGGGCGACGAATGGCTCAACCATGACCTGTTCCGCCTCGGCGCCAGCAGCCTGGCAAATGCCGTGCTGTCATCGCTCGAAGGCAGGGAGGTGAAATTCTTCTGATATAATTTAATGTTGGCTTCATGAAGAAAATCAGACTTTTAATGGCGGTAGCCGTGCTGGTCCTTACCGGCGCGCTGCCGGCCTTATCGGCCAAATACGCCACCTACGGCGTAGCCTTCTATAACCTTGAGAATCTGTTCGACACCATCAACAATAACGGCAAGTACGATCTGGAATTCTCGCCTCAGGGCTCGCGCAAGTGGGACGGCAAGAAGTACTGGTCGAAGATCAGGAATCTGTCGTACGTCATCTCGCAGATGACCACGAAAACCACGTCTGAAGGACCGGCGCTGATCGGAGTGAGCGAGATCGAGAACGTGACGGTGCTCAACGACCTTGTGGCGTCGCCGGCGATCGCCGACCGCGGGCTGAAGGTGATCCATCATGACAGTCCGGACCGCCGTGGCGTTGACGTGGGATTGCTTTACAATCCTAAGTTCTTCCGCCCGCTGAAGGTGACGAACCACAGGCTGGAGATTGCGGAGCAGCCCGATTTCCGGACGCGCGACCAGATGTGCGTGGTGGGATTGCTCGGCGACAAGATTCGCGGGTATGCGCGGATAGCCGTGATCGTGAACCACTGGCCGTCGCGCCGCGGCGGCGAGAAGGAGAGCAGCTGGCTGCGCGAAAGCGCCGCGGCCCTGACCCGATCCATCTGCGACTCCCTCTACAAGACCGACCCCAACATGGGCATCATCGTGATGGGCGATATGAACGACGACCCGTTCAACAAGAGCGTGTCGGTCACCCTGGGAGCCGTGCGCAAAGTCTCCGACATCCAGCCGGGCGGCTTCTTCAATCCCTTCTGGGAGAAACTCGACAAGGGAATCGGCTCTTATATCTATCGCGGGAGCTGGAATCTGTTCGACCAGATCATCGTGAACCAAAATCTGATCGAGGGGGCCTGCGGCGTGAAATATTACGGTGCCGAAGTGCTCAACAAGAGCTTCCTGCTTCAGACCGACGGCCAGTACAAGGGCTATCCGCTGCGCACCTTCTCGGGAGGAGCCTGGACCAACGGATACTCCGACCACCTTCCCACCGAGATATTCCTGGTTCAGGAAGTGAAGTGAACAATAACCAACAAATCCAATTAGGAATAACAATAATACAGCAATATGCGGATCAAACTAATACTTCTTACGCTGCTGGTCACCGCGCTGTCGGGGCTGGCCGCCACCGGAGTCCGAGGCACCTTGGTCGACGCCAAGACGGGCGCGCCCGTCGGCAACGCCAATGTCCTAATAAGCGACCAGGGGATTTTCGTCACGAGTTCCTCGGATGGAACCTTCGTAATATCGAATGCCCAGACAGGCCGCGACGTGCTCGAGGTGATCGCCTCGGGCTACAACGACTCCTACACCGATATCGACATCGTGGACGGAATCGTACGCGATCTGGGAGAAATAAAACTGGATCCTTCGGGTCTCGACGCCCCGTCGCAGGATTCCGACAATATGCTCTTCAACGAGGACGAGCTGCTTGACGACGAGGGGCTCAATCAGTCTGTGGGCACGATCCAGGGCGCCACGGACGATGTCTATTACCAGGCACAGAGCTTCAAGTTCCAGCCGGTACGTTTCCGTTTCCGTGGACTGGACCAGCAATGGAGCGCCGGCTACATCAACGGCATGAAATTCAACGACGCGATGCGTGGCCTGTTCAACTATTCGCAGTTGGGCGGCATGACGTCGAGTGCGTTCAGGAGCCGTTCCACCGACATCGGTCTGGCACCGTCGGCCTATGGCTTCGGCGGCGTGGGCGGATCGAGCAACTACACCACCTATGCATCGGAATACGCGCCCGGCTGGCGCGGCAATCTGTCGTACACCAACTCCAACTACATGCTGCGCGCCATGCTGCAGTACTCCACGGGCCTGAACAAACATGGCTGGGCCTTCTCGATGGCCCTGATCGGACGCTGGGCCCCCGAGGGCGTCATCGAAGGCACATTCTACAATTCCTTCGGATATTTCCTGTCGCTGCAGAAGGTATTCAACGACAAGCACAGTCTGAACATTTCGACATGGGGAGCGCCCACACAGCGCGCCACCAACGCCGCTGCCACACAGGAAGCCTACGATCTGGCCGGCTCCAATCTCTATAACCCCTCGTGGGGCTATCTCGACGGCAAGAAGAAGAGCAGCCGAATCGTCGAGAGCTTCGACCCCTCGGTGACACTGAACTGGATATGGAAACCGCGCATGGGCGTGCAGCTCAACACAGGAGCCGCCTTCCGCGCTTCCTTCTATTCGAGCTCGGCGCTGAACTGGTACATGGCACCCGACCCGCGTCCGGACTATTACCGCAACCTTCCCTCCTACTTCAAACCGACTGCCGACCGCGATCTGGATCCCGACCTTTATGCCGCCCAGCTCGCCCAGCAGCAGTATGTGGCCGACTGGTGGGGCGGCGAGAAAGCGCACCGTCAGCTCAACTGGGACATGATGTACCAGACCAACCTGATGAACCGCCAGCAATATGACCGCGACCCGAGCCTGCTCGGTCAGTCAACCTATATTCTGGAGAACCGCCACAGCAACTTCATGGAGGGGATGTTCAACACCACCCTCGACATGCGTCTGTCCGACTGGCTCACCACACAGATGGGCCTGCATTACAACTACACCAATGCGCATTACTACAAGACCATCCGCAACCTGCTGGGCGGCGAGTACTGGCGCGATGTCGACAACTTCTCCGAGCGTGACTTCGCCGGCAACCCCGACATCATGCAGAACGACCTCCGCAATCCGAACCGCAAGGTCTATGAGGGCGACACCTTCGGCTACGACTACAATATCCACAACAACAACGGAGGTCTGTGGATCCAGACGCAGTCGAACACCCGCCACTGGAACATGAATGTGGGCATGAGCCTCGACATGGTGGAATTCCAGCGCGAGGGCCAGATGCTGAACGGCCGCGCCGAGAACGAGGGAAAGCAGTCGCTGGGCTACGGCCAGAAACATATCTTCGTAGTGGGAGCCGCGAAGTTCGGCGCCACCTACAAGCTTGACGGCCGCAACTACTTCACCGTCCATGTGGGCGGAGGTAACCGCGCTCCGCTGCCCTACGACGCCTACATCTCGCCGCGCACCAAGGACGAGGCCGTCCGCGACCTGCGCACCGAGAAGTACCTCAGCGCCGACATCTCCTACACCTGGAACTACAACCGCTTCCGCGGCAGCATCACCGGATTCTACATGCGCACATGGGACACGATGAAGAAAACGGCCTTCTACGACTACGAGCTTTCGTCGTTCGTCAACTACGTGATCTCCGGCATGCAGACCGAATACAAAGGCGTCGAGCTGGGTATGGAATTCAAGATCCTCTCCAACCTGAGCATCACGGCCGCCGGCACCTTCTCGCGCTATCAGTACAAGAACAACCCGATGGGTGTGCGCAGCTACGAAAACGGTACCAAGGAAGACGTGATGCGCCGCGTCTACTACAAGAACTACCATATCGGCGGCACTCCGCAGCAGGTCTACTCCGTCGGCGTCAACTACAATATCAAGAACTGGTTCTTTGAAGTCAACGGACAGTGGTTCGGCGACAACTGGTTCGACATCTCGCCCGCACGTCACGAGGAGATGCCGGGACTCTGGAAGTTCTGCACCTCCGAGGAGCAGTTCCGCCAGAAGCAGGCAGAAATCGCCAACCAGGAGAAGCTCAACAACGCATGGGTGATGAACCTTTCGATCGGCAAGGTGATCTACACCAAATTCGGATCGGTCAACTTCAACCTGAGCGTCAACAACCTTCTCAACAACCGCAAGATACAGACGGGCGGCTGGCAGGAAGGCAAGTTCGACTACACGGACTACAACGTCAACAAATTCCCCAACAAAATCTGGTACGCGCAGGGCATCCGCGTGTTCTTCAACGTCGGCATCAGATTCTAAATCATGAGCAAGATGAAAAAGACCTATAAATTACTCTATAGTTTGATATTTGCGCTGGGACTTGGTGTTGTGTCGTGCAACGACGACCTGGCGATGCCGCCGGTACCGGTACCCGAAGCGGGCGAGACCGGTATCGGCACATGGGACAACCCGATGACTGCGGCGCAGGTGCTGTCGGGCTTTGTGAACGACTCGATAGCTCAGCCGTGGGCCACGGGCTACATCGTGGGCTACTGCAACACGGCTGTAAGCAACACGATGTCGGCGGCTTCGGCAGTGCTTGATCCCAACGGCTGCACGGTAGCCACCAACATCCTGATATCATACAAGAATCCGCTTGACGAAGCCCAGCGGGCTACGCTGACGTGGGAAGACTGCGCCACCGTACAGTTGCCGAGCGGGCCTGTGCGCAACGCACTGAACCTGTCGGACAACCCCGACCGCTTCGGCGAGCTGGTGACCCTGCGGGGCACTACCGGCTCGAAATACTGCGGCGCCTACGGTATCCGCTCCGTCAGCGACTACGTCTGGGGCGACAAGGGTAAGGAATCGACCGAACCGGAAATCGCACCCGTACCCTACTTATGGCAGGGCTGGGACACGAGCTCCGATTTCAATACCTACCGTCAGGAGGGCTGGCAGATCCGCACTGTCTCGGGCAGCGTGCTGGGATGGGGCATAGCCACGAACAACAACCAGAATTACATCGTGGCCACGGCCTACAGTGCCCCGGCCAACGAAGGCCCCTACGAGGACTGGCTGGTGAGTCCGGCAGTCAATGTCGACAACAGCGTGTCGAAGACCTTTACGTTCACGATGCGTTCGGGCTACAAAGGCGACGACTCCACCATGGAGGTCTGGCTGATGAAGGATAACGAGCCGGTACAGCAGCTTCAGGCCAATATACCGGAGGCACCGGCCGACGGCTACAGCGAATGGGCAACCACGACAATCGACCTGTCGTCGCTGAGCGGCGTCATCAAGGTGGCCTGGCGCTACCGCACCGAGCATGGCGGCAACAACTGCACGGCCTATTGCCTGGACAACATCAACATCGGCGGTGCTCCCGAGGTGATTTACGCCGGACTTGACGGCAGCGCGGCCAGCATCAACTGGACATACGAGAATATCAATCTCGGCGGACTCAGCACCATCTGGAGCTGGACCGAGCGCAACGGTGGTCATTATCTGTACGGCACCGCTTACTCCGGCGGCTCGCGCGAGGCTCTGGCCTACGCCGTGTCGCCCGTAATCGACCTCACGGGCATGACCCGCATCCGCGCCCAGTTCGAACACGCCGCCAACTACCAGCGCAACATCAAGCAGCTCTGCGGTTTCGTGGTGCGCATAGCGGGCGAGTCCGAATGGACCCAGCTTCCGATCCCCAACTGGCCTGCCTCCGGAAACTGGGACTTCGCCAAATCGGGCGAAATCGACCTCTCCGCTTTCGAAGGCAAACAGATCCAGGTTGGTTTCAAATACGCTTCCACGGCACAGAACGCCGACTCCTGGGAGATTCGCAATTTCCAGATTACCGGAAAGTCTAAATAAACAGAAAGATGAAAACGCACAATATACTCATTCTTGGTGCCGGGATACTGGCCATGGCGACGGGCCTCTGGTCCTGCCAGGCCGACATGGACACTCCGGAGCTGGTTGTGCCTCAGGCCACAATCAAGGCAAACACCACTATCCTCGAACTTAAGGAGGCCTATCAGGGCCGGACGGTACTGCTGGGCGACAAGGACGCCGACGGCACCCACTACATAATCCACGGACGTGTCGTATCGTCGGACGCCACCGGAAATATCTACAAGTCGCTGGTGATCCAGGACGAGACCGCAGCACTGACGTTCAGCATCAACCAGGGCAGCATGTATACGGAGTACAGGCTGGGCCAGGATGTTGTGGTGGACATGACGGGGCTCTACCTGGGCTACTACCGCGGGCTGCAGCAGGTGGGCTCGCCGGGCGACCCCTATGACGGAGAGCCGCAGTTAGGCTTCATGGCCTACAACTACTGGCAGCAGCATGCGCAGAAGAACGGCATGCCTGTCCCCGACACGGAGCTGGTCAGCAACGATCCGGCCACATGGCCGTCGGAAACGCCCTACTGCATAGTGGAGCGCATACCAATCTCGCAGGGCAACCTGCCGCTGATGCAGAGTCAGCTCGTGGAGCTGCGCGACGTGCACTTCGTGGGTGGCGGCGAGCTCACCTACGCCCCCTATCAGGAAACCGTTTCGCGTTATCTTAAGAACGAAGCCGGCGACTCCATCGCCGTGCGCATGTCGGGCTACAGCAATTTCTACAACCAGACACTGCCCAAGGGCACAGGATCCGTGCGCGGTATCCTCGGATATTACGGCGATTCCTGGCAGCTCACCATCCGCGGTCTGGACGACGTGATGATCGACGACCTCGGCTCGAAGGATAAACCCTTCACCATAGCGCAGGCTCAGGATCCCTCGAGCCAGCACCGCACCGGATGGGTCAGCGGATATATCGTCGGCTCGGTCAAGGCCGGTGTGAACAACGTCACCTCCAACAGCGACGTTATATTCGGCGCCGACGCCGAGATGGACAACACCATCCTGATTGCCGACGCCGCCGACTGCACCGACTGGAGCAAGTGTCTGCTCGTGGAGCTGCCTCAAGGCTCTATGCTGAGACAATACGCCAACCTGGCCGACAATCCCGAAGTCTATAAGAAACGCATCAACGTGCTTGGCGAAATCAGCACGGCGATGGCCATGACCGCCCTCACCGACTGCCCGGGCACCATGACCGACTTCGAGCTCGAAGGCCTGGAAGTCAAGCCCGAAAAAGAATTCAGCCAGATCTACAGCGGGCTCGACCCCGCGGCCACAAGCTGCGACTGGACGTTCGAAAACGTCTCGCTGGGCCAGGGCATCAGCGGTGTATGGAGCTGGCGCGAATTCAACGGCAATCATTACCTCTACGCCAACTCCTTCACCGGCGGCTCGGCCCGCGCGTCGAAGGCCTACGCCGTGTCGCCCGTAATCGACCTCACGGATATGACCGAAGCGAAGGTGTCGTTCAGCCACGCGGCCAAGTACCAGAACAACATCAAGGAGATGTGCGCTCTGGCCGTCCGCGAAGAGGGTTCCGACACCTGGGAACAGTTCGCAATTCCCACATGGCCGACAGCCGACAGCTGGACATTCACCAGCTCCGGCGATATAAACATCAGCAAATACGCCGGCAAGAAAGTGCAGATCGGATTCAAATATGAATCCACCGACTCGGCGGCCGACGCCTGGGAGGTCAACTCGGTATCAGTAATGGCAAGATAACACCCCTGTCTCTATGAAGAAGTTAATATTCATACTGGCACTGGTGTTCTCGGTCACCGCGTCGTACGCCGGCTTCAAGCCCGGCTACTACGACCGTCTGGACGGCAAGAAACGCGAGACGCTCAAGGCTGCGGTCAAGGAATGCGTCAGCACGCACAAGCAGCTGAATTATTATGAGCTGCCCGATTACTGGATCACTACCGATATCTATCCCGAGCTGGTCGACGGACTGAAGCGGTGGTGGGACATGTACTCCGACGAGATGTACCTGATCCAGCGCGGCCAGTCCGGACGACAGAGTTTCTCGAGCTACGGCATGCAGCGCGAGCACTCGGTGCCTAAATCCTGGTGGAAGAAAGGAAACTCGGTTGATTACACTCCGGCCTACAGCGACATGTGGAACCTCTACCCGAGCAATGGGGCGGCCAACCAGGCCAAGCTGAACTATCCGTTCGGGCCGACGTCGTCGACCACATTCGACAACGGCGTAAGCAAGGTGGGAGCTCCCAAGAACGGTTACGGAGGTGGAGCCAGCCGAGTTTTCGAACCCGCCGACGAATACAAGGGAGACTTTGCCCGCACCATGTTCTACATGGCCTGCGTCTACGACGACATCAATTGGGTGATCAACTACATGTACCGGGCCGAGTCCTATCCGACGCTGACGCAATGGGCATGCAATATGCTTCTGCAGTGGGCACGCCAGGACCCGGTGAGCCAGAAGGAGATAGACCGCAACAACCTGGTTGAGCAATGCCAGGGGAACCGCAACCCGTTTGTCGACTTCCCTGAGCTGGCCGAATATGTCTGGGGTCTGCGCACCACGGAGGTATTCAAACTGAGCGAGCAAGAGGGATCGGATCCGACGCCTCCGATCACGGGCGATCCGACGCTGACGCAACCCGTCAACGGCGAGGCTCTGGACTTCGGTACGGTGGCCGTGAACCACTCGCAGACGCGCGTGCTTCAGATCCGCGGCGCCAATTTCACCGAGCCGCTGTCGCTGCGCGTACTGGGCACCGACAAGGATCTGTTCAAACCGGAGGTGGCTTCGATCCCCGCATCGACGCTCAACGCCAACGGCGGCTACCTGCT